>NZ_NUEU01000001.1:0-460752 GCF_002556365.1 Bacillus sp. AFS002410
AGAGGGGTTCATTTGGAGACGAATATAGAAGGTAAGTCTGTTTTGTTTAGTTATGATGGGAAGAATATTCATCGGAAGTATATTTAAAGCCACCTATTTTAGGTGGTTTTTTGTATGAATTGGTTTCTACTTTAACCTGCAAATCTGATTAGAATTTTGTCAATTCTTATTCAACATAATGGAAGTTTAGTTGCATTAGAAATGTTAATATAAAGTATTGAAATTAAAAGAGTTTATAAATAATAAAAATGGAATCCACACGCATAAAAGTGTGGATTCCATTTTTATTTGGATCATTAAATTTTATTCGATTTGTTTATCCTTATACTTTCGTACGGCAAATGTCACGATAAGATGGAGTTACAAATGTAAACTCATTTGACTAATATACTTTCTTAATATAGTAAAGATAATTAAAAAATACGTAAATATTTTTAAGGTGAATTATCTTAATATTTTTTATAATTTGAATAGAGCGAGTACTACTTGCTTATTTTTTAAACTATCCTTGCATCGAATGATCTACTATCACTAATTTCAAGAAAATAGGAGGAGGAATAATTTTGAAGTTTATTGGTTTTTTGGCGGTAATTCCTTTTATTGGATTTCTAGGAGGAATTCCTTTTGTGAATAAAGTTAACCCTTATATTTTGGGAATGCCTTTTTTTCTTTTTTGGATTGTAATATGGGTGGTTATTACATCGGGAATTATGGCGATTATATTTAAACTAGATCCTAAAAATAGGAGGGAAATTTAGTAATGAATGTCGCACTTCTTATTATCATTGCATCTATAATTTTTGCACTTTCAATTGGCATTAGAGCGCGGAAAGGTAAAGATATGAACCTTGAACAGTGGACAGTTGGGGGTCGAGGTTTTGGTACGATTTTTATCTTTTTGTTAATGGCAGGGGAAACGTATTCGACTTTTACCTTTTTAGGAGGAAGCGGTTGGGCATACGGTAAAGGTGGCCCTACTTTTTATATATTAATATATGGTACATTAGCATTGATTATGTCGTATTGGTATGTTCCAGCTATTTGGCGATATGCAAAAGAAAAGAAGCTATTGTCACAATCGGACTTCTTCGTTAGTAAGTATAATAGTCCATATTTAGGTGTCCTTGTGTCAATTGTGGGTGTAGTCGCTGTCATCCCATATCTAGTTCTTCAATTGAAAGGTTTGGGCAGTATTGTTTCAGAGGCATCTTACGGAGCGATTTCTCCAACAGTAGCAATTTGGATTGCAGTTATTGTTCTTACCATTTATGTGATGGTCTCAGGAATCCATGGTTCTGCTTGGACAGCAGTTGCCAAAGATATTATGATCCTAGGGGTTACCGTATTTTTAGGAATCTATTTACCGCTTCATTATTATGGTGGGTATCATCACATGTTTGAAGCAATCGATACAGCGAAGCCAGGGTTTTTAACTTTGCCTAGTAAGGGATTAAGCATATCATGGTTTATCTCTACGGTTTTGCTAACTTCTCTTGGTTTCTATATGTATCCGCATGCATTCGGCGCAATTTATTCAGGAAAAAGCGAAAAAACGTTCCGCAAAAATACAATTATTATGCCACTATATCAGCTTATCTTACTCTTTGTGTTCTTTGCCGGTTTTGCCGCAATTCTTCAAATTCCTGGTTTGAAGCCGGATGAGGTTGATCTATCTTTATTACGTCTCTCTAAATTAGCTTTCGACCCATGGGTAATGGGAGTGATTGGCGCTGCAGGAGTACTCACAGCATTAGTGCCAGGTTCGATGCTATTAATGTCTGCGGCTACTTTGCTGGCCAAAAATGTATATGGAGTATTTGTACCTTCAGCTACTGATAAGCAGATTGTAAGTTTGGCTAGGTATTTAGTACCTGTAGTAGCTCTTGTTTCATTATTTTTTACGTTTAATAGTAGTACGATTGTCGCATTATTATTAATGGGGTCCAGTTTGGTTACACAGTTGTTTCCAGCTATGATATTTAGCTTAATGAGAAATAATTTTGTAACGAAGCAAGGGGCATTCGTGGGAATCATTATGGGGGTTGCTACGGTAGCATACATTACCCTTTCACAAAGCACTATTGGAACACTGTTTCCTTTACTTCCACAGTGGGTGAAGGATATAAATGTGGGGATAATAGCACTTACTATAAATGTAATAGCTATGACCGCTGTCAGCGTAGCCACAAAGAATAATAATGTTTCTAAAATGAAGAATGATGAAATTGCATCGTGAGGTTAAAGGTTCAAATTCACATTAAACTTAGCGGAAAAGGATCTATTCGGGAAAAAAAGTGCTTAGACTTGACCAAGTTTAAAACATAATCCTTTCGCAGAAAATAGAGATCTTTTCGTTTTTTAAAACCGCACAGAGATGTGCGGTTATTATATTTATTCTTTTAGGACATGAACATCATAAACCCTGTGTTCCTTCTTAAGTATGTTTTTAACGTCATTAGAAATATTATGTGCATCGCGAATCTCCAAATTAGAGGAACAACAATTTCATATGCCCAGCTCAGTATATCAAACTAAAAAGTTAATAATTGGCAATATTTTTTTCGTGAGTTAGAGTCTGATAGTTCATTTATCCGCAACTACTTAACTAAAGAACTCGTAATGAGTGTGAAAATCATAATTTTTCAGTGACTTGTAGTCCTGTTTAACTACGTTTTAAACTTTCATTTGCTGTGGTGAATTCAAGAAGGTCCTTTTATTTAGGGGAATTTGATTATTACTAACTAAATTGCTAAAATAGAAATATTACAATGTGTGTAAGGCACATTAGGAGGTAACAAAAATGGAACAAGGTAAAGTAAAATGGTTTAATGCAGAAAAAGGATTTGGATTCATCGAACGTGAAAATGGAGATGATGTATTCGTTCACTTTTCAGCAATTCAAACTGATGGATTCAAATCATTAGATGAAGGGCAAGCAGTAACATTTGAAGTAGAACAAGGGCAACGCGGACCACAAGCAACTAATGTTAAAAAAGCATAGTTAACTCAAAGAAGTTGGATTCTATCAAGTAGAATCTGACTTTTTTTATAATATAAAAAACCCTTATTCATAAATAGAATAAGGGGAAAATCTAACGTGAATCTTGATAAAGAAAATGGTTTAAAGTATTATAGCCCAAATAAAATGAATATACAAATATCTACAAAATATCATTAAGAAGGTAGTTTGTTTAAAGTAGATTAAACTTGTTCAACTAAGGATTATCTGGTTGAACAAGGAATCAAAAATTTATTGTCTTATTTGGAAAATCATTCTGACTTTTATTACTTATTTTTGACGTTATATACTATGGAGTTTAAATTAATTAATCTTTAAAAATTTGTAATTTAATTGAAGTTACAGGAGATAACCTCTACTGTATCGAATTAATATAATTTAGAAGGGAGATTAGAAAATGAGTAAAGAGAATCTATTAAAGAGCCTTCGACTTGCAACAAGAGGAAATTTCTTTTTAATCAACATTAAAAACTCCTTGGAAAATGATACAAATATGATTGAAAAACTGGCTAAGGAACTAGAGCTAGATGGATTAATTAAACTAAAAGAGTGCACACAGCTAGAAGATTCACTCTTTTTAAGTGGAATACTTAAATATGCATCCAGTTAAATTGGATGCTTTTTTGACGTTGAATAAATAAAGGATATTGAATAGATATAAAATGAGCATTACTGAAGGACTCAATTCAACACATTTGGTGTATTAAGTTATCATTTATTTAATTTTATTATTAACATATATTATTAATGGAATTTAAAAGGTGTAATAATAGCATAGAACTAAAGGGGCTTTACTATTTACTTAATTTAAGGAGTTTTGTTGCATACACGATTTGAAAATTTGAAATTCTGTAATCTTCATTAACGTAAGTTTAAATTATTATTTCTTACCCAAATAATAGTTCTTTGGCCTGAATTTCTGGGATCCCTTTAACTAATCCAAGTTCGCTTATAAATATTTTACTTGCGTTACTTAACATCTGTTTTTCACTTGAATTAAGAGGTTTTTCTTTATCTATGCGCATTAAATCACGTACTACTTCAGCGCCTTCTTCAATATTACCTGTTTTCATTTTCTCAGTATTTAGCTTAAATCTTTGTTTGTAAGAAAGAGAACGATCAGATTCTCCATTATGAAAATTTTTTAGTATGTTGTCGAGCGTATATGAATCAACGACCATTCGAATTCTGGAATTATCCATTTTCGAAATTGGAATCATTACTTCCATCTTTTTAATGAGTAATCTTATAATAAAATACTGTTGTATTTCACCTTGTACTTCTTTTTCTTCGATAGATTCGATTACACCTGCACCTTGCAAAGGATAAAAAATATTATCACCAACTTCAAACATAATCTATACCTCCATTTAATTACTAACCTATATAAGCATAACACTTAAAACTTTTTTGTCAAAACAATTATTATATAACCAATAAATAGGTCGTGTCAATAAGTTTTTAGAAAGTGCTTTCATTTTCAATATTGATTACAAAAGACAAAAAAGAGTTACTTAGTTGATTCATGTTGTTCAGCTAAGTGTCAGATTAGTTGCAAAAGGTATAGATAGAAATTAGTTAAATTGAATATATTATAGGTTAAGTGAGGATTACAATTTATGAAATTAATTTGCAAAAAGTGCAATATTGAGATTTCTAAACATGTAACTAAATTACAAGATTTAACACTGACTGAGAAAACTGGAACAATAGGATATGACTTAATAATCACGAAATAGGAACCGAAATTCAGACTATATGCGACGATTTATATCTTTAGATTCTAATTTAGTTAAATTCATTTAACAACTTAGTCAAAATCAAATACAACTAAACGCATGCGTTGTTGCATAAGGAAAACTGACATGGGAATAAGTAAATGACATCGTACGAATGGAAAATAAACAGCAATCTTCAAAAGGATAAATTTAATGATAAAATAAAACAAAATATGAATGTGAAGGAAAGAATAGAATGTATCGAATTGCTTATGGAGAAAATAAAAATCAATTTGGAGACTTAAGGTTGCCTTCAGGTAATGGCCCTTTTCCAGTTGCAATTATTATTCATGGAGGTTTTTGGCGAGAACAATTTAAGCTAGATCAATTGGATAAATTTGCAGAAGATTTAACAGCTCGAGGTATAGCTACTTGGAATATTGAATATCGTCGGGTTGGGCAAAAAGGAGGAGGGTGGCCAGGTACTTTTCTTGATTGTGGTCAAGCGGTAGATTTTGTTCGAATTCTTGCTGATTCCTATCCACTTGATTTACAGCAGGTTTTCACGATTGGACATTCTGCTGGTGGGCATCTAGCCTTATGGACTGCTGCAAGACATCAACTTCCTCAAAATAGCATTCTAAAAAATACCAAAAATCCATTGATGTTGAAAGGTGCAATTAGTCTTGCGGGAGTATCCGATTTGGACCTTATGTACGAAATTCATCATCTAAAAGAATTGAATACAGAAGTTGGAGAAAATCCAACACGCGATCTAATGGGTGGACCTCCAAATGACCTTCAAAATAGGTATAAAGAAGGATCACCAATTTCTCTCTTACCCATTAGTCTACCACTTGTCCTTATTCACGGTTCACTAGATATTCATGTGCCGATTCGTATTAGTATGGAGTTTGCAAAAGCTGCAAAAGCTGCAGGTGACAATGTTATTCTTAATACCATCCAAGACGCGGACCACTTTAAAATCATTAATCCGAAATCGGATGCATGGCATGTAGTTATAGAATCAATATTAAACTTGTTAAATGAATGACTAGTCTTAAAATAAGGTATTTAACATAAATCAAAAAGATAAAACATGGGAAAATGTTAGAAATCAGCTAGTTGTTAGTAGGGTAAATGGTGGATTCCCATATATTGTTGTTCAAGAGGGCGATTATTTAAAAAATGGGGAGCTTTATTTGAAGCATTCCTATGAAAATATGGAACTTGATGTGAAGTATGTTGAGAAAGTAATGCCTTATATTCATCAGTTGTGGGGTAGAGGGGTTCATTTGGAGACGAATATAGAAGGTAAGTCTGTTTTGTTTAGTTATGATGGGAAGAATATTCATCGGAAGTATATTTAAAGCCACCTATTTTAGGTGGTTTTCTTAATGGATTAGGAAGTTTAATGCGAGCATCGTATAAATTGGAAGGAAATGTGTAAAGTATAAAATGATTAAGGAGAGTTATATAACTTTCTTTTTCTAGAAAGCTCCTTAAAGTTAACAGTCTAAGATGAATGATTGAATAATAAGTTTTATGGTTAATAATTCACCTTTTTTAAATTTGTATGCTCAACTAGTACAGATTTGTTAACAATTAGAATGAAGTATTTTAATTTAGCATAAATTTGATAGTAATGTTACGGAACTTTTGCGAGGGGGATTTATAATTGAATATAACAAATGGATTAATTATCCTTGGATTCGTATTTGCTGCCTTAGTACTTTTAGTTTTGATAATAGGTATATTATATTTGTTTATTATTGATCGTAGACAGAAGCAGCATCCAATACTACGTAATTACCCCGTAATAGGACGAGTAAGGTACTTCTTAGAAACTATCGGACCGGAGTTACGTCAGTATTTATTTAACAATGACTTAGAAGGTAAACCTTTTTCTAGGGATGAATATGAGCATATTGTCAAAAAAGCAAAATATAAACGAGATGTCCTTGGGTTTGGGTCTAAAAGAGATTTTGAAGAAAAAGGATATTATATTAGAAATACGATGTTCCCAAAACTGTCAGAAGAATTAAAAATGGACCAAGAAATAAACGTTACAACAAACCGATATTTATTGATAAATGAGCCTTTATTTACACAGAAGGAAGAACGATTAGAAAAGAATGAATCACTTGCATATTTGTTGGATGATAGTGATGCAATAGTGATCGGTAAAAATACAAGGTATCCTTTTATCGTAAAAGGTCAGATTGGTATGTCAGCGATGAGCTATGGCTCCTTAGGTGAAAATGCTATTACTGCACTCTCAGAGGGGTTAGCAATTGCGAAGGGGACATGGATGAATACAGGTGAGGGTGGTTTGTCGGAATACCATCTAAAAGGTGGTGTTGATATTATCATGCAAATTGGCCCAGGTTTATTTGGAGTTAGAGATAAAGAAGGTAATTTTAATTGGGATGCATTGATAGAAAAAAGTAAAATTCCTGAAATAAAGGCTTTTGAACTGAAACTAGCTCAAGGTGCTAAAGCACGTGGTGGGCATATTGATGGCGAGAAGGTAACAGAGGAAATTGCTAGGATCAGAATGGTAGAACCATATAAATCGATTGATAGTCCTAATCGTTTTCGAGAGTTTCAAGATTTTCCTACTTTGTTTGACTTTATGGAACAAATCCGAGAACAAACAGGAAAACCTGTAGGAATGAAAGTGGTTATTGGAAGTAGTGATGAAGCTGATGAATTAGCAAAACATATAAAAAGTACTGGGAAGAGCCCTGACTTTATTACTGTAGACGGTGGTGAAGGGGGGACGGGTGCAACATACCAAGAACTGGCGGATAGTGTAGGGTTGCCAATTAAATCTGCATTACCATTATTGGATCATGCTTTAAGAAAATATGGTGTTCGTGACCAAGTGAAAATAATAGCTTCAGGGAAATTATTTTCTCCAGATCGAGTAGCAATTGCACTAGCAATGGGGGCTGACCTTGTTAATATCGCAAGAGGGTTTATGATTACGGTTGGTTGTATTCAAGCATTAAAATGCCACTCCAATGCATGTCCAGTCGGTGTGGCCACAACAGATCCTGATTTACAAAAAGCCCTTGTCATTGATGAAAAAAAATATCGAACAGCGAATTATCTAATTTCAATGCGCGAAGGTTTATTCCGATTAGCTGCGGCTGCGGGTTTGGATTCCCCAGTCCACTTTCAAAGCGAACATGTCGTTTACAAAGATGAGAAAGGGAAAGTGTGGTCTCTTAAGGAAATTTATCAATCTATGGTAGAAAAAGCAGAATAAAGACTGTTACCAAGTTTTTTAGACTCTTATTTTCTATAAATATCATAATGATTATCCATTATGAGTTTCGTTTTATTCTTCTAAAGAACAAGCATGTAGAGAATTTTTCTACATGCTTGTTCCATTTACGGATATTATATACTATGCAATTTGTTCTACTCTACACTTTTGGCAAAGTGGATATTCAGATAAAAACGAAGTCATTTTTTGCTTCATTTCTTCAAATGAAATACCGTAATAATATAAAGCTGTATGTTCTGTACCTTCCCAATAACTATAAAATCGACCAGAACCATTTAACAGTTCATCAATTTTTTCAATTACATAATTAATATCACAGTTTTGATACACTTCTTCTGACAATTCGGTACCATTTAAATATAAAGATAGACCTTCAAGTGTTCCAACAGATTGTTCGAACCCATCGGCTAGCAGTAAAGAACCCTTTGGTACGTCAATACGATCAATAATTTGCAGTAGTTTATCAACGTTTTCCATTTTGTTATCTTTAAGAAGAATTTCTATATCACAAAATTCTATTTCGCCTGTTTCCTGTTGCATCGTTCCACCACCATCTGTGGTTCCACATTTACTAGACTCTAAAGCTTCGTTAATAGGGTCCTCGAAAAACTCACCGCGGTCAATAGGTAGTAACCGTGCATTAAGTTGCAATGTTAAATGAAATTTTTTATTTCCCTTTTTTTAAAATACATCAAACAGTCCCATTCTTACCTCCACAAACTTTTAAATTTAAACGAAATATATAGCTCATTTTTTTCACCTTTTCATATTATAAACTTTTGCTTAAGTAATTGAAGAATAAAAAAAGAAAATCCTAAAGGGAAAGAATGTTGCCAATCTACTGACAGTGTTGAGGTTCGTGAGCTAGAATCGGACAGGCTTTAGAGACAAATATTGAAAATAAGTCTATTATTAAAGCCACCTTTTTAAGTCTTTTTGTATGAGTTATTATCTAAAATAAATTAATTACCTCGCTGCTCTAGTAGATTATTTGAATAAAGACAGGACTACTTAAACTGTTAATAGAATAAATAAATATGAGTTAACTTTAAGTAATAAAAGGAGCTGTTTTCATGGGAATGATCGCTCGAAAATATAAAACTATTTTCTTTTTTTTGATTATCATCGTAAATTTACTCTATATAACTGTAGATAATACAAAAATAGAAAATATTATTTCAATTGTAACTCTTGGCATCGCAATAATACTTTATTTTATAAAAACAAGATATGATAGGAAGGTCGTTAAAAAGAAATGATATAAATCGTATTCAGTTTTTTTTGTTTAATCATAATCACATCACATTTTTTGCCACTAAGATTAATGCAACTTTAACATTAATAACAATTATAAACGCAGAAAAGGGATAGCTAAATGCAATCCCTTCATCTTAATTTGGCTATAAAAATTCATTGGTTGAAGAAAGTTGCTATCTGTTTTTATTAAGTGTCTTCTTCACTTTTATACTCCAAAATATCACCCGGCTGACAATCCAAAGTCTTACAGATCGCTTCTAATGTTGAGAAGCGAACAGCTTTTGCTTTTCCATTTTTCAAAATGGAAAGATTCGCCATAGTAATTCCAACCCTCTCCGAAAGTTCTGTTAGGCTCATTTTCCTTTTTGCCAACATCACATCTACATTTATGATAATCGCCATGATAGTCACCTCAGATCGTTAAATCATTTTCTGATTTTATATTAATAGCTTCTTGTAAAAGTTTTTGAAGAACTGCAGCAAAAACAGCGATTACCATGGAGGCGAAAATAATGACAAAATCCATTGGCATGACACTAGGTGGGTCAATTTTTTTCGCCATCAGATAGTAAAGTGGCATACCTAGTAGGTACAAGGCACTGATCGTAATGGCACAGTATTTTATTTTTTTTAAGGCCTCTACTGATAATTCCGAGAACGCTTGGCTTTTATCAATATAGCCTAACAGTTTAAAAGCTTGATACAGAGCAAAGTAAAAAGGGATCGTTGCTGCGTATATATCAATTAAAACAAGCGATTTCATATAAGTAAGATTTGGATACAAATCTCCAGCAAAATTCGCGAATTTAGGCACCAAAAATACGCACAATGCAAGAACTGGGATTCCTATAAAAATAACAGCTATTTTTAAAAAGAGTGTCGTAGCTTTTTTCATAAAGCACCTCGTTAATTAAATTTTCCACAAAATAAATGATAGGTTGATTTTATCACGTGTCTTATCGTTTTTCAATAAATCATTATTGTTTTTTATTATATTATTATTGATATTAAATATTCTATTGATTTTAGAAAAAACATATTATATTAAAAATACCGGGTTCTTTTGAAGGGATAAAAATTAAAAAAGAACGATACCTCATTTGAATAAAAAAACATCAAGCAAAATAAAAAAATGTATTTGTTTAAGAGAAATAATTTGCAGAAGAGAACTCAAAAATTATAGAGAAAGTGTAAAATTCCCCCGAATTACAAAAATTGATAGGTTAGATATAATTAATTTGTTACTGCATTTATAAGTTAATTAGAACTATATGGGGATGAATTTGATGAATCAAAAAAACATAGTAATGATGGGGACTAAAAAAGAAATTTTAGTAGATATAAAAAAACTATATCGGATTAAGCCTGTAACTTCGATCATGGTTACAATTTTAATCGCTTTCATGTTGGTGCTATTAATAGGAACTGCTATGGCCTTTGGGGAAAATATAAAATCAAATTATTTGGGGGCTTTTAGCAATTTGTTCTTTTTATGGAACGTAGGATTTGGTCTATTTCAATTAATTTGGCGATTTTCTACCTCTCGAAAGATAAATAAATTGCTATTTCCTAAACTCGAACAGTTTATAAATGAAAGTGATGAAAAGAGTTACGAGGAAACTGAAATAGAAGTATATGAAATAGTTAAATCAGCATATAGAGGCTACACAGAAAAGTATAATAAGCTTAATAAAATTTACTGGTTAAGTATAAAATTGAGTGTTATTTTGACTCTTATCGGAGCAGTAATAATTTTGCTTTTTAATTTGAGGTGATAATTGATGAAGAAAAATATTGTAACAATCATTATGTATGGGCTAGGTATAGTAGGTTTGATCATGACATTATTTATTGTTTATATGAATTTTGATCATCCATTTGCCATTAAATTTGTATTTGGTTATGTAATTTTTCTTGGTTTATTCCTCATTTATGTCTTAGCTTTAACATTAATAAATTTAAAAAATATAAAGTGGATTGATATACGAAAAAGGTTATATAAATTTATTATTACTTTAGGTATAAGTAGTTGTATTGTATTTATATTTTTATATTTAAAACAGCCTTCAGAAATAAATTTTGATAGTATTTTATCAACTTCTATATCTTTTTCATTTGTTTTTATTTTTTCGGATTTACCATTACTGAGAAAAAAATAAAATATGTGTTAGTTGAACATTGCGAATACTGCTATAGCGGTCTTTTTTTACAGTTTAGAACAATTAAAAATGTCTAGTAAATTTAAAGAAAATGACTTTACTACACCAAAACTGGGTAATGAAAAAATTCGCCGATCAGTTGTTTCTTTGAAATTATTATTCTGAAAAAACTGTTGACAACTCCGTTTCTCATCCGTATAGTATTATTTATTATAAAAAATATTCAGAAATGTTTTTCAAAACGCAAAGATCAGGAGTAGTAAAAGATAATTGTTCGGTTAAGAGAGCTGCGGGTTGGTGCAACGCAGTCCAATGATACTTTGAACTTGCCTGGGAGTGGTAAAGCGAAAGTTTAGATGTAATCTATTCTCGAGTTTTAACGATTGACCTTCGTTACAAGGTTTTTAAAGTAGGGTTCGTAAAGAGCCAATGAGAGTGGTACCGCGGTGAGCTTAAGGCATGTCGTCTCTTTTTTCATTTGATTATGAAGAAAGAGACGATATGCCTTTTTTGATTTTTTAGGAGGTTAGGATATGGAAAAGGACAAGCGTAATTTACAAAGGACAATGACTTCAAGGCATATTACGATGATGGCGTTAGGAGGTGCCATCGGGGCTGGCTTATTTAAAGGAAGTAGTTCAGCAATTGATATGGCAGGCCCATCGGTACTAATTGCATACTTGATAGGAGGCATCATTCTTTTATTCATCTTGCAAGGTTTAGCTGAAATGGCGGTTCGTAATAGCGGTGCAAGAACGTTCAGAGATCTTGTCCAAACTATTTTAGGAAAGTATCCTGCCTATTTCCTTGATTGGATTTATTGGAAAATGTGGGTATTAAACATCACGGCTGAATCAGTTGTTGCGGCCATTTTCATTCAATATTGGTTGCCTAATTATCCAATCTGGATGCTGGCATTAGCAGTTTCTGTGTTAGTTACAACAATCAACTTGCTATCTGTAAAGGTTTTTGCCGAAACGGAGTACTGGCTTGCATTAATTAAAATTACCGTCATCATTGTATTCATAGTGGCTGGCTTAATATTGCTGCTTGTGAATTTTGGTGATCATAAAGCAGTCGGTTTCTCTAACTTAACTGACCATGGCGGATTCTTTCCGAATGGACCAAAAGGTTTGATCACGGCAATGCTAGTAGTAATTTATTCATATGGTGGTACAGAAATAATTGGAGTTACATTAGCAGAAACGAAAAATCCCGAAAAAGTGGTTCCAAAAGCCGTTCGCAGTACATTGGTTAGAATCATCTCTTTCTATATCATTCCATTTTTCATTATCGTTAGCTTAATTCCTTGGAACAAAGTAAATGGGGTTCCTGAAAGTCCGTTTGTGATGGTATTTAAAATGATTGGAATTCCAGGTGCTGACCATATTATGAATGCCGTTGTCTTAATAGCTATTATTTCATCCATGAACTCTGGATTGTATGGTTCATCCCGTGTTCTGTATACGCAAGCGGTGGACGGTCGCATTCCGAAAGTCTTTTCAAAATTAACGAAGAAAAAAGTTCCTGTTTATGCAATATTAATGTGTACTTCCACATTATTTATCGGTGTGCTGATTTCTTTATTTGCTGGAAGCAAGACATTCGATTTCCTGATGGGATCACTGGGGTATACCGTATTATTCATTTGGTTGATCATTGCCATTGCTCATTTGAAATCACGTAAACAGCCAGCTGTAAAACCAAGTGCCTATTCGGTTAAATGGTTTCCGTATACGACATGGGCTGCGATAATTGCCTTAGTTATGATTCTAATCGGAATCATTTTCACGACACCTGCAATCGTAACGATTATTACACTTTGCATCTACATCTTTATTACTTTAACGTATGTATGGAAGAATCGTCTTAACAAAAACTAGTAGAAGTGATTATTAGTAATATTTAAAATAGATTGATTGCTAGTAAGCCTTGAGGATGTTAATGCATTAATACACTTATTTTAGACTTATACTTTAATAAACTGGTGCTTTACTTTAAATAATGAAGTAAAGTGGGGTAGAGGAATACAGTAGAGAATAAGTCTGTGTTGTTTAGTTATTATGGGAAGAAGTTTAATCGAAAATATATAAAATACCACCTCTTTAGAGGTGGTATTTTTTTTTAAATCGAACAAAAAGTTGAAGCCATTCTTGTTCTGTATGTAGTCTTCCGATAACCTGTTCAGCTTGTTAATAATCTTAGATATTCCAACCCTTTTCAAAAGCATAAAAATCCAATATTTTTTTGTATTTTTCACCATATCTCTCTAAAAGTTCAGACTGAAGATCTTTTTCAATATGCTGCATGATTAGATCATGGTAAAAAGCAGTCTTTAACATTCCAACAACTGATGGATGGTCAGTCTCTAAGGCAGTGAGTTTTGTTGAATTTCCAAATCCACCAATTAAAGCTTTCTTTGAATCGCATAAGATTGAAAAATTTCTTAAATTAGAGATACTCCAATCTTCACTTCGTAAATGGACAAAAATGTTCTTAAGCGTTGTTTTACATTCTCCAATTGTAATGAGAATCACATTGACACCTCTATTTTCAGCATCAATTAAGTCATCCTCAAACCAATGTAAATCTTCTGACCAAATGTCTATTACAATGAAATCTTCTGCATTGGCAATAATTCGACGAATAGTTGTACTTAGTTGCTTATCTCCTTGCCAGTTATAAAAAGAAGGAGCAATTATAGTTGGAGATTTTAATTGGTTTACTAATACTTTTGTTACTTGTTCAAATTCTGATTGTAAATGTTTTGTTAATTGTTCAATAGGAACAGCATCGTATCGAGCCGGATCTCCTTCTATGCATCTACAAGCACCTTTGTCCGTTAATGATCTCAAAGCGGAATAAACATTAGTACGAGAAACCGACACTCTTTTAGCTACTTCATAACCAGAAATTCCAGGCTCTTCATGTAATGCTAAATAACAACGTGCTTCAAGGTCAGATAATCCTATTTTTTTTAAAAGTTCAACCATATGTACCTCCTTTTACAATATATTTATTTTTTGTTGTTAATTGTATATGAGTATATCTAAATACTACTAGATTGAACAAAATAATCAAGCTATACAACGATTCATAATTTTTAAGTTTTTAATCTTTATATGAATGCTTCATGATTGAATAGATTTGTTTGATGTGTAGTAGTATCGGAAAATACTCCTGTTGTTAAAATAAATATTGATAATATTCTGAAAAATAACTATAATACATTCTATAAGAGTAGTATTATGTAATACTACTTAATTTGAAGTTGTTTTTAATTTGTATTCAAATGGAAAAAGGAGGAGAGAAGTGAGTTTAATAATTTAAATGAATCCTTAGGTATCCAGAGAAATGGAGGCGTTTACATGATAGTTGATAGTGAAATAGGTAAAACAAAAAAGATACATTTGAATTATGGTGATGATCAGTGGCAATATGGGGAATTGCGTATTCCTGAAGGTCCAGGACCACATCCTGTAGTTGTCGTTATTCATGGAGGATTTTGGAAATCGATATTTGCGGCAGATTTAATGGATGCCGTTGCGGAAGATCTTTCAAAACGTGGACTAGCAACTTGGAATATTGAATACAGACGGGTAGGCAATAGTGGGGGTGCTTATCCTGGTACTTTGAAGGATGTTGCCAATGCTACAGATTTTTTAGAAACAATTGCCGAACAATATTGCTTAGATTTATCAAAAGTGGTTGCAATGGGTCATTCAGCTGGAGGTCAACTTGCTTTCTGGTTAGCTGGCCGTCATCGTCTACAAGAAGATAGCATATTAAAAACGTTCAGTGCTCCCCTATTACTTAAAGGTGTAATTAGTTTAGGCGGCATAATTGACTTAGAACTTATGAATAACCTAATCAATTACAAACAAAAAATAGTAAAAAATATGAATATTGATAACCCAGTAACTGACTATGTAGGTGGTACACCATTTGAAGTGCCTGAAAGATATGCTGAGGTTTCACCAGTTCAATTGCTTCCGTTAAAAGTTCCCCAAGTATTGATTCATGGTGATTTAGATGTAAATGTTCCAGTAAAATTAAGTGCCATATATAAAGAACTTGCTGAAAAAGCAGGTGATCAAGTTAAGATGATTACGTTACCTAATGTAGAACATTTTGAAATTATTGATCCAGATTCAAAGGTATGGGACGGTATTGTTAATGAGGTTAGGAATTTATTGAAAGATTAAAAAATAGGAAAAGCCAATAAAGGAAGGGGAGTAATAATAGATGTCAAATGCAGTAAGGAAAGTATGGGGATATAAATACGTTATACTGTTTATCGTTTGGCTACTATATATAATCAATTACTTTGATCGTGTGGCAGTGTTAACTTTCTTACCATTTATACAAAAAGATATGAATTTAACACCAGTCCAAGTTGGACAAATCGCTTCTGCCTTCTTTTTCGCGTATGCGATTGGTCAAGTTACTTCGGGATTTTTAGCTGATAAATTCGGACCCAAAAAGGTCATGAATGTTGCCATAATTGTATTTACTTTAGTAAGTGTAATCACTGGATTTGTCAAAAATTTTACTCAGTTTATTGCTTTGCGAATAGGTTTAGGGTTTGGGGAAGCGCATCATTTTCCACCTTCGGCTAAAGCAATTAGTAATTGGTTCCCCTATTCAGAACGCGGTAAAGCACTTTCAATATTTAATACATCCAATTACGTTGGCTTAGCACTTGTACCGATTGTCTTAACTAATCTCTCTGCTTCTTTATTTCATGGTCAGTGGAGACCGGTATTCTTCACATTAGCCATTCCTGGTGTAATTGGTATCTTACTACTTTGGTTGTTCTTTAAAGATACACCTGAAGAAATGTATAAAAAAGGCAGAATAAGTAAAAGTGAATTAGACTTTATAAATCAGAATAAAGGGGCAGCTCTACAAGTAACAACGAAGGAAAAAGTTGACCACAAGATTTACTTGAAAGATCGTACCTTCTATGTGATTTGCTTAATGATGTTTTGTCAAATCGGTATTCTTTGGGGATTCACAACTTGGCTTAGCACTTTCTTAGTCCAACAACACAACTTTAATATTAAGGAAATGGGATTTGTATCAGCATTACCTCCGATCATTAGTATCATCAGTATTTTAATGGGTGGTTGGTTGATGGATAAATTTAACAAAATGAAGCCAATCGCACTAATCGCCTATATTGGATGTATTCCTGTGCTTTGGATGCTCGGTTCTGTTAGTAAGGGAAATACACCAATGCTATTAACTTTACTATTGGCTTCAGGATTTTTTGTAGCATTTAACTCCGGTTCTCTTACAGCTGCACTTCAAAAAAGATACCCTAGTGAAGTTGTCGGTAGTGTAACGGGAATAGTTAATGGTTGTGGTCAGTTGGGGGCATTTGTAACTCCGTTAGTAGCTGGTTATTTAATTACTGTTAGTACAGGTGGAAATTTTAATTTCACTAAAGTTTTTATATTTTTCTCAGTCCTTGCAGCGATCGCAGCAATAAGTGCTCTTTTTCTAAAAGAAAAACCAGTCCAAACAAATGAAATCGTTAAAAACGCTGTAAATAATCAGATTGTATGAAATGAATTTTAGTATAGTAAACAGCTAAAGGAGAGGTGCAAAAGCCAATTATGCAATTAATTAATGAAGTTATCCAAAAAATGAAAGGATATGGCATTTATCAAGTAACAATTCCATTACCTTTCTGGAATGATAATGTTCATTGTTATTTAGCACGTAGAGATGGAATGTGGACAATCATCGACACGGCAATGGATCGCAATGAAACGCGCCTGGCCTGGAATGCTGCGTTTACTGAATACGGGGTCGAACCGAATCGTGATGTTGAGCGTATCTTGATAACTCATCATCACCCTGATCATTTTGAATACGCAAGACAATTACAACAGCAAACTGGAGCGAATGTTTTTCTAAGTGAGAAAGAAAAAGTAGTTGCACAGAATAATCTAGATGCAGAATCATTTTCAAGATTTTATTTATCAGCAGGCATGCCACAGGAACTAATAATGCAACTACAACCCGTGAATACATCAGCAAATAAATTTCCAAACAACATGTGTACCATAGACACAAATAGACTATATCCAATTGGTGAGCTTCTTTTTGAAGCCATACAAATGCCAGGTCACTCGGATGGACATATCTGTTTTTATAATAGTGAGGAACAGATTCTTTTGTCAGGAGATCACTTGACTAGAGAAACAATTCCTTATATTTCATATCATGGCTACGGAAATAAAAATCCATTAAGCGAGTATCTTGAAACATTAAAACAGATGCAATTAATGAAAATATCATTAGTTCTACCAGGACACGGTCCCATTTTTAATGATGCACAAGTGCGAATTAAGGAATTACTTCATCACTATGAAGAACGAATTGGTTTCGTACTCGAGCAAATTATAGGAGAGATGAGTGCATTCCAAGTATCAAATACGTTACTTCCAAAGAGGTCAAGTGTGCTAGAAAAGTGGATAGCACTAGGAGAGACAAATGCCTATTTAAGTTATCTAGTTGGAAAAGGTGAAATTCGTGAATATAAAGATGGGGTTCAAAATAAATATGTAAGATCGTAAATTATATATATTCAGAACTGATAAGAACACCTAAGTGTATGAATTTCTTAAAATACGTTGGAAACTAATACACTATATTTCTATTAAATTTAGTAGAATATTTAATATCTTTTAGAGAAAGAAGACTGGGCAATTTATTTGCACATTTTCATCAGGGGAGAACTAAATCTAGATTCAAATTAGGCAATCGAATTGAATTAGTATCTGAGACAGATTGTAATAAAAGTAGAGAGAAGCTAAAAATTTTAGCTTCTCTTTTTTGTTTTTTATTTCAAAATGTTTTGTCAGAAAAAAGTTAATTTCGATGTGTTTGTTATATTGAGAAAAGTTTAATTAAGTATCTGGAAGTTTTATTCCGGCTTTTCCAAGTCGATTTAGGAAAAATAAGATTTTCTTATTAAAGTTTTTTAATTATTAATTTTACCTGAAAATTCTGATTACGTATAATGAAATCAATAAATAGGGAAGGGGATAGAAAAAAGTCGAAAGTTGGTAGATTGTGCGTTCTTATTAATGAAAAATCGAACAATTTCTATCAATATAAACAAAATATTTATAGGGAGATTGGTGAAATGGGGAAAAAGAGTAAAGTTTTAAAAAGTTTTACTGTTTTAGCATTAACATCGAGTTTTATATTAGGTTCACTTGGACATGTAACCCATAATACAAAAGCAGCTAGTCCGAGGAATGTAGATGATATTCTTGCAAATTTATCTTCTGAACAAAGAGCAGCCCTTAATCAACTTTCAACAAATGAAGAGACTGGTCTTCAAATTTCTTCTGAGACTGATTTAAACTCTTCAGATCAAACAAGTGTCATAGTCGAGTTTAGTAATAAACCGTCAAAAGTTGCACAAATCGAAGCAAGTGTTGAAGGTCAAACTTTAACTGATTCTGAAGCTAATAAGCTAGTCGATCAGGACCATGAAACGTTTTCAAATGATGTAAAGAACATATTAACGGGCGATCATAATAAAAAAATAGATTATAAGATTAATCGTTCATATAAACATGCATTTAATGGTGTCTCAATGAGTTTACCGGCAAATCAAATTAAAAATCTATTGAAATCAAAAGCTGTAAAAACGGTTTGGAGTAACGAGAAATTTTCGATTGATCCTCCTGCAAAAGATAGTGACCAGTTAAGAACTGATGAAGCAAAAGTAGCGAATTATACACCATATGATGGTTTAGATCGTTTACATGCGGAAGGTTTTACTGGTAAAGGAATAAAAGTCGGAATTCTTGATACCGGAATGGATTATAACCACCCAGACTTAAAGGATGCATACAAAGGTGGATATGATTTTGTTAATAACGATAATGATCCAATGGAAACGACGTATACGGATTGGGTGAAGGCTGGAAAACCTGGCTCTCAAAATGGAGCGGATTATTATACTGAACATGGTACACATGTTGCTGGCATTATTGGTGGACGTGGTGTAGCAAACAGTGAGTTTAAAACAGTTGGCGCAGCTCCAGAAGCAGACCTATATGCTTACCGAGTACTTGGCCCAGGTGGTGGTGGGACAAGTGAGGCGATCATTGCCGGAATAGATCGAGCAGTACAAGATGGTATGAATGTTATTAACATGTCGCTAGGCGCAACATTAAATGACCCACTTTATGCAACCTCTATTGCTGTAAACAATGCAGTATTGAGTGGTGTAACAACTGTTGTAGCTGCAGGTAATAGTGGCGATAAGATGTTTACACTAGGTTCACCAGGAGCTGCTGCATTAGCATTAACGGTTGGAGCATCTTCAATTGCCCTTGATGTTTATCAATATGCAGGTACACAAAATGGAAAGAATTATACAGTAAGGCAGCTAGCGAGAAGTTATAAAGATGATCTTACACAATTAAAGGGGAAAACATTCCCATTAGTAGACGTTGGATTAGGAAATACGTGGGAATTTAGTGGGAAAGATGTAAAAGGAAAAATTGCTTTCATTAAACGGGGATCGATTGCATTAATTGATAAAATCAAAAATGCAAAAGTAAACGGCGCAGCTGGAGTAATTATGTACAATGATGAAGCAAATAAAGCTGAAGGGCCAATCCAAGCATTCTTAGGTGAGTCAGCTGATGCAATTCCATCATTTTCTTTATCAAACGATGAAGGTTTAGCGATACAATCTGCATTGAAATCGGGCATATCAGATTTCACATTTGGTGATTTTTCAAAGGTGCAAACAGCTTCTGATGAATTAGCTACGTTCAGTTCAAGAGGGCCAAGTCGTGTAAACTACGATATTAAACCAGAAGTAACAGCTCCTGGTGTTTCAATTCTTTCAACAGTTCCGTTTTACGTAAATGATCAAACAGTAGATGGAACTCATACAGAAGACTATAAATATGCATACTCACGTTTATCAGGTACTTCAATGGCCACACCATATGTAGCAGGTGTATCGGCATTATTACTACAATCGAATAAAGATTTAAAGCCGGAAGACGTGAAATCAATCTTAATGAATACAGCTGATCCGTTATCTAAAGATTATAGTGTATTCGAGGTTGGAAGTGGACGTGTAGATGCGTATGAAGCTATTCACTCAAATGTTGAGTTAGAAGTTAATGACAAAACGCCTACGATTATTAATGGAAAACAAAAATCTATCAAAGAACTAACAGGGGCAATGAGCTTTGGATCTTATGGATTTAATGGAGAAGACATTTCTGACTCTAAAACTGTTACATTAAAAAATCGTAGTGAAAAAGCAAAAACATTTAATGTAAATGTGAAATTCCGAACAGGTTTAAGAGGGTCAAAGGATGAAGCAGTAAATGGAGTAACATTAGAGGGACCAACTTCAGTCAAATTAAATGGTATTAGCCAAAAGTCGATTAAGTTTAACTTAAACATTCCGAAAACGGCTGAAAAAGGAACATACGAAGGGTATATTACTTTCACGAATACAACAGATCCGACTGAAACATACCAAATTCCATTTGGTGGACGAGTTGTAAACGAAGGTATTGATAAATTTAACGCTGATAACCCTATGTTTGGTACAGACATAGCATGGCCTGAAAATGCATATCCATTTTTGGATATTACATTCACTTTAAAATCACATATGAAGACACTAGACCTTGTATTACAAGATCCAACTACGGGTGAGGATCTAGGACTAGTAGGATCATTTAATGCGATGGCAGTAAATGAAAATCAAGAGTATTATACTCGTGCATTTAATACAATTTACTACCCATTTACAGGTGATCCGAAAAATCCAATTAGCTCTCAACCAGCATTTGCAAAAACAGGTCACTATAAATTGAGACTAGTTGGTACAAACGATCAAGGAAAAACATTCTCGGCGGCGTCTGATTTCATTTATGAAGTTGGTGCACCGACAATGACTTCAAGTTTTGATTCGTTAGATCAAAAAGTAATCGAAGTTAAAGATAGTCAATTTGATTCGAATGGACAATTCCTATATGACTTTAACATTAACTTACATGATCCGGAAACAGAAGAAGCAACTCGCTTAGGTTTACCAGTTGATCAATCAAGCAATTCTGTTGTTGCGTTTTATAACGGTGGATATCCTTCTAACCCGTCCCAACAGATAAAAATGGTAATTATACGGATGAAATTGTTGTGAGAAAACAAGATGCGCCATTACAAGTACAGTTTTACGGGTTTGATGCAGCAAGAAACTTTAATGGTAATGCTTCTAATATGTTAAGAGTTGTTTTTGTTAAGGAAAACTTACCTTATTTCTACTTAAAAGCAAATAAACAAACTGTTACAACAGGTGATAGTGTAAACTTTACCGTTCGTTCGAATCATATGAAAAATTTAAAAACGACTAAAATTACAATGTCAAAAGATACTTATGCTTCAGTTGAGAATGTAGTCGTAAATGATGCAGTTAAAAAGTATGGTGATGCGAACGTTAGTGTAGGGTCTACACCATCAAGTTATACTTTTACATTTAATTATTTAGGTGATAAAGCATTACCAGAAGATGTACCTTTATTTAATTTTGACTTGAAAACTGCATCTAAGTGGTCGACTGATAGCCCTTACTGGTTTGGTATGAATGCTTCAATAATTGATCAGTCGAATGTTGAGACGAAAAATATTTACTCTTACATGGAAAGCTATAAAGTAAAAACAACGTTTTCTAGATTAGAGGGAACAGCAAGAACACAAGGAACTTCAACGGCTACAGGTGGAATCAATTATGCAATTGACCAAAGTAAAATCGGTGCAAAAGTAACGGTTACTTCTTATGACGGAAAAATAGTCATTGAGTCTCCAATTACAGATCGATATGGTGGCTATATAGTTGATGGACTTAAAGCTGATAAAAATCCTTATACTCTACAAGTTGATGTACCAGGTTACTTTACGATGAACCAAAAGTTTGAAATGTACAGTGATGTTCGTGGTGAAATCGTTGGAAAACGACTTAAATACAACTTACCAATCGCTGCAGCTGGAGATACAAATAAAGACAATGTTATCGATATCTTTGACGCTTTAGCTGTGCAAACATATTGGGGTACAAATAAAGCTTCAGCAGATTTTAACTTTGATAAAGTCGTAGATGCAAAAGACATGAACTATATTGTTCAAAACTACGGTTTACAAAATCCAACAGTAGAAAATGCACCAAAAGCGAAAACATCATATAAGGGTGCAACATTAGACACAGTATTAAGTCAGTTAGGATTAAAGTAAAGATTTCATTGTTGGTAATTATTATGAATAAGAGAAGCTGAAGATTTCGGCTTCTCTATAGAAATAAAGAACATAATTTGAGATTAGAAACTTACATTATTTTAATCTAGTGAATTATTTGTCAGAATATTCAATGAAAAATTGCAGTTTTATGAAACTAAGATAGATTGAACTTTCATTTAATTTCAATTATAGAAAACTGGAATAAATTCTGAACTAATTCGATCAAGATAAAACACAATGAACGTAGGAGGACTGGAAATGGGGAAAAAGTTTACAAAGAAGAAAATTGTAAAAAATGCTACAGCGATTACTTTAGGTGTAGGTTTAATTTCTAGTAGTTTTCATGCTTCAACTTTTCATTCGGTAAAGGTAAAGGCTGATACAGTTAACACGAAGGCAGAGTCAGTTTTAGCAAATTTAACAACAGCTCAAAGACAGGCTTTAACAGAACTTTCTAAGAATGATCAATCTGGATTGTTTTTAAATCCAGATGTTAATCTAAACAGTTCGGAAGATGTTTCAGTAATTGTACAGTTCAACCAAAAGCCTCATAAAGTAGCAGTACTCGATGCTGCATTAAAAGGTAATAGCTTGTCAGATACTGAAGCTAAAAGTTTAGAAGATTCAGATCATGTTACTTTCGATAAGGACTTGCAATCACTTTCAAAAGATGATGGAAAGACATATAAAATTAATAGAAAATATAAAAATGCTTTCAATGGAGTCGCATTGAAGATCCCTGCAAATAAAGTAAAAGATCTTCTAAATTCAAAAGCAGTTAAGGCAATTTATAGCAATGAAACTGTTAAGGAAGATATTCCTGCAGAAAAAGCAGAAGATTCAACTAAAACACAAGGCCAAGGTATGGCCGACGAGCGTTCATATCTACAAATTGATAAATTGCATCAAGAAGGATACACAGGTAAAGGAGTTAAAGTTGCTGTACTAGATACAGGAGTTGATTACAATCACCCTGATATTAAAGGTGCTTTTAAAGGCGGATATGATTTCGTTGATAATGATAATGATCCGATGGAAACGACATATGCTGATTGGGTAAAAGCTGGTAAACCTGGTGGAAGTTCTGGTGCAGCAAATTATGAAACTGAACACGGAACACATGTGTCCGGAACGATTGTAGGACAAGGGAAAAATGCTAGTGAATTTGCAACTACTGGAATTGCTCCAGATGCAGACCTTTATGTATATCGTGTACTTGGACCTGGGGGCAGTGGAACGACGGATGGCATCTTAGCTGGAATCGATCGAGCAGTAGCAGATGGAATGGATATCATGAGTCTTTCTTTAGGTGCTAATTATAATGACCCAATGTATCCTACTAGTATCGCAATTAACAATGCAGTTTTAAATGGAGTAACAGCAGTTGTTGCAGCTGGAAATGCAGGTAATAAGATGTATACCGTAGGATCACCTGGTACAGCAGCTCTAGCATTAACAGTTGGTGCTAGCAGTGTACCAATTACGACACTTGGAGGAAAAGGATCAATCGATAATGTAACGGCATCTTTACTTTTGATGGCAAAAGGCGCAGGTGATGATGTTTCCAAATTAAAAGGTGTAACAAATTCGGTTGTAGATGTAAATCTAGGTGAAGCATATTCTGGTAAAGATGTTAAGGGGAAAATTGTTCTAATGAGTCGTGGAACTTACACATTAGATTCTAAAATTGCGGTTGCTAAATCACAAGGTGCTGCAGCCGTTCTTATGTATAATGACAATCCAACTGAAGGACAAATACCGACCTTCTTAGGAGATGGTGTAAATTTCATTCCAACGTTCTCTTTATCTAACGCGGATGGACTTGCTTTAAAGCAAAAGCTACAATCAGGATCTGTTAACTTTACATTCACTGATATAGGTGAAGCGAAAACTCAGGGAGATACATTAGCAGACTTCAGTTCAAGAGGTCCTTCACGTGTAACTTATGATATTAAACCAGAAATTACGGCACCTGGTGTAAGTGTACTATCAACCGTTCCAGGGTTTATTAATAGCCCAGATAATCCGACTGATTATAAAAATGCATATCAAAGAATGTCTGGTACATCGATGGCAACACCATTCACAACTGGAGTTGCAGCATTATTAAAACAAGCACAACCTGATTTACAACCTGAAGACATAAAGGCAATTTTAATGAATACTGCGGATTCTTTAAGTAAGCCTTATAGTGTATTTGAACAAGGTGCTGG
The DNA here is from genome assembly GCF_002556365.1 of Bacillus sp. AFS002410. Taxonomy (NCBI): domain Bacteria; kingdom Bacillati; phylum Bacillota; class Bacilli; order Caryophanales; family Bacillaceae; genus Bacillus; species Bacillus sp. AFS002410. The sequence goes on from NZ_NUEU01000001.1 coordinate 24,954, forward strand.
ACGAATTGATCCTTATAATGCAATTCATTCAACAATCGAAATTAAAGTCAAAGAAAAGACGCCAACAATTATTAATGGAAAAGAAAAACAAATTAATGAAGATACAGGTGCACTTAGCTTTGGGAATGTAGCGTTTAATGGGTCAGACTTTGCAGATACACGTTCAATTACGTTAATGAACAGAGGAGAAAAAACGAAAACGTTTAATGTAAAAGTTAATTTCCAAACAAATCTACGCGGTTCAAAAGATGCAGCCGCAAACGGTGTAACTGTTCAAACGGACTCATCGATTACTCTAAAAGGAATTAGCCAAAAGAAAACAAACATTACATTAAATATTCCTAAAACAGCGGAAAAAGGGATTTACGAAGGATATGTAGTGTATACAAATAAAGATAATCCGTCAGAAACATATCGAATTCCATTTGGTGTTCATTATGTTGATCAAGGGTTTGATTACTTTAAGCTTTATAAAAAATCAGTGCCTGAATCGATTATTCAAAGTAGTCAAAAATGGAATAGAACTGATGCTGCTAACTTTGCCTTAAGATCACATATGAGATCAATTGATATAGTGCTTTCTGATCCAAAAACGGGTAAAGATCTTGGAATCGTTAATTCGTTTGATGGAGTTGGATTTGATGAAGGGGTTGATATTTCACTTCCATTCGTATATTGGGGCTACTACTTCCCATTTACAAATGATCCGAATAATCCAGTTGATATGAACCCAGACAATGTTGTAGTGCCAAAAGCGGGGCAATACGTATTAAAAATGATTGGTACAGATGATAACGGAAAACAATATACGATCAGTCAAGATTTATTTGTGGATGGTACCAAACCAAAATGGGATGTTCATGTAGAAGGAGAAGTACCAGGAAAACAAATCGTTGAGTATAAAGATGGACAAGCTACACTTGGTGTAACCGCGCATATTTTAGATGACAATGTCGCAGTAAAACAAGCTGCTGGAATCACTGCTGATCAGTCACAAAATCAAATTTTGCATTTTTATAATTCTTATTTACCAACTGGAAATTTAACAGTTGATAAAGATGGCAATGCTTCAGATGAAATCGCAATGACGCCAAATTCGCAAGTATTAAGTGTGAAATTTGAAGGAATGGATGAAGCGACAAATGGCTATATGCAAAGTCAATATTATTTCGTAAATGAACATACACCATATGTATATGGTCAGCCAAATGGTCCGACAAACCATAATCGAGTAATTGCTAAACCGGGAGACACATTTACAATTTCATTAACAGCAAATAATGTTAGCAAATTGAAGCAAGCTAACTATAAGTTTGCAGATACAACAGGTACAAAAATTACAAATATATCTTTAAATCCGGAGGCACAAAAGCTTGGTGGAATACTAGATGTTAAACAAACATCATCAGGAGATTTGACATCATCTGACGTTACAGTTAACTTTGATGCAACTACTGGAGTAGCTGGTGATATTCCAATGGTGGATTTAACAATTCAAGTCCCAAAATCGCTAACTCCAGGTAATGCCATATCATTTAGTACAATTGTATCTAGCAATGTTACATCTAAGTTTACAAATGTAGATAATGTAACTACTATTCCTTTTACAAACATAGTTCCAGTCGATCTATTAAATAATCAAACAGAATTCAAAGGGTATATACATGCACAAGGATTATTAGATGCAAAAGGTAATTATGATTATTCAAAAGATTACTCAAAGATTTCGCCAACTTTAACAGTAATTGATCGTAATGGAAAAGAAGTAAAAACAAATATTGTCGCAAAAAATGGAACATTTGATATTACAGGAATTGATCCATCAAAAGATGACTATACACTTATCCAAGATATTCCAGGGCATTTTACGACATATTATACAAGACTAAATGCTTATAATGCTCTAGACGATAATATTTACGGCGTGAATTATAGAGTAGGTACAGAAAGCACTCCATATGCTACTGCTGGAGACGTAAATAAAGACAATGTAATCGATGTGATGGACGCATTAGCGATTCAAACATATTGGGGTACAAATAAGCGCAGTGCAGATATTAACTTCGACGGTACGGTTGATGCAAAAGATTTTGCATTTGTTGAAAAGAATTACTTAATGCAAAATCCTTGGGTCGTAGCTCCTCCAAAACCAGTTAAAAAATATAAAGGCAGTACGTTAGAATTAGTTAAGAGTCAATTGGGTATACAATAAAAGTAAGCCTGTTCTCTAACTTTGAGAACAGGCTTTTCTTATGATAAAAATATTCTTAAATAATAACTAGATAAAATTCGTTCAAATAGTGGTAAAATACTAATAATTGTATATGAAGGAGAAGCATATGGATATCAACAGTACAAATATTTACAACATGAATATACAAAAATTAGAGTATCTAGTTGAAGTTGCAAAAACTGGTTCCTTCTCGATTGCTTCACAAAATTTATTCGTGAGTCAGTCCGCGATTAGTCAATCAATTGTTAGTATCGAAAAAAAACTAAATATAAAATTATTCGAGCGAGCAAGAGGTGGAAATAATGTTCTTCCTACAATTGAAGGAGAAAAGATCATTAAATTAGCGAGTGAGATCATTCTAAAATATCAAGAACTAATTCATTCAACACAATTAATTAATGATAATGTGACCGGCAATTTAAAAATATCTTCAGGACCAGGGTTTACTACACAACTTTTAAGTCCCATTTCAACTATAAAGGAAGAATATCCTAATATCACAATCGATATCTTTCTAAAACCAGCCCTTGAAATTATTGAGGATGTACTAGAGGGACGTAGTGATATTGGCATCGTACCACTTACGAATCATATACTAGAAAATACCGAACATCTAACTTATCAAAATTTATTCGTAGCCAAAATGAAGTTATTAGTAAGTAAAAAGTCTCCCTTAGCAAAAAAGTCATTTGCTACGCCACAAGAAATCGTTAAAGAAACACTTATTGTTTATAATGGTGTGTATATTAAATGGTTTAAAGATAATTTTTATAAAAAATTCGGCGATATGAAGGAATTATTTACATCTACAAATGTTGAAACAATTTTTAGAGCTATTAATAATAACTTAGGTGTCACATTTGTACCTTACTTCACTGGTATAAATTATACTCTTAATGAAGATGTTAAGTTAATAGATATAGTAGATTACGAAGATATAGAAATCCAATATGTGTGTTGTATGTCTAGTAAAAAAAGATATTCAAAAATATTGGAGAATTATATAGAGAAATTAAAAGAAGAATTTAATGCAGAATGATTTTATATCCAAAAAGAAGGTTAATTCAGTAACCTTCTTTTTAGTTTGTTTCAAAGAAAATGTTTCTTGTCTGATTTATGATTTATACATCTACCTTAAAGAGATGGAGTGATAAACAGGGGTTCTTGAATTTTATCAACCGCAATGCTTTAGTTGAATCTTATTCAAATATGTACGGGTTCCCACTAATGTTTTTTCTCATATCATCTGTCACTTTAGTTTCATCATTCTTTACATTTGTTTTAATTTGATCTTCCTGATTCGTACTTTCCACTAGATTACTTCCATCATAAAATATTGGTTTCTTTTCCATTTCCATTTTCCTCCCTGAATTCAAAAAGAGTGACTTAGTATAGAAGCCACGCCTATTTTTTTATTAATCTTTCATTTTTAATCTCGATTACTAACGTTAGAAGTATCTTCTTTTAGATAGGAATATTCCTTTTTTAATATTTTTCTTAATTAAGAACAATAATAATTATATTTGTTAATTATTTATAAAACTACTACAGTTTCCCAAAAATTGATGGAATTACCTTTTGGTTTTCTTAACTTTGTATTAAGGATTGCTTAATTTTATGTTAATTACATTAATTTCTTCTAATATTTAAGAGGAATACAATCATCCATTAAATAGAAAGTGTGGAGGGAGGAATAAAAATTAACCGATAAGGCGTGGGAAAATATAACAGACTATCTTGTTGTATATTGGGGTAAATGCTGATTCCCTGATATCGTTGTCCAAGAAGATTAAAAAACGTTCAGCCCTATTTGAAGAATTCCTATGAAAATAACATCATAGAGAATCCTAACAACTAAAATAGTATAAAAGAATCATCTAACAAAATAGTATTTTAGCTTTCTATCCAAAAGTGTCAGAATAGTCTATAATTATGGTCGTAACCTGAATTCAACCGAAAATATAAAAATGCTAAAGCTCAATTAATAAGGAGGTAAGTAATTTGGAGGAATTAATCTCACAGTTGGTTGATAATATGGAAGAAGATTTGATCAATGTTAGGCGTAATATCCACTGTTTTCCGGAGATTGGATGGACGGAATTCCGAACATCATCTCTTATAGCAGATTTCTTATCAGAATTGGGTTTTGAAGTAAAAGTAGGAAAAGAAATCATTGTACCTGAATCTAGAATGGGTGTGCCAGATGAAAAAACAATTCAGGAAGCGAAGGATCGGGCAATTTCATTTGGTGCTAATCCTTATTGGATTGAGAAAATGGAGGATGGGCTAACTGGTGTTGTAGGAGTTTGGGATACTGGGCGAATTGGCCCAACACTTGCCTACCGATTTGATATTGATGCATTAGAAATTTCTGAGGACAAAGGAACAAGTCATGTACCATGGAACCAGAATTTTAGTTCGAAAGTAGAGGGCTGGATGCATGCTTGTGGTCATGATGGTCATATCGCTATTGGGTTGGGATTGGCACAGTTGGTTTCTAATATGAAAGAGAAGCTGGCAGGAAAAATTAAACTTATCTTTCAACCTGCTGAAGAAGGTGCACGTGGTGCGAGGGCAATGGTTGACGCTGGTGTCTTAGAAGATGTTAATTATTTCTTTAGTGGTCATATTGGTGTAACTGCAACTAAACAAAATCAACTCGTTTGTAGCGTAACTGACTTTTTCGCATCGACTAAGATTGATTTAGAACTGGAAGGTGTGCAGGCACATGCAGCATTAGCACCGCATGAAGGTAGAAATGCAATCCTTGCTGCATCTACAATCACTTTGCAATTGTATGCAATCTCACGTCATGGCTTAGGAGATTCCAGAGTAAATGTAGGCGTTATTCAAGGTGGAGAAGGTCGAAATATTATCCCGGGCCATGCTAAGTTAAAGTTTGAAACAAGAGGGACGACAAATGAGGTTGACCAATATATGAAGGATGAGTCACTTCGTATCATTCAAGCAGCTGCTCAAATGTATGGGGTTAAGGAACAAACAGAAGTAGTTGGCCGTTCAATTTCAGCAGTATGTGATTCAGATCTTGCAAACCTTGTATACGGTATTGGATCAAAAGTTAAACAAACGAGTGAGATTGTTATTTCTCAGCCTTTTCTTGCTTCTGAAGATGTAACTTATATGATGAAAAGGGTTCAAGCGAATGGTGGAATGGCTACTTATCTATTGTTTGGAACTGAATTGGCGGCAGGTCATCATAACTGTGCATTCGACTTTAACGAAAAAACAATTCCGTTTGCAGTTGAAGTTTATGGCAACATCCTAATTCATTTAGCAGGATATTAATATAGAAAGAGAGGAGAAAAGAATATGTTTTTTCTTGCATTAATCAGTTCCTTTTTGAATGCAGTGAATGCGCTGTATGCTAAAAAAATAACATTGCAAATGAAAGATAATAATAGTTTTATCGTGACTTCTTTTCTAGTCGTTACTATACTACTTGGCTGTGTAATGCCGTGGTATTATTCATTTTCTGCTACCCCAGTTTCAATGGGTCTGTTATTAATTGTAATTTTATTAGATACAGTGTCAAATGTATCATTTTTCTTAGCGTTAGGACGAATAGAAGTATCTCAACTAGCAGTGTATACTGCGCTGACACCATTATTTACGTTTATTCCAAATAGCATTTTGCATGGATTTGATATACATATTTTAATACCGGTCCTGCTTATTGTTCTTGGTGTGTATTTTCTAAATATTAAAGGGAAAAACTTGTTGTCTCCAATAGTAGAAATTAAAAAGCCTGGAAATTTATTTGGGGTTGCAGCAGCAGTATCTGCTGGACTCAGTATGGTTCCTACTCAACAGCTGCTTGTTCATGAATTGATCAATGCTCCTACACTTTACTTTTTTAGGGCTACTGGAATTGCACTAATAATCTATTTGTTATATCGTCCGAAAATTTGGTATCCTGGACTGAATAAACATCTTTCAATGCGTGGTGTACTTGCAATTGCTCAATGGATCGCACTGTTTGCTGCTTTAAAGATGGCCGATGGGACTCTAGTTGTAGCTTTAGCCTATACATCGCCAATATTTGCTTTAGTTTTAGCTCGAATTTATTACAAGGAAAAAATTACAGCGGCTAAGTTGATTGCCTGTTGTATTACTATTTTAGGAATTTTATTTATCATAGAATAGTGGAGGAAAAGATGAAAAAAATCCGTTTAGGTCTACTTGGATCGGATGATTCAATTGACGTTATTCAATCTGTTATAAAGGAATACCCTGAATTTGAATGCGTTCCGATCATCTATTGGAGAGAAGAGGAGATTGTTGACCTTCTAAAACCAATTGCAAATAACTTTGATATTTGGCTCTTTTCAGGTAAGGTTCCGTATGCAATAGCAAAAGAATGGGGTGGCATTTCTAAACCGATGTTTTTTACTCCACATACTGGACCGAGTCTCTATAAAACTTTATTACAAATATTCTATCATAACGAGATTGCAATGGAGCAGATCAGCTTTGATAACTTCCAAATGGATGAACTGAAAAGCATTTTGGATGAAGCAGAAATTAAAGCAAATGATCTTTATCTGAAATATTATGAAGGAGAAATTGATGCAAAGATACTTGCCGGATACCATTATGAGTTATGGAAAAGCGGGAAGACGAAAGCAGCAGTTACATGTTTGCGATCTGCACATATAGAGCTTGAGAAAATGGGTGTTCCTGTTTATCGAGTACTACCTGCCAAATCAGCTATTGAATCAGTTCTAAATTTAGCGCTTCGAACTTATGAGATGTTGCATTTTAAACAAAGTCAAATTGCAGTTCAAATGATTGAAATCGACTCGTTTTTTGGATTGGCGAAGGATACTTTTTCTACCGATGAAATGTATAAAATTGAAATTAAAATGGCTGAGAAGTTACTAGTATACGCCAATAAAATTCAAGGATCACTTAAATCCGCAGGTCCTGGTAGATATGTCATTTTTACAACACGCGGACTATTACAGGATATAACGAATGAGTTTTCTGTTATTCCGAATTTGGAAGATCTGGAAGAGTTAAAGAAAGAAGTAATTACTTGTGGTATTGGAATCGGCAAAACGGCTTACGAAGCAGAAATTCATGCAGGTAGAGCTTTATTTCATGCTAGAGAGCATGGAAAAGGAAGCTGGATGGTTGCTCTCGATAATCAAACGATTGCAGGTCCGTTAGGAAGAGAAGAAAGTATCACATACTCCTATGTTTCAAAAGAACTACAGGAAATTAGCGAAAAAACTTCACTTAGTATTTCTACACTAAGTAAACTAGAGTCAATTCTTCGAAAAATAGGAAAGAGTGAGATTGGAGCACATGAGCTGGCACAGTATATGCAAATAATGCCGAGGAGCGCTCGTAGAATATTAAAAGAATTAGAGGAACAAGGAATTGCTCAGGTGATTGGTGAGGAAACGCCTTATTCACGTGGAAGGCCAAGGAACATTTATAAAATTATTCTGTGAAACGGTAAAGAATGAATTTACCGTTTTTTTTTATTTCATATTAAATATTCTGAATATTATTACTTAACAAAATAAATAATTAGTGATATAGTTATGGTCATAGCCATAAATAGACCTTAAATAAAGATTAAATGGGAGGAAAAATGATTAATCAGGACCGATTGTGGAATCGCCTTATGGAGTTAGGAGCCATAGGAAAACGAGAGTCTGGAGGGATTACTCGTTTGTCTTTTAGCGAAGAAGAGAGAAAAGCTAAAGACTTGGTTACTACTTATATGATTGAAGCAGGATTAAATGTATATGAAGATACTGTTGGAAATCTTGTTGGACGTAAGGAGGGCAATAACCCAAACGCACCGGTTGTCTTAGTGGGCTCACACGTTGATTCTGTATATAACGGTGGGAACTTTGACGGACCACTTGGTGTTCTATCGGGGATTGAAATCCTACAAACGATGAACGAGCAGGGAATCACAACAGAGCATCCAATTGAAGTGATTGCATTTACCGATGAAGAAGGAGCAAGATTTAGCTTTGGCATGATTGGCAGCCGTGGAATTGCTGGAACGCTCAAACTAGAGGATCTTCAAAATAAGGATAAACAAGGGATTACGATAGCGCAAGCAATGACAGATGCTGGATATGATCCATTATTAATTGAACAGTCAGTTAGAAGTAACGGATCAGTAAAAGCCTATGTGGAATTACATATTGAACAAGGAAAAGTGCTTGAGAACAGTAATTTATCAGTTGGTATTGTTACAGGAATCGCTGGCCCGTTATGGCTTAAATTCATAATTGAAGGAAAAGCAGGACATGCGGGGACAACGCCAATGAATGATCGTAACGATGCCTTAGTTGCTGCATCTCAAATTATTCAACTAATAGAAAAGGAATCATCTAAGACAGGTTCAACGGTTGGAACAGTTGGTCAATTGCAGCTGTTTCCAGGAGGAATCAATATTATTCCTGGGAAGGTAGAATTTACTTTGGACCTCCGCGATGTAAATGAAGAAATTCGTGATCAGGTGGAAAATCGAATTTTAGAAGGGTCGCAAATTTTATGTGAACAACGCGGCGTAGGATTACAAATTGAAGTACTGCAGCGTATTAAACCATCATTATGCTCTAATGAAATTCAGGATATTGCAAAATTAGCGTGTGAAAAAACTGGTGTGGAAACATTATTCCTACCAAGTGGAGCTGGGCATGATTGCATGCAGCTTACAAGTCTATGTCCAATTGGGATGCTTTTTATCCGGTCAAAAGATGGCATTAGCCACAATCCCGCCGAATGGAGTTCAAAGGAAGATTGTACAGACGGTGCTAACGTACTTTATCATACCGTACTTCAGTTATCAAATAATGAATAGAGGAGGAAACAATAATGCAAACAATAGCATTAGACAAATTAGTAGAACAAACAAAAGAGGAAGTAATTGCGTGGAGAAGACATTTCCACCAACATCCAGAGTTATCTTTTCATGAAGAAAAAACAGCTCAATATGTGTATGAAACACTTCAATCTTTCGGAAATTTAGAATTATCACGTCCAACTAAGACAAGTGTTATGGCTCGACTGATTGGGTCGCAGCCTGGAAAGGTGCTAGCTATTCGCGCTGATATGGATGCTTTACCGATCGAGGAGGAAAACACTTTTGAATTTGCCTCTGAAAATCCAGGTGTGATGCATGCTTGTGGGCACGATGGTCATACTGCAATGCTTCTAGGCACGGCAAAGATTTTAACTAGTTTAAAAGACGAGATTAAAGGTGAAGTTCGCTTTTTGTTTCAACACGCTGAAGAATTGTTCCCTGGTGGTGCCGAGGAAATGGTACAAGCTGGTGTAATGGATGGAGTAGATATGGTGATTGGCGCACATCTTTGGGCTCCTATGAAACTAGGTAAAGTAGGAGTAGCATATGGTCCGATGATGGCTGCACCGGATACTTTCTATATTACAGTAGAAGGGAAAGGTGGACATGCAGCACTTCCTCATGACACGATCGATTCAATTGCTGTTGCTGCCCAGGTTGTAACTAATCTTCAACATATCGTTTCAAGAAATACAGATCCACTTGATAATCTAGTTTTATCTGTTACTCAATTTGTAGCTGGTACAACCCATAACGTAATTCCAGGATCAGTTGAAATATGCGGAACTGTTCGTAGTTTCGATGCTGAACTTAGAAAATCGGTTCCTGCACTTATGGAGCGAGTTGTAAAAGGAATAACGGAGGCACATGGTGCACAATACAAATTTAAATATGAGTTCGGATACCGCCCAGTTATCAATAATGACGAACTTACGAAGGCGATCGAAGAAACTGTTCTGGAAGTGTTTGGTGAAGAGACTCTTGAACTAATGAAACCAAACATGGGAGGGGAAGATTTCTCTGCTTACCAACAAAAGGCACCGGGCACTTACTTCTATGTAGGAGCGGGAAATAAAGAAAAAGATATCGTCTATCCGCATCATCATGCTCGTTTTACAATAGATGAGAACGCATTAGAAATTGGTGTAAACACATTTGTTCATGCTACATTTAAGCTTTTAGATTAATAGTTTTATGATTAAGTAGACGCATACAAAATGCTCTACTTAATCTACCTTTTAATATTTCTGAATTTTTAAACTAGTATAAATTTAATGTTGGAAGAGGGGGAACAATTTTTGAAGATCTATCATTTATTAGCACTTATTCCATTTATTGCTATTCTCGGTTTTTCATCTTGGGCAAATCAGGTTGATCCATATGTATTAGGAATGCCATTTCTTCTTTTTTGGGTCGTGTTATGGACCGTTATTTCAACACCAATTATGTGGATTATCTACAAATTAGATTCGACAAATAAGGAGGGCAGATAAGATGAATAGTGCATTAATTATAATATTTCTCTTTCTAGCAGTATCGATTTTTCTAGGGATTCAAGCTAGGAAAGGGAAGGACATGAATCTTGAGCAATGGAGTGTTGGAGGAAGAGGATTTGGTACAATTTTTGTCTTTCTTCTTATGGCTGGTGAAATCTATACAACCTTTACATTCCTAGGTGGAAGTGGTTGGGCGTACGGAAAAGGAGGACCAACCTACTATATCACTGCTTACGGCGCACTTGCTTATATTATGTCTTATTGGTTGCTACCAAAAATTTGGAAATACGCAAAAGAAAATAATTTAATGTCCCAACCGGACTTTTTCGCAAGTAAATACAAAAGTAAAGCCCTTGGAGTTTTAGTTTCACTTGTTGGTGTAGCTGCTGTTATTCCTTACCTGGTTCTACAATTAAAAGGTTTGGGGAGCATTGTTTCAGAAGCTTCTTATGGATTAATTTCACCAACTGTTGCGATTTGGATCGGCGCGATTTCCGTAACAATATACGTGATGATATCTGGTATCCATGGATCTGCTTGGACTGCAGCATTAAAGGATATTATGATTCTAGTTGTTGTACTTTTTCTAGGAATCTATCTTCCTTATCATTATTATGGTGGGTTTCAAGCGATGTTTGAAGCAGTTGATAAAGCAAAACCAGGTTTTCTAACTCTTCCAAAAGAGGGATTAAGTGTATCTTGGTTTAACTCTACAGTTCTTTTAACAGCTATAGGTTTTTATATGTGGCCTCATACATTCGGCTCTATTTACTCAGCTAAAAGTGAAAACGTATTTCGTAGAAATGCTATTATAATGCCTTTATATCAACTTGTATTACTTTTTGTGTTCTTCGTAGGATTTGCAGCTATTCTTCAAGTTCCTGGATTACAAGGTCCAGCTGCCGATCTTTCTTTATTAAAATTAAGTAAACAATCTTTTAACCCATGGTTTGTCGGAATCATTGGAGGAGCAGGCGTATTGACTGCAATCGTACCTGGTTCAATGATTTTAATGGCATCTGCTACATTAATTTCAAAAAATATTTATAAAGTGTTTGTACCTTCTGCTTCAGAAAAACAAGTTGCTACTTTAGCTAAATACCTTGTTCCTGCCGTAGCTCTATTCGCAGTTTATTTCACATTTAACGGTGGAACTTCATTAGTAACACTTCTTTTAATGGGATACAGTCTAGTTACTCAACTATTCCCAACTCTTATCTGTAGTTTAATGAAAAATAACTTTGTAACAAAACAAGGAGCATTTGCTGGTATTCTTACTGGAGTTGCTACAGTTACTTATGTGACGATTAGTAATACAACAATCGGAACATTATTCCCATCACTGCCTCAATACATTAAAGATATGAATATTGGTGTTATTGGTTTAGTTGTAAATCTTGTATTTTTAGTTGTTGTAAGCTTACTTACTAAAAATATTGCGGTTCAAAGTAAGAAAGAAATTGTTGCTTAGGTTAGAATTGCATTGTTTTAGTTTTGAAATTAGAGATGTCAGAAAATTTATTCAGTCTTTAGATATATGGTATCTTCTGCCGTTGTATTTTTGGGGTATTGTCATTATATACATCCTTATATTGAGTTTTACTGTTTACTCACAATTACTAATGTTTGCTCAAGATGAGACAGTAAGAAGTATATAATAGGTAAGATATATTTTTAGGGTGTTAAAAGTAAGGGGGGATTGAATAAAATCCCCCTTATTTTAAAAGATAAGACAGTATAAACTTTGAGGTGTACCACGTTTTTAAAAACTGTGGTATTTTTGAAGGTGTACTCTAAAAATTTTTAAAATAAAAACGCCTTAGAATGTTTTTTAACATTCTAAGACGTTTATCAAATTAAATTACTTCTTAAGCATCATGTATATGTTTTAATAGCGAGTTTAATTTTATATTAGCTTTTTTTATAGATAACTTAAATAGATAAGAAAACACTTTAAATATACTATATCCAATTAACGTTCCTGTAAAATTAAATATGACGTCATTAATATCAATAACTCTATCAGTATAACCATTAAGTAGTCCAATAAGCCCTTGCAAAGACTCAATTATGACTCCTATCAATAATCCTGCTATAGCTATTTTTTTTAATGTACCCTTTGTGATAAAAGGAAGTCCAAAACCAAACGGTAATGTCATTAAAACATTAAGTAAAGAAATCCTAAAGTCTTGTTTTGTAAGATTTATAAGAGGAACCAAATTCATGTTTCTGAATACATGTTGCCCAATTATATCCCTAAGATGTTGATATGCCATGATTGGAAATTGAGTATAATTTATAACAGAACATAAATAGATAAACATAATAGAAAAAAAGAATAAATAAACAATATCTTTTTTGAATTTTACCTTTAAAACAAACAATATCATTAATAATATAATTATAGATCCATACAATATCCAGCCAGTATCAAAATCTATCCTCGTTTCCCTCATTTTAGAGAATCTCCTCCAAATCAAACCCATATTACATCTTGACAATACCATACTTTTTTTATTTTCTTTCACTACTTTTATGTCAAAATTTAGAAGTTTTTGTGAATAATATTCTTCTGGAGTAATCTTTTAAGAATTAGTCAGAACTAACTAAATAGAAACTAGTAAACCATTAATCCCCTTCTAAAAACATAGAAGGGGATTATTTATTTTTAAACGTTCCAAAATTAGTCTAAGTCCGCCCACTATTAAAAAACTTTGATTTCTTTTAAGGAAAATTTAAGGTACACAATCCAAAATGACCTTATCAAAAGAAATTAGGAGGAGTAAAAAAAGTATATAAAACAAACTCTGGTATTCGCAGTAAGAGCAATCATTTATTAGAGGGAGTATGTAGTATAAACGAAAGACAGGCCCTGTTTTTAGGTTTGCAAGGATCGGAATTTATATGAATTAGCTCAAGATTAATTAGTTATAAATTAATCGAATCAATCTCAACATGGAGAGGAGAAAGGAAATTGAAAAAGTGGGTTATTATTTCAGTTATTGTTGTAGTAGTAGGGGGAGGTAGCGGTTGGTTCATATATAGTAAGAAGAATAATCAAACCCAAAGTGTTATGGCAACAGCACAAACAATAACGGCGCAAAAAGGGAAGTTAGAGGTAGCTGTTACTGGTTCGGGTTCTGTAACAGCAGTGACTGACCAAGATGTTACAGCGGCAGATACGAAGCAGATTGTTGAAAGTGTAAGTGTTACTTCTGGAGAATCAGTAGATAAAGGTGACACACTTGCAACTTTTGAGAATGGTGATGTTGTGACGGCTCCAAAGGATGGAGAAATCACAAAGGTTTACGCGGTAGACGGTAATGGAGTAACACAAGGAAAAGTACTATTTCGTTTGGAAGATGAAGATGGTATAACTTTACCGATTACAAGTGAAGACAGTGATAGTACTTCTGGAAATTCTAGTACTGGAAATACTGGAGGAAGCAGTTTAGTAGCAGATTCGGTGAGTGTGAAGGAAGGCGATGTTGTAAAAGCTGGAGCAACGCTTGTAACTTTTACTGATGGAAGCATTCTACAGGCACCGGTTTCTGGGACAATTACAAGTCTTGATGTTAAAAGCGGCGATTCAGTGCAAAGTTCAGCGACAGTTGCACATATGACAAATTACAGTTCTTTGGAAACAACAATTAGTGTTGATGAATTAGATATAACAAAGGTAAAAGTTGGACAGTCAGTAAAAATTACAGCAAGTGCTTTTGAGGGGCAAACATTCGATGGAACTGTTTCGAAAGTATCAAATGAAGGAACATCAACAAATGGAGTTTCTACATTTGATGTAACTGTAAAAATTAAAAATCCAAAAAGTTTAAAAATTGGAATGTCTACAGAAGCGAGCATTTCAATTCAAAGTAAAGAAAATGCGTTATACGTTCCAGTAGAAGCTGTGTATAAAAATGGTAATGAAAAATATGTACTAGTTCCAACATCTACTGACGATTCTAATCAATCTACAAAGAAAGTTACTGTGAAAACTGGTATCACGAATGATACGAATGTAGAAATTACAAGCGGACTAACAGAAGGAGAAGCTGTTGAAATACCTAGCGTTCAATCTAGAGGTAATTCTTCTGGTGGATTTATGATGCAAGGCGGCGGATTCCAAGGTGGCTTCTCAGGTGGAGGATTCTCTGGAGGCGGTAACTTCGGAGGAAGAAACTTTGAAAGAAATCAAACTGGTGGCGGACAAGGAGGGAAATAATGACTATGCATGAGCCCATTATTCAAATTAAAAACATGACGAAGATGTATGAACTTGGTGGAGAAACGGTAATGGCTCTTCAGAGTGTATCCCTCGATATCCACAAGGGAGATTTTATATCAATCATTGGCCCATCTGGTTCAGGAAAGTCAACATTTATGAACATGATCGGATGTTTAGATTCACCAGATACTGGAAAATATTTGATTGATAGTGAAGACGTAGGGGAAATGAAGAGCTCGCAACTAGCGACAATACGAAATGAAAAAATTGGATTTATCTTTCAAAATTTTAATCTTATTCCTAAGCTATCAGCGGTTGAAAATGTAGAACTTCCACTCATTTATAGAGGATTGAAAACAGCTGAAAGAAGGGAACTTGCTCTTTCAGCGTTAAAAAAAGTAGGACTTGTTGATCGGGCGAATCATTTACCTACTCAGTTATCAGGGGGGCAACAGCAGCGTGTCGCAATTGCGCGCGCCCTCGCTGGAAACCCTCCAATTTTACTAGCAGATGAACCAACTGGTGCTCTTGATAGTAAAACGAGTCAGGAAATATTGGAGATTATGAATTTATTAAATGAACAAGGACATACGATTATTCTCATTACACATGATTTAGAAGTAGCAAAACAAGCAAGCCGTGTTGTTCGAATTCACGATGGCCAGCTGTTCGAGAATGGAGGAGAATGGTTTGCAGACACTGAAAATGGCGCTTAAAAGCATTAAAGGAAATAAAGTAAGAGCGTTCCTGACAATGCTAGGTATTATTATCGGTGTATCCTCCGTAATTGTTATGGTTGCGATTGGGCAAGGATCAACGAAGGAAGTACAAGATCAAATTGGAAGTTTAGGTACAAATGTCCTTACTGTAAGTGTTACAGGCTCAGATGTTACATTCAAAGAAGATGATGCGAATCAACTTGAGAAAGTCAATGGAGTAGAAGCAATTGCTCCGACTGTCTCAGGAAGAGTAACCGTAAAAAATGGAGAAACGAACGCACAAGTTTCAATGACAGGAACAACTTCTTCTTATTTAAAAGTTAGAGATTTAGAGCTACAATCTGGTCGATTTATCGCAGATTTAGATAATGATAACCATTCAAAAATAGCTGTACTTGGCGCAACAACTGCGCAAACATTATTTGGTTTTGGAAACCCCGTTGGTCAATTTGTTAAGGTCAATGGTACATCTTACAGAGTTGTTGGGGTTCTTGAATCTGTTGGAAGTTCGTTAGGTTCAAGTGGAGACAGTACAATTATTGTTCCCCTTAGCACTGCACAACGCTTAGCATCTACAACTTCAATTGGGTCAGTATATGTTAAAGTAGAAAATGAAGATATGGTTAACTTTACAAAACGTAGAATTGAACAAAAAATGTTTACGATAATTGGTGATGAAGATAGTTATAGCGTATCTAGCCCTGAAGATTTAATGGAAACAGCTTCTTCGGTTAATAAAACTATGACATTAATGTTAGGCGGAAGTGCTGCAATTTCACTTATTGTAGGCGGTATCGGTATTATGAATATTATGCTTGTATCGGTTTCTGAGCGCACGAAAGAAATCGGTATTCGAAAAGCAATTGGAGCAAAACGTGGAAGTATTCTTCTTCAGTTCCTTATTGAATCAATGGTATTAAGTTCTCTTGGAGGAATTATAGGTGTGGGAATTGGGGTAATAAGTGCTCAAATATTCACTATAACGACAGGAACAACGATTGCATATTCAGTTCCAGTTATGCTGTTATCATTTGTATTCTCTTTATTAGTTGGAGTAGTATTTGGTGTTTTTCCAGCCAATAAAGCGTCTAAGCTTGATCCGATTCAAGCCCTTCGATATGAATAAAAAAAGAAAGAGGATATCCCAAAATGATGGGGCATCCTCTTTTTATGTTCTTAAATCTAATACTTTTTTGGTTATTTCAAACGATTATTCGAAAACATTCTACTTATAAAAATTGGGGGGAATTGATTTATTTAAAAGAACTAGTAGTTTTGATTTTGACATCATGAGTTAACTGGCTATTTATTTTGCTTGAACTAAAGGTGTTCCACCTTGAACTGTAACCCAACCAAATTTTTGTCGTGCATCCATTTCCATTTTCTTTAATAACTCTGGAGTGAGTGAATCTGCTAAAATTTTATTTGCTTTAGCATCTGCTTCAGCATTTAGAATTTTTGTTTGATTTTCGATCTTAGCTTTTTCTTGGTCAGCTAATGCTTTTTTGACGTTTAGTTCAGAAGTTGCTAATTGTGCTTGTGACTGCGCCATACCAGCAGGCGAACCTACATGTGTAAAGCCAAACGTACCGACTTCAATACCTTGCTTTGCTAGTTCCGTATCTAATTCAATATTAATTTCTTCGGTAATATCAGCTTGCTTTGAACCTTTAATGTCGTTCCAGCTATATTTATGAGTTATTTTGTTTACAACATTTTTCATTGTAGGTTTAACGATATTATTTTTGATATAACTAATATCTTTTCCACCTACGGATTGATAAAGATTAGCTACATTTTTAGTTGAAATTTTCCACGTTAAATTTGTATTAACAGGTAGTTCCTGTTGATCTCCAGTACCGACTGACCAAGCTTGATCAGTATTGCCACCTTCGTGTTTATCATCTGATAAAACTAATGATTGTGTATATGTAGGATACTCCTGCACTGAAACTCCCCAACCAGTCCAATGAAAACCTTGAGGTACTTCAGTAATTTGTCCACTCATATGCTTCTCAATCCCAATGCTACCAACACTAATATGAGACATACCGCCGATCGTATAAATAATGCCTCCTACGATAATGACCCCGCCTACAACAAGACTTCTTAAGCCTTTCACTCTTCATCTCTCCCAATTTCTTTCTTTATTTTTTGAATGCGATTATCAAATAATCTACCAATCTTAATAAAAACCTTATAAAAAAGTAGGAAAAGTACAGCACCAATAATAACAACTAAAATTCCGAATTGATAAAAGAAAACCATGTTATTCCCCCAATTGTGGTCGTTAGTTTGTTTTCTATCTTTCATTTCTTATATGCAATTATAGAATGGTTTAAGCCATATTAATAATTAAATTTTGCTAAGAAATATTGGGGGATTTCTGGTTTTTTTAGTTAAATTATTTTTCTAAATTATAGAAGTATTAAGACGCAAAGAATTAGAGAAAATAACCCACTTTCAATAAGAAAACTTACTATAGAAACCATCTATTTTAGGAGGTTTTTACTTTCAAAATGCAATATACATCAAGAAAATTTCCAAAATATGTACAAAAAACCCAATTTTCTTACGATTGTTCTCCTAAAATTAATCAAAAATTGATCAAAAAAGGCGAAAATAACCCAATATGAAATCAGCAGGAGTTGGACCCAAATTGTAGAATGATTTCTTATTGAAGTGGGAGTAATTTATATTTGTTCAGTTAGTTTTAAGGAGGGGATGGTTAAATTAAAAAAAGATTTATTCGATGAATCATTGCATCACGATAAAATCATAGGAAAACTAAAATTGATATTTTTTTTCAAAATTAAAATTACGTCAACACTCAATATAATAAAGCTAGAGAAAAAGAAGAGCATCAAGTTTTTAGGAGGGGCTAAATGAATATCGAACAGTTAAGACATCTTTTTGAAGTATTAGAAAGTGGTTCCTTTGTAATTGCAGCAAAGAAATTCGATCTTAGTGAAACTGATATTAAAGAATCAATTATTAGTTTAGAAATTGAACTAGGAGTAAGATTAATTGAGTGTGATATGGATTCAAGAGTGATCCCCTCATTTGAAGGACTACAAATTATTCCAATCATAAAGGATATAGTTTTGAATATAAAGGAACTGGAAGAAGAAATTAAAGCATTTAATAATAAATCTTCCGTTAATCGCAATTTGATGTATGACGTAAGTATCTTATAGAATTAAAAAAGAAGGCTTCATTTAAGGAGCCTTCTTTTATTCTGTCTCAAATAAGACTTTTCCCGTCTTAGTAGTATCATAATCCCCTATGGAATCGACCTCAGATTGAAACTGATGTGATGATAAGATATCTTTTACGATATTTATGAGATGTTCATTTTTAGTATTTTTTAAAATAACTAGGTCATACTGTTCTGTTATTAAAGGAATAAAATCAATTCCAATCATTTTAGCAGCTTTTTCAATTCCGACTCCGACATCTCCTACTCCTGTCGCAACGGCAGAGGCTACACTTAAATGATTATTTTCTTCATGCTCATATCCTTTTATGTATTTATAAGAAATATCGTTGATTCGTAGTTGTTCGTCTAGAAGAATTCGTGCTCCTGAACCTTTTTCTCTATTAATGATTTTTACATCTTCCCGGCTTAAATCACTCCATGAGGTAATCTTTAAAGGGTTACCCTTTTTAACGTATAAGCCTGCTTTTCTGGAAAGAAGATTGAATAAGATATAAGGATAGCCCACTAAAATTTTTTTTAGATATGGTAGATTATATTCACCAGTATCTCCATCAAACAAATGTAAACTAACGACGTCGCATTCGCCATTATACATTGAAATCAGACTGTTTAAGCTACCTGTAAAGGATCGTAAAGATTTATAAGTTGAATTTTTCTCAATATGTTTTCCAAGAATATCTAAAACTAAGTCTTGTCCACTAATAACAATATTATTGGATTCTTTTGGATTGCTTCTGTGAGGTTCGGAAACAGAGGCAGATAATGTAGTAGGCTGATTTGTTTTATGATTTTTTATATAATTGTCTAAGTCATTTGCTGCAATTCTCATCTGTCTTCCCACACGGAACACAGGTAATTCTCCTTTTTTTACAAGGTCATAAATGGTTAATTTCGATACTTTTAAAAACTGCGACACTTCTTCAATCGTATAAGAAAGTTCCATCGTCATTTACATCCCTCCAATCTTTATTTTACCCTAAGGCATTTTGAAAAGTATATTCCAAATAATTTTAATGAAAATTTTAAAATTTTATTTCTTAATTAGATATAACTAAATATAATTAGATATAACTAGATTTAATTTAAAAGACGAAAGGCAGATGAAAAATGAAAAAACTTTATTCTTTAATTTTTTCGATGATGTTATTAGGACTAGTTGTATCTGGCTGTTCAACTAATGACCAAGCTAAAAAATCAACTGACACGAAACAAGAAGTTTCGCAAAAGAAAGTAGAGTTGACTATTTCAGCAGCAGCTAGTTTGCAAGATGCACTAAATGATATTAAAGCAAATTTTGAGAAGTCTAATCCTAATGTGAAAATTAATTTTAATTTTGGTGCTTCAGGAGCACTTCAACAACAAATTTCTCAAGGAGCACCGGTAGATCTTTTCTTCTCCGCTGCAGAGGACAAATTTAATAACCTAGTACAAGAAGGACTAATTGATAAGAGTCAAGGTAAAGATGTAGTTGGAAATGAACTAGTGCTAGTCGTACCAAAAGATTCAACTAAAGCAATTAACTCATTCGAAGATATTACGAAGGCAGATAAAGTTTCAATCGGTACGCCAGAAGCTGTTCCTGCTGGACAATACGGTAAAGAGACATTAGAAAACTTAAATATCTGGAAATCTATTGAAGGAAAAGTAGTATATGGTAAGGATGTTAGACAAGTACTTTCATATGTTGAAACAAATAATGTAGATGCAGGTATTGTTTATAAAACAGATGCATTAACTTCTACTAAAGTAAAAATTGTAGCGACAGCAGCTGAAAATACACATGATCCGATTATTTATCCATTAGGTGTAATTAAAAATAGTAAACAACCTAAAGAAGCTCAATTATTCTATGATTATCTTCAAAATGCTGAATCGATGAACATTTTAGAGAAGTATGGGTTTAAAGGACTGTAATTAAGTCAGAGCATATTATTGATATCTAGATCGATGATACAGAATGACGACTAGAACAGTAGTGAAATCGGACTGTAATAGTAAAAAATAAAACCTGAGCAGATTACGTTAAGTAGGCTGTTCAGGTTTTTTTTCTTTATGTTGCTAATACATTTAGTGAAGGAAGCCGGGAGATATTTGTGAAAGGAGCAACAAGCCCGTCGGTGAATCCATCAAACAAGAGTGCAATACAAAATGCGAACTAATCATTTCAATTGGAAGGCAAATGTTCCAAACCATCAGTGTGTAAATTCTTTTATTGATATATTAAATAATTTACGATCTCTTTTCCCTTTTTGCCCAATTAGCCAATACCAATTTTGACCAATATAAAAAGAGTTTGCAACTAATTGCTCAATATACTTTGAAATAATATCTTTTATTTTTTCTTTTTCAATTTTATTTTTAAATGATAGAGCAACAACAAAATATGGCTTTTCATTGTCAAACTCAAGTAATTGAAGAAAGTATTTACCACCTTTTCTTTCATTAAATTCTTCCAATACATGATCTATACTTTTTCGTACGTCAATATTATATTTAGTTGCATCATCCCAATTTGTTATTTGAGCGTCATTTAATGAAACGGTTAAGATGTAATACATAGCATACTCTTTAGGATTAAATTTTAATTTATCAAATTTATATTGATATAATGGTGGAACAACAAATTTTTCATAGTCAGCAAAAAAATCTTCAGTCATATCATATACCTACTTTTTAAAAATTTTGAAGTTTGAATTCTCATCTAAATGTTTTATATATCGAACTTTTTATTTATAGTTTTTCCTAATCTTTCCAAAAATAGACAAAAGGATAGTGAAGAAAAAATTAGAAAAATAAAAAAGTGAAGGTTTTCTCAATGAAAGCCTTCACTTTTTCAGTGATCTCCCTCGTCGGTTGGCAGACACCCTATTTAGCTTTTTTCCAAAATCAAAAAAGAGAAACCCCGAAATGGACTTTCCCTCATGAACAGCTATTCGATATGCTGACTACAAAACACCTTTTAGCAGTTTACAGTATGATAACTCTGCTTAGAATTAAACCCGAGTTTGTTGCTTTTTAATATACTTACTAAGGCCAGAGCAACCACCAAGCAATGGTAAATAGATTATGGCATTATGAATATTTTTAGATATTGAGTTGGTACAAAATTTATTTGATTATCATTTTTCAAGATTCCCTAAAACTTTTAATTCTAACCAAAAAAATCCCTTTAAGTAGATGCTAAGGTAAAACAACCTCTACTTAAAGGGGGATATATAGAAAGGGGATTATAACAATTTAAAATAAATATTAACACTCGTTGCTAATAAGTTTTCCTTGTTCAGTTAGTTTTACGAGCGCAGTGTATCCGATACCTTTTTTAATCACCGTCGCCAATCCTTCATTTACAAGAATATTTAATAATTTAAGCTCTTCTTTGTTTAATTTTGTATAACGATAATAATCATTGCCAATTTTGTGCATTAATCTTCCTTCGCTTGTCATTCCTAAAACAGTAGTCATGCTGATTCCCTCTTTCGAAAGTTGATTAGATTGATTTTTACATAACTATCGTAATATGTTCGTTAAGTTTTGTCTGTGGATAATTTGTGAAAATTTTAACAAACTTTTAATTGTGAATTTAACGCTTAATAGTAATCAGAATAAACTTGTAAGAAATTGGAAGGATAAACGTATTTTCATCCCGCCATACTATTTTTGTGTCAAAAAAATGGAGGTGTGGGTATGTCATTTCAAAATCGTGGTATTGGACATCCTGAACATCATGATGATCCAAATAAATTACATATTGTCGCTGTGAGAAAAAATGGCGATGGTGATCTTACAGATGTAAAATTTCAAAACGGTGAAATTGTTGGAATTGAGCAAGCCATTGCAATGGCAGAACTTGAGCAAATTGAAGATGTTAACACAGGATTAACGCGTGGTGAGAATCCACATAAAACACTTCGTTCGTATCCCGATGGAGATCCAACGAATAATTTAAGTAATCTCCCTACTTTTTAATTTTTTATATCTTTTATAAAACGATGAACGGTGCACGAGTTTTCGTGTGCCTTTTCATTTTACATTAAGGAAGTATAAATTGGCAGCGGAGAAGAAAAAAAGACACAGTTTCCAATTTTAGGAATTATGTATAAGTACAACTACCCCTCTGTCTTCGCCAATCGGTGAGTTTTCTTTATTTGAGTAATTTAAAAGAAAATGGAAATTTTAATTAAAGAAGACAAAAAATACCAATAAGGTTGGGAACCAATTTGAAAAAAGTATATTTATTTCTTTCGCTAGTGTTTTGTTTAGTAATCGGAAATTATTTAGTTGCTTCAAAAAATACTGTTAAAAGTGAAAGTAAATCATCCTTGATCTATCAAAATGATAAACCAAATAAAGTAACAGAAGACATTCGAGCATTATATAAACAAAAAGCTAAAGAAGGTAGAACTGCAACTTTAGAGCAAAAACGAATTGAAATTGAAAAACAAATAGTGCCGACTCCTTCGAATATTAAAATAAAAGGAGAAACAATTGAAGGAACAAAAGTAGAATGGTTAATACCGGACAAATCTCCCGAAGATAAAATTGTTTTTTATGTACATGGTGGAGGGTGGTCTAGAGGTGGGTTAGGATATTCAAGAAATCTAGGAACAATCTTAGCAAGGGAGACAGGCTATAGAGTATTAACAATTCAGTATAGACTTTCACCAGAAAATCCATTTCCTGCAGGTTTAACAGATGCTGAAAAGATCTATAGTTCTCTAGTCAAAAAAATTGGTCCGAAGTCAAAAGTTGTAATTGTCGGGGATAGCGCGGGTGGTAATTTGACATTTGCATTGTTAAATCAATTAAAAACTTTAAATGGAAAATACCCATCAGCGGTAGTAGGTATTTCTCCGGCGACTGACTTAACGAAAGAAAGCCAACTATATACTTCTGATTTTGATAGTATTCACGCAAATTATCATGGAAATGATATTAATATTGTTGATACATATGTAGGAAATAATGATCGGAAAAATCCTTTAATCTCACCTTTATATGGTGATTTAAAAGGCTTACCACCAATGCTTATACACGCTGGTGCAAGGGAAGAGCTTTTGGACGATATTTTAGCATATGCTGCTGAAGCGAATTTTCAAGGTGTAGAAGTGACATGTAAAGTCTGGAGAGGAATGTTCCATGATTTTCAGTTAATGGACAAGGCTTCACCGATTAGTAAGCAAGCGAACACTGAAATTGCGCAGTTTATAAAACAACAACTTGGAACATAGAAAGTGGTTTATTTCTGTTAATTAATGGCATTTTTCCATCAAAGGAAAGATGTTTTTTTGTGTAAATATTGATAATAAGACGAATTTTAAGAGAATATTAGATTTTCTTAATTTAATATTAATATTTCTAATTTTATTAGAAAATTCTGATTATGTATACTAATAATAGTAAATGGGGAAGGAGCTCGAATAAGGTCGAAATTTAACAAATTATCCGTATCTAGAACACATCTTGTAATGGGACCTGATCGAATTCTATCAAAATATTATATTTTGTTTTCAGGATAACTGGATAAATGGGGAAGAAGTATTTATAGAAAAATTTTAAAAAATGTGGAAAGAATGTTGTCTTAATACAAAGAGAGGGCAATAGATCCATAAAAATGCGATTCACTTAAATTTTGAAATTAAAGTAGTAGACAATTTCCCAACAATATTAACAAACAAGAAAAAATAGTAAAACAACAAACAAAAAAATAATTGATGAGGGGAACAACGGAGAATGAAGAAAAAGCAAACAAGCAAACTGCTAGTAGGCGCACTTACTGCTAGTTTCGTATTTTCACAAACTCATATGTTCAATGTATTTGCACAAGGCCCAACTAAATTAGATGGTGCTGTAGAAAATCTTAAATCTAATGTAGAAAGCAAATTGAATCTTACTGCGGAACAACGTCAAGCTCTTAAAAACATTGACAAGTTCAATGCACGAGGACTTCATTTAGCGGATGACGTGGATTTAGATAGTTCAAAAACTGTATCAGTGATCGTTGAGTTCAAGAACAAACCAAAGAAAGTAGCTATGCTTGAAGCGGCTGTAAATGGACAAACCCTATCTTCTTCGGAAGCACAGAGCGATGTAGACAACGACCATGCAACATTTAAAACTGATTTAGAAAATGCATTTTCTTCAAAATCAGACGGGACATACAAAGTAACTCGAGAATTCAAAACCGCATTCAACGGATTAACACTTAAAGTTCCTGCAAACAAACTTCAAACGTTAGTTCAATCAGGAGCTGTTAAAGCAATCTACAGCAACCAAACTGTCCAACTAGATGAGCCTAAGTCGCCTAATTCGGAATCACTTAATACTGAAGGAAGCACACATGGAATGGCAGCTGAACGTTCTTACCTTAAAATAGATCAACTTCACAAAGAAGGTTTTACTGGTAAAGGCGTTAAAGTCGGTATCCTTGATACAGGGATTGACTACAACCACCCTGACTTAAAAGATGCTTACAAAGGTGGTTATGACTTTGTTGATAATGACAACGACCCAATGGAAACAACTTATGCTGATTGGGTAAAAGCTGGTAAACCACTTATCAATGGTGGAGTTGATCCATACTATACTGAACACGGAACTCACGTAGCAGGTACAATTGCTGGTCGAGGAGAAGCAAATAGCGATGTTTCAACTTTAGGTATTGCTCCTGATGCTGATATCTATTCTTATCGTGTACTTGGCCCTGGTGGTGGCGGTACATACGATGCAATTATTGCTGGTATTGATAAAGCTGTTCAAGATGGTATGGATGTAATCAACCTATCTTTAGGTGCAGCTTACAACGATCCATTAACACCTCAAAGTATGGCAATTAACTATGCTGTATTAAGTGGTGTAACAGCTATCGTTGCTGCAGGTAATTCTGGCGATGCAATGTACACTGTAGGAAATCCTGGTAATGCAGCTTTAGCATTAACAGTAGGTGCAAGTGATGTACCAACAACGATTCCGACAATGAAAGGTCATGATGACACTGTAAACTTCGACATGCAGTTAGTAGCAAGAGGATTTTATGACAATATCGCATCATTAGCAAATAAAACATATCAAATTGCACGTATTGCTGCACCTGGTGCATCTTACAACTATACTAATTTAGATGTTACTGGCAAAGTAGTTCTAGTTGCTCGTGGTGCAACTACAATCAACGATAAAATCTTACAAGCTAAATTAAAAGGTGCAGCGGCAATCCTGATCTACAACAACGACACGAATGGTTATATGCCATTCTATTTAGCAGAAGGTGCGGACTTTATCCCAACATTTAACTTAACAAATGCTGATGGTCTTGCATTACAATCAAAAATTTTAAGCGGTAAAACAGAATTTACTTTTAGCGACTTAGCTCAAATCACAACAAAAGGTGATGAGTTAGCATCGTTCAGTTCTCGTGGACCATCTCGAGTAACGTATGATATCAAACCAGAAGTTACAGCTCCAGGTGTAAGCGTACTATCAACTGTTCCTGGATTTGTGCATAGCCCAGATAATCCAACTGACTACACATATGCATATGATCATATGTCAGGAACATCAATGGCAACTCCATTTGTAGCAGGTGTTGCAGCATTGTTAAAAGGAGCTAATCCAAACTTACAACCAGAAGATATCAAAGCGCTTTTAATGAATACAGCTGACCCATTAAGCAAGACTTACTCTGTATACGAAGTTGGTGCAGGTCGAGTTGATCCAATGCAAGCATTACACGCATCAACTGAAATCAAAGTAAAAGATACAACACCAATTATGATTAATGGAAAATTAAAAAACTATAAAGAAACAACAAGTTCTTTAAGTTATGGTAATGTAGCTTATACTGGCCAAGATTTAGTTAATACTCGTAAAGTAACAATTGAGAACAACAGTTTAACACCAAAAACGTTTGATGTGAAAGTGTCATATCAAACAGACGCAAGAGGTTCTAAAGATGCAACGAAAAATGGTGTATCTGTTTCCTTTGACAGTTCATTCAAAGTGCCTGCATACGGTAAAGTAACAAAGGATGCAACCTTAACTATTCCGAAAACGGCTGAAAAAGGAATCTATGAAGGATATGTAACGTACACAAATCGTAGCAACCCAGCTGAAACATATCGTGTTCCATTCGGAGTTCACTTTGTTGAAGAAGGAATTAAAGAAGTTACTCTTTCTCGTAACTCGATTTCAAATGACCGTAATCAGTTTTCTATGGTTACGGACCCAGGAATAAATGCAACGATGACATTAAATTCTCATATGAGATATATATACTCAATTCTAACTGACGCAAAAACAGGTGAGGATTTAGGACTAGCGAATTCATTCGATGGAATGTCTTTCGAAGAAGGTAAACCAATACTTTTCGTTCCGTTCTCTGGATACATCTTTCCGTTCGCTGATAGTACTCACCAAACTATTAAGAATGTGGCTACTTTGCCAAGAGAAGGTCATTACAAACTAAAACTCGTTGGTGTAAATGATGAGGGGAAAGAATTTGTTAATTCACAAGATCTATTCATTGACAACACAGGTCTTGATAAATTCGAAGTGAAAGTACCAGGCGAAAAAGAAGGTAGCCCATTCGTCGAATTCAAGAAAGGTGACAAGACAATTCCGGTTACTGCTTCTATCCATGACCAAATGGTCGATCAAATGAGAGCGGCTGGTATCAATGTTAATCAAGGTACAAATGGACTTCCTTATTCTTGGAACAGCAACAAAATCACTGGAAAGCTAAATCTAGATGAAAACGGAAATGGTGCAGACGAAATCGCATTAACTTCACCAATCACTCAAATGATCTTTGTTGGTGGCGACCAAGCAACATTCGCTAACGCTCAGAAAACATACTACTTTGTTCAAGATGATTACTCATATGTATACGGTCAACCACAAGGTCCGACTCGTTACAATCAAATGATTACGCATTATGGAGATACAAGAACAGTTACGCTAACTGCAAACAATGTAAGCAAAGTAAAACAAGCTAAATATAATTTAACTGCAGACTCAATTGATACAAAGGTTTTAGACGTTAAATTAACTCCTGAAGCGCAAGCATTAGGCGGTGTATTAACGACTTCAACAACAGCTGGAACTCAAACAGCTATCAACACTAGTGTTACTGTTACATTCGACGGAACAAAAGAAGTAACAGGAGATATTCCAATGGTCGATGTAACATTTAAAATTCAAAACCCGCAAGTCGTTAAACATAATTCAAGTTTAAAATTTGACGGCTCGCCACAATTTACAAATGTTGATGGTGTCGTATCAAGACCTATAGGTGTTATGGCAACAATTGTTATTTTACCGAAGTTCTCTTCTCAAAGTGGATATGTATATGCTCAAGGTTTATACAAGAATGGTAAATTCGATGACTCTAATACTAGAGACTACACTTTAACTGGAATGAAGGCGTACATTCTAGACAAAGATGGAAAAACGTATCCTGGCACAATCTCTAAAATCGGTCAATATTTTGTAAGTGGACTACCACTTACTCATGATGATATGACAGTTGTGTTTGATGTTCCTGGACACTTTACTACGTACACTGATTTCCATGGTTTATATGAGAATATAGAAGGTGAAGAATACGGAGTAGCTGGTTACCTTGGCTCGGATGTTAATAAAGCAATTGGCGGTGACGTTAATAAAGACAACGTAATCGACATCCTGGATGCACTTGAAATACAAACATATTGGGGAACAAACAAGCGTAGTACAGACATCAACTGTGACGGTACAACAGATGTAAATGACTTTGCATATGTTTACTACAACTTTGGAATGGGTAACCCAACAAACCCAAATGCAAATCCAAAAGCTAAGAAAACTTATAAAGGTCAAACGTTGGACAGCATCATCGTAGAATTAGGCTTAAATTAATTTAATTGATAGCCTAAACAGCTTTAGAGTTGTTTAGGTTACTAGAATTACTTAATGCAAAACTCTTGGGTCGCACAGCATCTCCAAAACCAGTTAAAAAGTATTAAGGAAGCACTATAGAGTCTATTAGAACTGATTTAGAATTACAATAATGTGAAATGGCCTGTTCTCTAATTGAGGACAGGTTTCTTTTTTATTACGTTCAGATTCTAAACTATTTTAAGTGAATGCCTATAAATGAATTAATAAAAAGCATTTTTCATCAAAAGGGAAGATGCTTTTTTGTAAATAGAATAGTTCGATTTTTCTGAAGGTATAAGATTTTCTTATTTTAATATCAATATTTCTAATTTTATTCGAAAATTCTGATTATGTATACTTAGAATAGCAAATGGGGAAGGAGCTCGAAATGGGTCGAATTCTGATAGATTATGAGTTTCTTTAATTGTAGAAAGGACGATCTTGAAATGGACCCAATTGAATTCTATCAAAATAATATATAGTTTGCAGGAGGACTGGAGAAATGGGGAAGAAGTACTTAGAGAAAAAAATAGTAAAAAATGCGACTGCACTAACTTTAGGGGTAGGTTTAATCTCTAGCAGTTTTCACCCTTTAAATTTTAATTTATCATCAAAAGTAAAAGCGGCAACTGTTAATACAAATGCAGAAACGATTTTAACTAATTTAACTGCAGCTCAAAGACAAGCATTAAATCAGGTATCTAAAAATGATCAATCAGGTCTATTTGTAAGTCCAGATGTCAACTTAGATAGTAATGAAAATGTGTCAGTAATTGTTCAATTCAATCAAAAGCCTCATAAAGTAGCGGTACTTGAAGCTGCATTAAAGGGAAATAGCTTATCTGATAGTGAGGCTAAAAGCTTAGTAGATACTGACCATGCTACGTTTGATAAAGATTTAAAGAACTTATCAAGTGAAGATAATAAGAAATATAAAGTTAGTCATGAATATAAAAATACATTTAACGGTGTCTCAATTACGATACCTTCAAATAAAATTAAGTCACTTTTAAAGTCAAAAGCAGTTAAAGCAATCTATAGTAATTCAGCTGTAAAAGCTGAACAGCCTGTAGCAGAGGCAGCTCCTTCGAAGGAAGCAAGTGGCAAAGGTATGGCTGAGGAAAATGAATTTTTAAACATAAATAAATTACATGAAGAAGGCTATACAGGTAAAGGTATAAAGGTTGCTGTACTTGATACAGGGGTTGACTATAATCATCCTGATATCTCACCTGCTTATAAAGGCTATCGAGCACAAGCAGGAGTTGATCCTAAAACGATTAATCCAAATTCTGTAAAAGGTTGGGACTTTGTTGATAACGACGCTGATCCAATGGAAACAACATATGCGGATTGGGTAAAAGCTGGAAAACCAAATCCAACTAACAATGGTTCTGATTATTATACAGAACATGGAACACATGTATCCGGAACAATAATTGGACAAGGTAAAAATGATAGTGAATATGCAACAAATGGTATTGCGCCAGATGCAGATCTATATGTATACCGCGTATTAGGTCCTGGTGGAAGTGGAACGACAGATGATATCGTTGCAGGAATCGAAAAGGCAGTAACGGATGGCGCAGACGTTATGAACCTATCACTTGGTGCAAATTATAATGACCCGTTAACTCCAGAAGCAATTGCAATCAATAATGCTGTATTAAGTGGTGTAACTGCCGTTGTTGCAGCTGGAAATTCAGGGAGCGGTATGTATACTGTTGGCAATCCAGGAAATGCACCTTTAGCTCTAACAGTTGGGGCAAGTGATGTTCCAAGTGAAATTGCTACGATGAAAGCAACAGTAGGTAATCAATCTTCAGATTTACGATTAATAGCGTCTGGTTTTGATAGTGATTTAAATACGTTGTTATCACCTAGTCAATCACTTCAAATCATTAACGTTGGTTTAGGAACTTCATCAAATTATTCAGGTGCAAGTTCACGCATTGATGGAAAAATTGCTTTAATTCAACGAGGTTCTAATACAATTAACGATAAAATCTTACAAGCTAAAAATCGTGGTGCTGCTGGAGTCATTATTTACAACAACAATGCAGCTGAAGGCCATCTACCTTTTAACTTAGGTGAGAGTACAGATTTTATTCCTTCATTCTCAATGACGAATGCAGATGGTGTAGCTTTAGCGCAAAGTATTCCAGTTAACTCAACAAGTACGATCACATTTAGTGACTTAGGAAAGGTAACATTACCTGGCGATAACTTAGCAGATTTTAGTTCTCGCGGACCATCACGAGTAACATATGACATTAAACCAGAAGTTACAGCACCAGGTGTAAATGTATTATCAACTGTACCAGGATTCGTTCACAACCATGATAATCCATCAGATTATAAATATGCTTATGAAAGAATGTCAGGTACATCAATGGCAACACCAAATGTTGCAGGTATTTCAGCATTGTTATTACAAGCAAAACCTGATTTACAACCAGAAGATGTAAAAGCAATCTTAATGAATACAGCTGATCCATTAAGTAAACCTTACAGCGTATTTGAAGTTGGTGCAGGACGAGTTGATCCGTACAATGCGATTCACTCAAATTTTGAAATTAAAGTAGAAGAAAAATTCCCTACAATTATTAACAATAAAGAAAAATTAGTCAAAGAAAATTCAGGAGCGATTAGCTTTGGAAATGAAGCTTTTGAAGGAAAAGATATTGTAGATACTCGTTCAGTAACATTGTTTAACAAAGGTGAAAAAGCAAAAACATTTAATGTAAGCGTAAATTTCAATACGAATTTACGTGGGTCAAAAGATGCAAAAGCAAATAGTGTTACACTTCAAACAGATTCAACTATTACTTTAAAGGGAATTTCTCAAAAGAAAACAAATGTAACGTTATCAATACCCAAAGAAGCTGAAAAAGGGATTTATGAAGGTTATATCGTTTATACGAACAAAGATAATCCATCGGAAAGTTATAAAGTACCGTTTGGTGTTCACTATGTAGAGCCTGGATTTGATAGCTTTACACTATATAAACGCTCAGTTCCAGCATCTGTTAGACAAAGCAGTCAAAAATGGAATCGCGGAGATGCAGCTTATATGAGCTTAAAATCACATATGAAAACAATTACCGCGGTCATTTCTGATCCAAAAACTGGTAAAGATCTAGGGGTAATTGGTACATTTGATGGAACAACAATGGACGAAGGTGTACAATATGCGATGAATTACTTCTACAGTGGATATTACTTCCCATTTACGAATGATCCAAATAACCCAATTGGATTAAGAGTAGATCAATTGGTATTCCCAAAAGCTGGCCAATACCAATTTAAACTAATTGGGCAAGATGATAATGGAAAAACTTATACAGCTACACAAGACTTCTTTGTTGATGATACAAACCCTGAATTCGATGTACATGTCGATGGCGAAGTACCTGGAAAGGAAGTTGTAGAATTTAAAGACGGACAAACTACTGTCGGCGTTACTGGACATATTTCAGATGATAATGTTCAAGTAAAACAAGCAGCTGGAATGACTACTGATCAAACACAAAATCAAATTTACTATACTTACAACGCTTGGTTACCAAATGGAATAATGACACTAGATAAAGACGGAAATGCATCAGATGAAATTGCGATGCTGTCTAACGGTATTTTGGGTGTTAAGTTCGAAGGGATGGACGAAGCAACAAATGGTGGCGGTCAAAAGCAATATTACTTTGTAAATGAGCATACACCTTATGTTTCAGTTGAGCCGAATCATGCAACGATTCATAATGGTACGATCGTAAAACCAGGTGATACATTTACTATGACGTTAAATGCTAACAACGTAAGCAATCTAATGAAAGCAAACTATAAGTTTTCTGATGCACCGGCCACAAAAATTACAAATATTGCATTAAATCCTGAAGCTAAAAAGTTAGGTGCTTCATTAGATGTTAATCAAACTACTTCAGGAAGTACAATTTCATCCGATGTGAATGTAAACTTTAATGGAACTTCAGGAGTAAATGGTGATATACCGATGCTAGACTTAACCATTCAAGTTCCAGAAACGGTAGTACCAAGCCAAAATAGCACTTGGGACTGGACTGGCGTAAAATCAACATTTACAGATGTAAGTAATGTAACATCTAACCCATTTTCAGTTGTATCTTCTATCGGTGTCTTAAATAATCAATCAGAATTTAAAGGCACAATTGGAGGAGAAGGACTTCTATCAGCGAATGGACAATTTGATTATACAAAAGATTTCTCTTTATCATCTCCAACAATTACGATTGTTGATCATAATGGAAAAGCAGTAAAAACAAACGTCGTAAATAAAAATGGGCAATTTGATATTTTAGGAATTAAACCATCTAAAGAAGATTATACAATTATACAAGATATTCCTGGACACTTTACTACTTATAAGGACTTTAATATTTATGAGAATAGTATTGGCACGGTTGAAGGGGGACCATACGGAGTTTTCTTTAATTTAGGTTCAGATTTGGTAGCGAAAGCAACTGCTGGAGATGTTAACAAAGATGATGTAATTGATGTAATGGACGCATTGGCAATCCAAACATATTGGGGAACAAATAAGCGTAGTGCAGATATTAACTTCGATGGTATTGTCGATGCAAAAGACCTAGCATTTGTTGAAAAGAATTATTTAATGCAAAATCCTTGGGTAGCAGCACCACCAAAAGCAGTTAAAAAGTATAAAGGTGCTACTTTAGAATCAATTAAGAGTGAATTAGGATTACAATAATATTTTGAGTTTTTATTTTCACAATTGTTGGCCTGTTCTCGAAGCTTGAGAACAGGTCTTTTTAATTATATTTGTAAAATATCAAATATAGAAAAAACGTTTGTAGTATACTAATAACGTTAGTAGAAGGAGAAGAATATGAATATCGAAAAATTAGAATACCTTGTTGAAGTTGCAAAAACAGGTTCCTTCTCGATTGCTTCACAAAATCTTTATGTGAGTCAGTCCGCTATTAGTCAATCGATTGTCAGTATCGAAAAGAAATTAGGGGTAAAATTGTTCGAGAGATCTCGCGGTAATAGCGCTATTCTTACGAGCGAAGGAGAAGAAATAGTTGCGACTGTAAAAGAACTATTTATAAAATATCAAGAACTAATCGAAAAAGCACAAATCATTAATAATAACGTGAATGGTAAGCTGAAAATATCTACCACACCAGGCTTTTTTGCAGTGCTTTTAAAACCAATTTCTTCTATTAGAGATGATTATCCTAAAATCAATATCGAGATTTTTCAAAAGCCAGGACAAGATATTATTGAAGACATTTTAGAAGAACGTAGTGATATAGGTGTATTACCATTTATTAAGCATTTACTTGAAAATAATGATCGCCTAGTTTATCACAATTTATTTGAAGCAAAAATGAAATTAATGGTAAATAAAAATTCCCCACTTGCAGAAGAGGCATTTGTTACACCACAACAAATTTTAAACGAAACACTGATTACTTATGATGGAGAATTCATACATTTGTTTAAAAAGCTTTTCTATAAACAGTTTGGTGCAATGAATGAGTTATTTACGACTACTAATACTGATACTTTAAAAAAAGCAATCGAAGAAAACTTAGGAGTGTCATTTGTTCCTGCATTTAATGGAGTTAATTATAATTTGAGCGATGATGTGATATTACTGGATATTATTGATTACGATGCTGTAAACCTTCAATATGTATGGATCATGTCGAGTAAAAAACATTGTTCAAGGATGATTAAAGATTATATATCGAAATTAAAGGAAGAATTAAATTCATGATATGGAAAAAAGAACCATCCAATAAGNNCTTATTGGATGGTTCTTTTTAATAGCAAATAAGACTTTCCTTTTTTATTTCATTTTTGAATTTAAGAAATTTGAAATTTGATCAATATCTCTTTCCGTAAGGATAGGATCGATGGTAATGACAGGATGGACAATTTCCCCCTCAAGCAGAAAATCAGAAATAATAAATTCAATGTTTAGTTCATTAATTTTCTCTGATTCAAATTCACCATGGTTTGGTGGAATAAAATCAATTTGATGACTAAAAGCTTTATTTAATTTCGTTTCTATATAACGATGCGCGCCTGGACCATTACTTGTTAATAACAAAACTCTCTTCTTTGAGAATGCAGAGTTTATCATGGAAGACTGTACATTTAAGGTTAGTTTAGCAATTTTATCTTTTGTCATATCAGGGTATGAATATGTTTTAGTCCAGATTTGTAAAGCATCTTTTACTTGATTGAATAACTCTGGATAATGTTTTATTACATAACGATCTAGCGAATAGGATGGTTCCTTTTTATCAATTAAATGGATTATTGTATATCTTTTATATTGAGCTTGAAGCGTATAAAGAAATTCTTCGTCTTCATTAAAAGGAATTCCGATTTTTTCTTCTAGTAATTCAACTAAGTGATAAAGTTTTTTATAATTTGTGTCTTTAGAACTTCTGTATAAGGAAAGAAATTCGTTTTTGTCTATTTCTTCAAAAGCATAATAAGGTAGTGTGGAAATTAATAAAGTAAAGGCTACTCGTTCATTCACTGAAATATGTTTTCGATATAAATGCTCTAACTTTTCACAAATTTCATTAGAAATTTGGTAAAAATCAGAGGCTAAAATTTCAGTAATATTTTGTTCAGTTAAATTTAATTTAGCTTCTTTATCAATTCTATATAGCATTGTCCCAAGTAAATAAACGAAACTTCTAGTTGTTGAAGGATATAAAAATAATTTGTGCGTTTTTGTAGTCGTAGTAACAATTTCTTCTATCTCTTTATACGAAAAGTCCTCTAGTGGCCAATTTTGATTCGAATGAGCAAATAAGGGATTTAGGATATCTCTACATAAAAGTCGAATTTCTAATTCTCTTCCAACGATTTCAAGCGGTCCACGTTTTAACTTCAAGTGATAAGATTCCAATAATTCCTCAACTCGATCAAGTATTGAATAGACTGCTGGTTGCTGTGTAAATAGTGCATTTGCAAGCTCCGCGATACTTTTAATTTGTTTAAATTGAATGAGCATAATAGCTTGAAATTTCAATGAATTTTTTACAAAAAGTGAACGGATTTGATTAATTGATGAAGAAATTGGTTTATTTATATAAATTCCTTTCCCTTTGATTGTTTCAATTTGCCATCCTTTCGGTAAGTTCGAGTTAATTGTCTGTAAATCATTTCGGATTGTCTTTTCGGTACATAATAACTCACTTGCCAATTCCTCTGTTTTAAACCACTTATCTTGCTTACTTAAAATATCAATTATCTGTAATTTACGCTTAGTTGATTTATCCATTTCATTTCCTCATAAACTTTGAGCTTTTATTTTTATTATTGCTTTTAATGCTCTGTCTTAATTCAATGAAGAACAGCTTTTCATGAGATAACTGTGAATTTTTTATGAAAGTAAGTTATTATTTTTACCGGAATCAAAGGTAAAAAACATCATGGGAATCACTTTGCTACAACGATATAATGACATCGTTGAACAACAAAAATAAATTTTAAGGGGTAAAGTGATAATGAAATTTACTAAAATCGCACTTGTTAGTGTAATTGGAATGACATCATTAGTTGGAGCAGCTCACTCAACTTTTGCGGAAGGACCATCTGTAGGTAATTCAAAAGCAGCTATAACATTTGTTGCTGGCTCAGGTCCAGTTACACCGGTAGATCCTACAAATCCAACTGAACCTTTAGTACCATCGGGTCCTACTGATCCAACTGATCCTCCTACAGGAAATGCAGGTTCATTAACATTAGATTATGTTTCATCAGTTGAATTCGGTTCAAATGAAATTTCAAATAGAACAGAAGAATATTCATCTAAATCTAAAAAGCCATTTATTCAAGTAACAGACCGTCGCGGTACAGGAGATGGATGGTCGGTAATTGCTAAGGCAAGTAAATTTACTAATGGAACCACAGATTCATTACCAGGAGCAGTTATAACGTTTAAAAACGGTTCTACAGTTTCTATAAGCAATGGTACTTCGCCTGAAGTAAATAATACAATCATCTTAAATACAGATGGAAACACAACAGCAGCAGTTGTTTCAGCAAAATCTGGTACAGGCTTAGGGACATGGGTGACGAGGTGGCTTGGTCCAAGCCCAGAAGAAAATGATGGAAGCTTAAACGATAATGTCACTTTAACAATTCCTGCCGGTTCAGCAACAGTCGGTAGTCATGATGCAACAATTACTTGGACATTAACGGATGCACCAGGTTTATAATAGATAAGTTTACAAACAACAAGATGTAGAGACTTTTTATTAAGTGAACGGATTATGTATAAGTAAATTTTACTAAAAAAGTATAGGTGAGCTGCAAATAATAGAAAGTCTTTAATTTTAAGGAGGAATATTAAAAATGGATATTAAACGTCAAAAATTACTGTTAATTTTTTCAGCAATTTTACTAACTCTTGCGTTTATCCCTTTATCTGTAAAGGCTGAAAATGATATCGATTTTTCAGTAAGAGCTAGTATTCCAACTAATCAAATTGATCATTTGAAATCCTACTTTGATTTGAAAATGACTCCAGGACAACATCAGGATCTTAAAATCGAAGTGTTTAATAATAGTAAAAAGGAAGAAACAATCGAAGCGAATATTACTTTTGCTACAACAAATGATAATGGTCTTATTGATTATTCTGAATCAGATCGCAATAAAGCAGATAAAACCTTAATTTATCCATTGACTGAACTTGTAAAAGAGACTCATAAAGAAGTTGTGATTCCATCTGGCAAATCAAAGGTAGTTTCATTTTCAATTACAATGCCTAAAGATGAATATAATGGAGTTATTGTAGGAGCTGTACACTTTAAGAAAAAAGCAGAAGAAGCAAAAACAGATTCTGCAGATAAAAGCATTCAAATAAAGAATGAATATGCATATGTAGTTGGAATTAAATTGACTGAAAATACAAAGGAAGTTAATCCGAATTTACACTTGCTAGAAATTAAACCTAAATTAGTGAATTATCATACTTCAATTGCTGCGACTATTCAAAATAGTGAAGCCTCAATTGTGAAGGATATGAGTATTGATGCAAAAATTTATAAAGAAGGTTCAAGCAAAATCTTATATAGCTCAAAAAAAGCTGAGATGAGTATGGCACCTAATTCAAATTTCGATTATGCAATTGATTTAAATAATAACCCCATTGAACCTGGAACTTATCGATTAAAGATGAAAGCGATTATTGGAACTCAAGTTTGGGAATGGGATGAATTATTTACAATTGGCAAAGAAGCAAAGGAAATGAACAATAAGGCTGTTGAAATCAAGCAAAACAATTATTGGATTTATATCGGAGGTGGAGTACTACTTTTAATTGGAGTGATTACTTTAATTATTTTCAAAAAAAGAAAAAAGGAAAAAGTACAATCGGAAAATCCAGAATGAGTTTGAAAGGGTGAAAGTAATGATCCGTTGCCTAAAGAAATTAATTTTAGTCTCCTTCATAACAGTTGTATTATCTAATCAATTTAGTCTAGTTACACTTGCTGAAGACAACGGAATTGACGCGTCTGACATTACTTCAAATGAGTTAACAGAAAATGATGCCCAAACTCCTACAGATGAATCTTCTGAGAATGATACTTCAAGTCAATCTGAAACACGAGCTTCAGCTGTCGATGTTTCAACTTTTGCTCAATTTAGAGATGCAATTCGGAACGTAAATATAACAGAAATAAATATTATGGATGATATTACAGATGCTCCAGCAGGCTATGAAATCCTAGTACAAGGACATGATATTAAAATTTATGGTAATAATCATAAAATTGATTTAAATACAAGCTGGATTCGTCTTCAAAATATCACAAATGCAACACAGTATACTTTTTCAGTTGAAGATGCAACTTTAGTTAATAGAACAGTATTTGCTTTTGTTCAAACATATTTTAACGATTATAGGAGTGAATTTTGGTCACTTTCTTTTAAAAACATTACGACGAATCCGGAAATGGAACGATTAGCTGCTGCTTCTAGAAGTAACTTTACATTCGATGGAACGAATAAAATTTATACAAGAGCAGAAAATGTTTACACAGGCGGAATGACATTTTTGCCTAACTCAACATATGAAGGGTTTATTAGTTTTTACGACTATTCAATTATTTGGTTTCAAGATGGAGTTAGTTCAACAGGAATAACTAGCCATCAATTTAATGTAAAAGAGGGTGCTACTGTTACATTAAGAGGTACAACTAATGGTGCCACTTATCCAGGGATTTTTCAGTATTATGATTCGATTAATATAGAACCTGGTGGAGTATTAGATGTAGAAAAACAAGGTGTTTCAGTTGCATTCCATCAAGATAAATCGTCATTAAACATTGAAAAAGGAGCAACGTTTAAAGCCTCAAGCTTAAGTACAGGAAGTAATGTTATCGGAATTGATGCAAGACGATATTTAGCTAAAGATATTTTGATTCATGTAAAAGAAGGCGCTAACTTTTTTGCAGTTGGTAATAGTACTTCACCGATTATTAATTTAACAACCACAGGGTCAAAATTATTATTATCAAAACCAGCTTTGTACGATATTCGAAATAATAATAATCTATCTAGCAATAACGGCTATGCAGTACAACTTGGAACAGGTGCTACGTTTGAAATCATCAATTCAGAAGTAAATGCATGGACAAAAGGAACGGACTTAGATAGTACTCCATCATATAGCTGGGATCATGCAAGTTTAACTACTGATTCAAGTGGCATACCGATATCTGCAAGTGATCCTACTATTCAAACAAACTATAAAGGTAAAACTTTTTCTAGAATCTCTGGAACAAATATGAATCCAGTTATTACATTAAATGAACTGACTAACGCTGATAAGAAGCTATCAGGTAAAGTTACTTTGGCTGGTCTTACAGCAGGGGATGGACAAGTTAGCTTGAAAGTTTCGAATAATGAAGATGATAAAATATGGAATGTTACAACGAATTCAAATGGTGAGTTTGTTATTAATTTAGATAAATTTTATAAAGAAGATACGGTATTTACAGCCGTAGTTCTTAAAGAAAATGTTCCAATCGAAGAAACTCAAATTTCAAATACAGTAAAAGACGTTACTCCGCCTACTCCTGTAACAATCAATAATCCAGTTACTGTTACTAGTCAAAAAATAAGTGGATTAAGTGATGAACCTGGAGCAAAAGTAACAGCTACACTGAATGGTCATGAGTTAGCATTATTGGAAGAAATAAAAGTGGATCAAGATGGCAAGTGGGAAATTCCTATAATTAGCCCACTTGAAGAAGGAGATATTTTACAAGTCTTTTTAACAGACAGAAATAATAATAAGAACCCGGAAATCGATACGGTTTATCATGATGCTACATTTAAAGCGGCAACAAAAATAACAGTTACAAAGCCAGAAATTCCAATTTTAAAATTTGATAAAATCCCAAATACGATTAATTTTAAGACGACTTCAATTACTAGTTCGGAAACTTATGTTTTAAGAACTGATACTAGCTTAGGAATGTCAGTATTTGATTCAAGAGGATCTGGTAGCGAATGGACGATTAGAGCATCGATTAACGAGCCGTTAACATCTACGTCTAATCCTAATCATAAAATGATAAATGCTTTAGTTTTTGTCGATCGTTTAGGCATTTCAACTCCTTTAAATAATAATGAGTTATTAGTTTTCCAACAAACTACTGGTGATGATCAAATTATGCAAGTGGATTGGACAGATAATAGAGGGATATTAGTTAAAACAGATTTTAGTGATGTATATACAGAGAATTACACGACAACAATAAATTGGACTCTTACAGATGCTCCATAAAAAACTCTATATTTTTTATCAACCACTCTATAAAAGTGGTTTTTTATTTTGAAATTTGTATAGTGAAATAACGTAAAAAGTATATTAGGAAAATAAAAAAAAGGCTCATTTCTTTTT
Organism: Bacillus sp. AFS002410; assembly: GCF_002556365.1. Lineage (NCBI taxonomy): Bacteria > Bacillati > Bacillota > Bacilli > Caryophanales > Bacillaceae > Bacillus > Bacillus sp. AFS002410. The sequence goes on from NZ_NUEU01000001.1 coordinate 65,553, forward strand.
TGAAATATTGCCTTTTCTTATCAATATGAAGTTAGTTCAGATCTCAAAAAGTTGATAAATTGTTTTTCAACCTTTGATAAAATCTTCTTTTTTGAAGTAATTACGCCAAGAGTTGAATGTACAGGTTCGTAATTTACGATATCGACTTCAACAAGTTCGCCATTCAATATATACGGATGATTTTTTATTGAAAAACTTGGTCCCCATGTAATAGCACTACCATTTAATATAGCCCTTAATAATTCCTCAGTATGATTGGAGGAAAATAAAATCGTTAATTCTCCGATGTTACGTTGGAAGTTATGTGTAAACCATCTTATATAATCACCGTTATACAGAACAAATTTCTGCTGAAGTAATTCTTCTGGTGTTATCTTTTTTGAAATGGCAAAAGGCGAGTCTTTTTTTACATATGCTTTCATTTTACCATCTATTAATTCTTCGCAATTAAACTCCTCTAACTCTTTTGTAATCCCTTCATAAAAACAGATAATCCCGATATCTACTTGATTTTTTTTTACGATTTCAATTGTACGCTCAGTAGTGCTTTCTAAAATGTCTATATGTAAATTCAAATGTTGATCCTTAAATTCTACTAATGGTGTCAATAAGTAATTAACAAATGCTGGCACCATTGAAACTCTAAGTTCACTGATTTGGGTATCTAAACTTTTTTGAGCTATTGCTTTTATTTCTGTGTATTTTAAGAGGATTTCTTGTGATTTTCCCACAATTTTTGCCCCATCTACTGTTAAACTTGCGCCTAATCTAGAGCGATTGAAGATTTTGATTCCTAGCTCTTCCTCTATTTTAGTGATTGCTTGACTTATACCGGATTGACTTACATGAAGATTTTCTGCAGCGATTGAAATCGACCCTGTTTTAGCCACTTCCACTAAAATCTCTAGTTTTTCTAAATGCATTAATTTGACCACCTTTATCCTTTCATACAACGAAAAGAACTTTTCTGAAATAGAAATTTTGTTTCTTTTTTTACTTCACAATTCGTGAAGTTATCTTTAAAAAATGTAAATTTACTTAATCATTTTGCAATTATAGAATTGGTTTTAATAAATAGTATTCTTCTAAAGTTTCAATCAAGTACATGAGAATTATAAAAATAATATTAATGTTGAACTAAATCGTTCAATTTTTCAAGCGCTTTCTTAAATTTAGAAAAATTTCTCAATATACGATGCTTTATTGTTCAATTTGATCGTTGTCTAAAATAGGGAGGCTAAACATGTTAGTTGGGGAAATCATCAAGTATTATCGAGAGAAAAAAGGGATCAGTCAATCTAAATTGGGTGAAGGTATTTGTGGTAAAGCGTATATTAGTAGGTTTGAAAGTGGAAAAGTTACATTATCTCCTGAAATTATATACAAATTAGCCAATAAATTAGAAATTGATATTAATAAAGAAATTGAATCTTTATATCTTATTGAAAAGCACTTGAATGATTGGAATCAGGCAATCATAATGCAAAGGACAACACAAATTGAAGGCATTAAATTGGAATTAGAACAAAACCCGTTTATTATGGCCTCTAAACATGCTGCAAACTATATGCTTTTAACGGGGAGATATTATCTTCACAAAAATATGTTTAAAGAAGCAAAAAGCATAATTGAAAACGTGGAAAAAGAGTTTCCGACCTTATCAAATTATGAAAAAAACCTTCTTCTCCACATTAAAGGAATGTATTGTATTAGCACTTTTAGAACAATTGAATGTGAAGAATGTCAAACTGCAGTGAAACTTTTAAAGCAAATTAACTTAGCGGAATATAATAATGAAGAATATTACTATCACTTAGCTTTTGCGTATCACCATGCAAATGCAAAAGTATCTGCATTTACATATGCCGAGAAAGCACTGCAATTTTTTAATAAAACATATAATCATGTGAATGCTATGAATGCTCAAATCTTGATGCTAATGCAATTCGATAGTGAAAGAGATATTGATTTTTTAGAGTTAGTCGAAAACTATAAGAATCTAATTCATAATTGTGTGATTTTAGGTGCTCAAGAAAGCAAAATAAATATTTTATATAACCTGGGAGAAGAGTTCTATAAAAAAGGGAAATATGATCAAGCTGTTAGTTATTTTGAAGAAGCATTTTTACTAACTGATAAATCGTCAATAAAGTATTTAAGACGTTTGTATCATTTTACTGAAGCCTGTTTAGATGGAAAGTTATTAAAAAAAGAAAATATTTTAGAAAAAATAGACGCAGGTACGAAATTAGCAAAGAAACAATGCCAAATCTATTTTAATCTTTATAAACTATTAGGATTGAAGTGTAAAAAAAATCTAAGTCAATATTATCAATTTTTAGCTGAAGTAGTCGTTCCACAGATCATTGCAACAAATAATACTTCATTTTTTGAGCAATATGGAAAGATTTTATATAATCACCATGTCGAGCAAAAGGAATATGAAAAAGCGATTGAAGTAGACAAAAGTTTTAAATTGATGCATCAAGTATTGAATTAAAAGTCTATAGATAACGAGTACTCGTTGTCTATGGACTTTTTTTGTTCAAAGAAAATGATATTTATAAGAAAATTTTAAAATTTATAAGAAATGTTTATAAACATTAGCCGAGAAATTTGTCGAAATACGCTATTTTTATCCAATAAACCCTTTGATAAAGGTGAGTTATAACCCGATTGATAAAAGAGTGAAAATTCTCAATAATGAAGTTAACTAAATAGACAAATTACTTGTTTATTTTTTGGGAAATATTTCAGAATTTGTCAAAGTAAGAATATTTTTGAACTTCAATGTAGAAATCTACCTTGTTGTAAACGATCTAGGAGGAAGAGAAATGGGGAATAAGACAGAGAAAAAGTTTTTAAAAAGCTTTACCGTTTTAGCTTTAACTTCGGGTTTTATTTTGAGCTCACTTGGTCATGTAGTCAATAGCACAAAAGCAGCAAGTCCAAGTAATGTAGAAAACATACTAGCGAATCTAACTTCAGAGCAAAGAGCAGCACTTGAACAACTTTCGACTAGTGAACAAACAGGTCTTCAAATTTCTTCAGATATTAACTTAAATTCTTCAGAGCAAGCAAGCGTTATTGTAGAATTTGCAAATAAACCTGCTAAAGTAGCTCAAATTGAGGCGAGTGTAGAAGGTAAAACATTAACTACATCTGATGCAGCAAAACTTGTCGATCAAGATCACGAGACATTTGCTGAAGATGTTGGTCAAGTACTAGAAAGTGGTAAAACTAAAAAAGTAGATTATACGATTAGTCGTTCATATAAAAATGCCTTTAATGGTGTTTCGATGAGTCTACCAGCAAACCAAATAAAAAATCTATTAAAATCAAAAGCTGTTAAAGCAGTTTGGAGTAACCGAACATTTACAATTGATCCTCCAAAGGATAACGATGAACTAAAAGCTGATGAATCAAATGTTGGCAACTATACACCTTATGATGCTTTAGATCGATTACATGCGGAAGGCTTTACTGGAAAAGGAATTAAAATAGGAATTCTAGATACAGGAATTGACTACAACCACCCAGATTTGAAAGATGCATATAAAGGTGGATACGATTTCGTAAACAATGACAATGATCCGATGGAAACAACGTATGCTGATTGGAAAAAATCAGGTCAGTCGGAATTTATTAGTGGCAGTGCATATTATACTGAGCACGGTACACATGTAGCTGGAATTATTGGTGGTCGTGGTAAAGGCAATAGTGAATATAAAACTGTTGGTGCTGCACCAGAATCAGATATTTATTCTTACAAAGTACTTGGACCATATGGCAGTGGAACAACTGATGCGATTCTTGCTGGAATTGACCGAGCTGTGAAAGACGGTATGAATGTCATTAATATGTCACTAGGAGCAACTTTAAATGACCCACTTTATGCAACTTCTATTGCGGTAAACAACGCAGTTTTAAGTGGGGTGACTACTGTTATCGCGGCAGGAAATAGTGGGGATCAAATGTATACTGTTGGTGCACCTGGAGCTGCGGCGTTAGCTTTAACTGTAGGAGCGTCATCTATTGCACTTGATATTTATCAATATGCAGGTGTGCAAGATGGAAAAAACTATTCTTTAAGACAATTAGCAAGAAATTATAAAGATGATTTAACTACATTAAAAGGTAAAACATATCAGCTTGTTGATGTAGGTTTAGCCAACGCAGCCGACTTTAAAGGAAAAGACTTAACTGGTAAGATCGCATTTATTAAACGTGGAACGATTGCATTAATTGATAAAATCAAAGCTGCAAAAGCGGCTGGCGCAGCTGGCGTTTTAATGTATAACGATGAAACGAATAAAGCGGAAGGTGCAATACAATCATTCCTTGGTGAATCAGTTGACGCGATTCCTGCATTTTCAGTTTCAAATGATGAAGGTAATACAATTTTAGCAGCAATTCAAGCTGGGAAAACTGACTTTACATTTGGGGATTATACAAAACTAAAAACAGCTTCTGATGAATTAGCGTCATTCAGTTCTAGAGGCCCAACTCGAGTGAACTATGATATCAAACCAGAAGTTACTGCACCTGGTGTGTCAATTCTTTCGACTGTACCATTCTATGTAAACGATAAAACAGTTGATGGATCAAAGCCAGAAGACTACAAATATGCGTATGAGCGCTTATCAGGTACTTCAATGGCGACACCATATGTAGCTGGTGTATCTGCATTGCTACTGCAATCAAATAAAGACTTAAAACCAGAAGATATTAAATCAATCTTAATGAACACAGCAGATCCATTATCAAAAGCTTATAGTGTATTTGAAGAAGGTAGCGGCCGAGTAGATGCTTATGAAGCAATCCATTCAAATGTGGAACTTGAAGTAGTTGATAAAACACCAACAATCATTAATGGAAAACAACAATCAATTCAAGAATTAACAGGTGGAATGAGCTTTGGTTCATTTGGATTTGATGACCAAGATATCGCTGATTTACGCACAGTTACATTAAAAAACCGTAGTGAGAAAGCAAAAACATTCAACGTAGATGTGAAATTCCAAACTGGATTAAGAGGTTCTTTAGATGCAGCTAAAAACAATGTAACGCTAACAGGCCCAACATCTGTAAAATTAAATGGAATTAGCCAAAAATCAATTAAATTTAATTTAAACATTCCAAAAACAGCGGAAAAAGGAACATATGAAGGTTACATCACTTTCACGAATACGGCGGATCCAACGGAAACATATCAAATTCCATTTGGTGGACGTGTAATAAATGAAGGAATCGATTCAGTTGACGCTTTACCAATGTTTTCACTTGATACAGCATGGCCGGAAAATGCATGGCCTTTTGAATCATTTACATTCTCATTAAAATCGCACATGAAAACACTGGATGTGATTTTACAAGATGCGACTACAGGTGAAGACCTAGGATTAATTGGTTCAATGAGTCCGATTATATTGAATGAAAATCAAACTTATTATGTTACAAGAGGATTCACTGGAACATATTATCCATTTACTGGCGACTCAAAGAATCCAATTGCCTTTCAACAAGTAACTGCACAGCCAGGACACTATAAAATCAAGCTGGTAGGATCAAATGAACAAGGTAAAACATTTACAAAATCATCTGATTTCATTTTTGATCAAGGTGCACCAACTATGACTTCCAGCTTTGATTCATTAGATCAAAAAGTAATTGAATATAATGATAGTCAATTTGATTCAAATGGACAATTCTTATACGACTTTAACATTAATTTGAATGATCCTGAAACTGAGGAAGCAAGTAAACAAGGTTTCCCAGTTGATCAATCAAACAATTCAGTTGTTACGTTCTATAATGGTCCATGGCCAAAAGCCCCAATTTATACAGATAAAAACGGAAATTACACTGATAAACTTGTAGTTAAAAAACAAGCTGCACCTTTACAAGTTCAGTTTTATGGAATGGATTATGCAAGAAACACAATTGGAAATGCATTTAATATGTTAAGAGTTGTCTTTGTCGATCACAATTTACCTTATTACTATTTAAAGGCAAATAAACAAATCGTATCAAATGGAGATACGGTAAATTATAGTGTACGTTCAAATAATGTTAAAAACTTAAAAACATCTAAAATTACAATACCAGTTGATCCTAACATTGCTTCAATTGATAATGTAGTAGTAAATGATGCAGTAAAGCAATATGGCGATGCGCAAGTTTCTGTAGCTGCTGTTCAAACAAATCCGTCTAATACGAACTATACATTTACATTTACTTATTTAGGGGATAAAGTATTACCAGAAGACTTACAGTTATTTAATTTCGACCTTAAAACTGCTAAAAAGTTTACGGATGGTCTTTATGGAGGATCTGCTTTCAATTGGTCTACAATGACAGCCTCTACGACTGATCAATCAGATGTAGTGACTAATAATGTCTACTCTTATATGGAAAGTATTAAATATAAACCAACCTATTCAAGATTAGATGGAACATTACGATTAGAAGGGACAATTGATCCAACAACAGGTCAATCAATTTATGCGATTGATCAAAATGCAATCGGTGCAAAAGTAACAGTTACTTCTTATGATGGAAAAACAAGTGTTAATGCACCGAATTTCAATAAGAGTGGTCAGTATATCATTGAAGGCCTAAAAGCTGACGTAAATCCTTATACGCTAACAGTTGATGTACCAGGTCATTTCACGATGAACAAACAAGTTGTTTTAGCGAACATAGTACGTGGAGAAGTGGTAGGTAAGAGATTAGCGTGGAATTTACCAACCGCTGCAGCAGGTGATGTAAACAAAGACAATGTAATCGATATTCTAGATGCATTAGCAGTACAAACTTACTGGGGCACAAACAAAGCTACTGCAGATTTTAACTTTGATAAAGTAGTAGATAAAAAAGATATGGATTTCATTGTTAAAAACTTTGGATTGAAGAATCCAACTGTATCGAATGCACCGAAAGCGAAAACTGCTTATAAGGGCGTTACATTAGATGATGTATTAACTCAGTTAGGATTACAATAATCATAGAATGAGGAGAAGCTAAATTTTGGCTTCTCTTTTTCTATGGGAAAAAATTGAGAATCTTATTGAATGCGAGTCAACCAGAAATTTTTTTATGTTTTTGACGGATCTAAACAATAAAAAATATAAGAAAAACTTATGAAGATATAAGAAAGTTTATAAACTTCTGATACGAATTGTGTCGAAATATGTAGAAAAAAGCTGTAGATATAGAGAGAATCCACCACATATAACCCGATTGAGTATTTTTAGAATATTTTCAATAATTAGATTAAGGAAGTGATAATGAAGAGCGATGAACGAATATAAAGACTGCTAGTTTTTTAGATTCATAATTCCTCTGCTTTTAAAACATCATTTTCCGTATTATACAACAATGGGGGAAGAGTATGTTAAAGAGAACGAGTAAAAGTAAAATTGCAAAAAGCCTGACTGTAGCTGCTTTATCGTCTAGTTTTATTTTAGGTTCGTTAGGCCACATTTCAAATGTAACAAAAGCTGAAAATGCTTCAACAGCAGAATCAATTTTGGCGAAATTAACACCACAGCAAAGAGAGGCTTTACAGAAGCTTTCAACTACAGATCAATCAGGGCTTTTTCTAGACTCGAATGTAAATTTAAACAGTTCAGAAACTGTTTCAGTAATCGTTTCATTTAAACAAAAGCCGCAAAAAATTGCAGTATTAGAAGCAGCATTAAAAGGACAGGCTTTATCTTATTCAAAAGCAGCAAGTAATGCTAATGCAGATCATACGAAGTTTAAATCGGATTTAGGTTCATTATTTAAAACAAAATCTGATGGTGCTTATAAAATAAAACGTGAATATAAACATGCTTTTAACGGGGTAGCTTTAGAAGTCCCTGCAAATAAACTAAATGAATTAATGAAATCAAGTGCAGTACAAGCTATATATAGTGATGTAAAAGTACAATCAGAACTTCCAGTTGAGGGAAAAGATTCTTCTACAAAATCAACAGGAAAAGGAATGGCAGATGAACGTTCTTTCCTACAAATTGATAAATTACATGAAGAAGGTTATACAGGTAAAGGAGTAAAAGTAGCTGTTCTTGATACAGGTGTTGATTATAATCATCCTGATATTAAAGGAGCATTTAAAGGTGGATATGATTTCGTAGATAACGACAATGATCCAATGGAAACAACTTATGCTGATTATGTAAAAGCTGGTAAACCATATGGAGATACTGGCGCTGGAAATTATGTAACTGAACATGGTACTCACGTATCTGGAACGATTGTAGGACAAGGGAAAAATGAAAGTGAAGATGCTACAACTGGTATTGCACCAGATGCGGATCTTTATGTATACCGTGTATTAGGGCCAGGTGGAAGTGGTTCAACTGACAATATCATCGCAGGTATTGATCAAGCAGTAGCAGATGGAATGGATGTTATGAACCTTTCATTAGGAGCGAATTATAATGATCCACTAATTGCAGAAAGCATCGCTATTAATAATGCTGTACTAAATGGTGTAACTGCAGTAGTAGCTGCTGGTAACGCTGGAAATAAGATGTATACATTAGGATCACCGGGATCAGCAGCTTTAGCATTAACAGTTGGAGCAAGTGATGTACCAATTTCTACAATGGCTGCAAAAGGATCAATCGATGACGCAACTGCTAATTTACAATTAATGGCAAGCGGTGAAGGAGACGATGTTACAAAGTTTAAAGGGCAAACTTTACCAGTAGTAGATGTAAACCTAGGAGAAGCATATTCTGGAAAAGATGTAAAAGGCAAAATTGTCCTAATGGCACGTGGAACGTATACGATGGATTCTAAAATTGCTGTAGCTAAATCTCAAGGTGCGAAGGCAGTACTAATGTATAATGATAACCCAACTGAAGGTTTCATCCCAACTTATTTTGGTGAAGGGGTTAACTTCATTCCAACTTTCTCATTATCAAATGCAGAAGGACTTGCGTTAAAGCAAAAGCTTCAAGCAGGATCAGCTAATTTTACGTTTACAGATATTGGAGAAGCAAAAACACAAGGTGATAGATTAGCAGATTTCAGTTCAAGAGGGCCAGCGAGGTTAACTTACGATATCAAACCAGAAATTACTGCTCCAGGTGTGAATGTATTATCAACAGTACCAGGTTTTATTAATAACCCTAATAATCCAACAGATTATAAAAATGCATATGAGCGTATGTCAGGTACATCAATGGCCACTCCATTTACAACAGGTGTTGCAGTATTATTAAAACAAGCTAACCATAACTTACAACCAGCAGATATTAAAGCGATTTTAATGAATACTGCAGATTCTTTAAGTAAACCATACAGTGTATTTGAACAAGGTGCGGGTCGAATAGATCCATATAATGCAATCCATTCAACGATTGAAATTAAAGTTCAAGAAAAAACACCAATGATTGTTAACGGAAGAGAAAAACAAATCAATGAAGAAACAGGCGCACTAAGCTTTGGGAATGTAACATTTAATGGAAATGACAATGTAGCTGACCGTACGATCACGTTAATGAACAGAGGAGAAAAGACGAAGACATTTAATGTAAAAGTTAATTTCCAATCAAACTTACGTGGCTCTGAGGACGCAGCTGCTAATGGAGTGACAATTCAAACTGCTTCATCTGTTACATTAAAAGGGATTAGCCAAAAGAAAACAAATATTACGTTAAATATTCCTAAAACAGCTGAAAAAGGAATTTATGAAGGTTATGTAGTTTATACAAACAAAGACAATCCAGCTGAAACATACCGAATTCCATTTGGCATACATTATGTAGAAAAAGGATTCCAATTAATGAATCTTACTCGTCAGTCGTTCTCAACTGATCGAAACAATTTAAATAACGGATTATTTTATCCATTTTTGCTAACTAATTTCTCTTTAAAATCACATATGAGATCAATCGACGTAGTATTAACTGATGCGGTGACAGGTCAGGATTTAGGGATTATGAATACTTTCGATGGTGTTGCTTATGATGAAAACACACCATATCAATTTGCGGCATCTGTAGGAGCATATTATCCTTTTACAAATGACCCAACAAATCCAGTTAGTACAAAGCCAGTTTTAGCAAAAGAAGGCTTATACAAAGTTAAATTAATTGGATATGATGATGATGGTAAATCATATACAGTCTCTCAAGATCTATTAGTGGATAATACAATGCCAAATAAATTTAATGTAAATGTAGAAGGCGAAAAAGAAGGCAATCCGTTTGTAGAGTATAAGGAAGGCCAAAGTTCTGTACCGTTTACTGCTTCGATCAATGACAAATCAGTTGAACTAATGAAAGCAGCAGGAATAAAAGCAGATCAATCTCAAAACACAATCGCTTATTACTATAATAGCCCTTGGTTATCTGGAACAATGCCATTAGATGAAAATGGATTTGTAAAAGATGAAATTGCAATGGATCCAAGTACACAATTCCTATCATTTAGATTCCTTGGAGGAGACCAAGCGACAAATACATTTGGTGATAAGCAATACATTTTCACAAAAGAAGGAACTCCGTATGTTTACGGTCAACCACAAGCAAAAACAAGAAATAATCGACTTATTACTCACCCAGGTGATACAAATACAATTACACTAACTGCTAATAATGTGGCTAAACTGAAACAAGCGGGATACAGCTTTACAACAAATACAGCAGATACAAATATCGTAAATATTGAATTAAACCCAGCGGCTAAGGAACTAGGTGGACAATTAAACGTAACAACGACAAACCCAACTAGTACAACTGTTAAATCAGCTGTTAATGTAACGTTTGATGGATCTAAAGAAGTATCTGGTGATATCCCAATGGTTGATGTAACGTTTAAAATTCCAGCAATAAAAGATATTGTAAATTCAAGTTTCTACAATGTAGCGACTACTCTTACAAGCGTAGACAATACAGTGACAAATCCATTTACTTATATGGTACCAATCGCAATTTTGCCAAATATCTCAGCTGTGACTAGCTATATTCATCCAGAAACATTTCAAAGAGCGGATGGAACACTTCTTCCAATAGACTTTACAAAACTTGGCGCAAAAGTAACGATTGTAGATAGCAAAGGAAATTCATACGATGCAACACTCAATACACGAGGACAATTTAGAGCGACTGGATTACCAGTTACAAGCGATGAGTTTACAGTGATCACAGATATTCCAGGTCACTTTACAACATCTGGTAAGTTTGACAGTGTATACAATACATTAGATGGATTCATGTATGGGATTGCTAAAACAATTGGAATAGAATCTGTTGATATTGCAACTGCAGGAGATGTCAACAAAGACAACGTAATCGATATAAATGACGCACTAGCAATTCAAACATACTGGGGAACAAACAAACGCTCAGCTGATATCAACTTTGATGGAACAGTTGATGCAAAAGATTTTGCTTATGTAGAAAAGAATTTCTTAATGCAAAATCCGGCAGTAGACAACGCACCAAAACCAGTGAAGAAATATAAAGGTAAAGATCTTGCAGATATTAAGAGTGATTTAGGTATTCAATAAGCAAGATGTGAGTAGAGTAAGAAATTTATAGAATAGTTGCTAAAGGCTGTCTCATTAGTCAAAGTACTTTTGAGGCGGCCTTTTTATTTTATATGGAAGCCTTCGATGCGAACACTATGTGAGGTTTATTGATAAAGTTGTGAACTTTGTTGATATAGGGCTAGTTTTTGTTGATATATTATAGTTTTTGTTGATATATCGATAGTTTTTGTTGATAAATAACAAGTTCGCGTTGATCAATTTAAGCGGAGTTAGTATGACAGCCACAAATACGAACGCTATGTGAACTATATTGATAAAGCTGTGAACTTCGTTGATATATGGCAAGATCTCGTTGATAAATGACGAGATCTCGTTGATAAAAGACATGTACCCGTTGATAAATTTAAGCGAAGTGAAAATGACAGCCACAAATACGAACATGATGTGTACTTTATTGATAAAGTTGTGAACTTTGTTGATATAAGATTAGTTTTTGTTGATATACCGCAAGATTTTGTTGATATAAGCCTAAATTTTGTTGATAAATAGCAAGTTCCGTTGATCTATTGCTTTTTGTTGTTTAAGTGCAGGGAATATGAAAGCGGAAACCCGAAACCCGAACAATATGTGAACTATATTGATAAAGCTGTGAACTTCGTTGATATATGGCAAGATCTCGTTGATAAATAGGGAGTTCTCGTTGATAAAAGACGTGTACCCGTTGATAAATTTAAGCGGAGTGAAAATGACAGCCACAAATACGAACATGATGTGTACTTTATTGATAAAGTTGTGAACTTTGTTGATATAAGATTAGTTTTTGTTGATATACCGCAAGATTTTGTTGATATAGGCCAAATATTTGTTGATAAATAGCAAGTTCGCATTGATCTATTGCTAAAACGAAGCACTATCTTATTCAATATAGAGGTATTCTTACATATTTTCATAGAAGCTAGCAAAATATGAGTGCAACTCAAGACAAAATCCAGAGAAAATGACCACCCTCATTGATTTTCTTCGTTAGTTTAGGAGATTCCCTCTTACTACACCGGGGAGGGGGCTTTCAAGCTCTTCTCATTGTAAAAATGAGAAAAAATTTCTATAGTTATCAATCGATCAATTCAATAAAGTTTTAAAAAGATAATAAAGTGCCCAATTTTCGTGGTGCTTTTAGTAGAAAAATGTCGAATAAATGGTTGGATATTGTAAAAGTATTGATTTAATTGGTATCTAATAACCCGATTGTTAATTATTTGAATATTCTAGATAATCAAATTACAAAGGAAAGGTTTAATGAAGAGCGATAATCGAATATAAAATGGCAGTATTTTAGATTCATATTTCCTCATACATTAAAAACTTTATTTTGATAACTAGAATAATTGGGGGAAGAGTATGTCAAAAAGAATGGGTAATAGTAAACTAGTAAAAAGTCTATCTGTTGCAGTTTTATCGTCGAGTTTTGTTTTAGGTTCATTAGGTCATGTATCTAATGTTACGAAAGCAGAAAATTCTTCAACTGCAGAATCAATTTTAGCTAAATTAACTTCACAGCAACGCCAAGCTTTACAAAAGCTTTCTACTACTGATCAATCTGGATTATTTATCGATTCGGATGTGAGCTTAGATAGTGTAGAACCAGTTTCTGTCATTGTTTCATTTAAAAAAAAGCCTCAAAAAATCGCTGTATTGGAAGCAGCTTTAAAAGGACAGACTCTATCCGATGATAAAGCGAAAGAAAATGCTGATGAAGATCACGTCACATTTAAATCAGACTTACGTTCTTTATTTAAAACGAAATCTGATGGTGCATATAAAATTAAACGTGAATATAAACATGCATTTAACGGTGTAGCGTTAGAAGTACCTGCAAATAAACTAACGGAATTACTGAAATCAACAGCTGTACAAGCGATCTATAGTGATGCAACTGTAAAGTCAGAACTACCTGTTGAAGGAAAGGAAGCTACATCTACTTCAACTGGAAAAGGAATGGCTGACGAACGTACTTATCTTAAGATTGATAAATTACATCAAGAAGGTTATACAGGTAAAGGTGTAAAGGTAGCTGTTCTTGATACAGGTGTTGACTACAACCATCCTGACATTAAAGCAGCATTTAAAGGCGGATATGATTTCGTAGATAATGACAAAGATCCGATGGAAACAACGATGGATGATTGGGTGAAAGCTGGTAAGCCAGGTGGAACTACAGGTGCAGCAAGCTACGTAACAGAACATGGAACGCACGTATCTGGAACAATTGTAGGTCAAGGGAAAAATGAAAGTGAATATGCGACAACTGGTATTGCTCCTGATGCCGACCTTTATGTGTATCGTGTATTAGGACCGGGTGGAAGTGGTTCGACTGAAAATATCATTGCAGGAATTGACCAAGCAGTTGCTGACGGTATGGATGTTATGAACCTTTCATTAGGTGCAAATTATAATGACCCGTTACTTGCAGAAAGCATTGCGATTAATAACGCAGTACTTAATGGCGTAACTGCAGTCGTTGCAGCTGGTAATGCTGGTAATAAGATGTATACATTAGGATCACCAGGAACTGCAGCTTTAGCGTTAACTGTTGGGGCAAGTGATGTTCCAATCACAACAATGTCTGCAAAAGGTTCAATGGATAATGTATCAGCAAATTTACAATTAATGGCAAGTGGATATGGTGATGACATTACAAAATTAAAAGGGCAAACTTTACCGGTAGTAGATGTAAATTTAGGAGAAAATTATACTGGGAAAGATGTAAAAGGCAAAATTGTCTTAATGAGCCGCGGTACTTATACATTGGATTCTAAAGTTGCTGTAGCTAAGTCTCAAGGAGCGGCTGCAGTACTAATGTACAATGATAATCCGACTGAAGGATTTATTCCAAGTTACTTAGGAGAAGGAGTAAATTTCATTCCAACATTTAGTTTATCGAATGCTGAGGGACTTGCATTAAAACAACAATTACAAACAGGCTCAGCAAACTTTACGATCTCTGATATGAGTGAAGTAAAAACACAAGGCGATACATTAGCAGACTTCAGTTCAAGAGGACCTGCAAGATTAACTTATGACATTAAACCAGAGATTACTGCTCCAGGCGTAAGTGTGTTATCAACGGTTCCAGGATTTATTAACAATCCAGATAATCCAACTGACTATAAAAATGCGTATCAACGTATGTCAGGAACTTCAATGGCTACACCATTTACAACAGGGGTTGCCGCATTATTAAAACAAGCCAACCATAGCTTACAACCAGAAGATATAAAACGATTTTAATGAATTCTGCTGATTCATTAAGCAAATCATATAGCGTGTTTGAACAAGGTGCAGGACGAATTGATCCATACAATGCAATCCATTCAACGATTGAAATTAAAGTACAAGAAAAAACACCAATGATTATTAATGGAAAAGAAAAACAAATTAATGAAGATACTGGTGCACTAAGTTTCGGTAATGTAGCTTATGATGAAAAAGATTATTCGAATTCACGTTCTGTTACATTAATGAACAGAGGAGAAAAAACGAAAACGTTTGATGTGAAAGTTAATTTCCAATCAAATCTACGCGGTTCAAAAGATGCAGCGGCAAACGGCGTAACTGTTCAAGCACCAGCTTCAGTTACATTAAAAGGAATAAGCCAAAAGAAAACAAATATTACGTTAAATATTCCTAAAACAGCTGAAAAAGGAATTTACGAAGGGTATGTAGTTTATACAAATAAAGATAATCCAACTGAAACTTATCGAGTACCATTTGGTGTCCACTATGTAGAAAAAGGATTCCAAGACATGGGTCTTACTCGTCATTCTATGACAACAGACCGAAATAATTTAAATAGTCCGTTATTTAATCCATATTTAAACGCTACATTCTCTTTGAAGTCGCATATGAGATATATTGACGTAGTATTAACTGATGCAGTTACAGGTCAAGATTTAGGATTAATGAATTCATTTGATGGTCTTTATTTTGATGAAGGTGTGCAATACACAATTGCGGCTGGACAAGGAGTTTATTATCCTTTTACAAATGATGTGAATAATCCAATTGCTTCAAAAGCGGTTTTAGCAAAAGAAGGCTTATACAAAGTAAAATTAATTGGCTATGATGATGCAGGTAAAGCCTACACAATCACACAAGATTTATTAGTTGATACTACAATGCCAAACAAATTTGATATACATGTAGATGGTGAAAAAGAAGGCAATCCATTTATTGAGTATAAAGAAGATCAAAAGTCAGTTCCATATACTGCTACAATTAATGATAAATCAGTTGATATCTTGAATGCAGCGGGTGTTAAAGCAGATCAGTCTACGAACATAATTGGCTACTTCTATAATAGTCCTTTCATGGGTGGAAAACTTACATTAGACGAAAATGGAAATTCAGCCAAAGATGAAATTGAAATGGTACCGAGTATTGCAGCATCTTCACTTCGATTCATCGGAGGAGACCAAGCGTCAAATGCATATGGTGATAAGCAATACTTCTTCGTTAAAGAGGGAACTCAATACGTATACGGTCAACCAAATACTAAAACAAGATTAAACAAATTAATCACACATCCTGGTGAGTCAAACACAATTACACTTACTGCTAATAATATAAACAAGCTAAAACAAGCGCTATATAGTTTTACGACGAATAGTGCGGATACAAATATCGTCAATATTGCATTGAATCCTGCAGCTGAGAAACTTGGTGGGAAATTAAACGTTACAACAACAAATCCAACTAGTACGACTGTTAAATCTGACGTTAATGTAACATTCGATGGTTCTCAGGATGTATCAGGTGATCTTCCGATGGTTGACGTAACGATTAAAATTCCAGTAACGAAGGATGTTATTTCAACTTCTAGCTTTAGAACAGTAACATCTACATTTACAAGCGTTGACAATACAGTGACGAAACCAATTACTTATATTGCACCGATTGCAGTATTGTCAAATTTCTCAAGCGTAATTAGTTATATTCATCCTGAAAGTTTCTCAAATGCAGATGGAACTCTGAAGAAAACAGACTTTACGAAAATTGGAGCAAATGTAACGATCGTCGATAGCAATGGAAAAACTTACACAGGTACAATGGATAGCATTGGACAGTTCTATATTTCTGGCTTACCGCTTACGAAAGAAAAATTTACAGTCATCACAGATATCCCTGGTCACTTTAACACTTACGGTAAATTTGACCGAGTTTACAATATAATGGATGGCAATATGTACGGAATTTTTAAGCGAATTGGTGTGGAAACAATTGATGATGCAACTGCGGGAGATATTAATAAAGACAATGTAATCGACATTAATGATGCTCTTGCAATTGAAACATATTGGGGAACAAACAAGCGCTCAGCTGATATCAACTTCGATGGAACAGTCGATGCAAAAGATTTTGCATTCGTAGAAAAGAACTACCTAATGAAAAACCCAGCTGTAGACAATGCACCAAAACCAGCGAAGAAATATAAAGGTCAAACAATTGATACGATTAAGAGTGAATTAGGCATTCAATAATTAAGTACTGAGGAAAATCCACAAGGAATAGTTTGCTTCCTTGTGGTTTTTTGCGTGAAATGAGTGGGAATTCCGTTTGTTATGGGCGAATCTGGACCCTATTTAGGAGTTGATCATCGAGTTTTAGTGATTTCTCTGAAAAGAGCGCTTGTTATGTACGAATCTGAATCCCAATTTAGGAGTTTATTAGCGAGTTTCAGTAATTTCTCTGAAAAGAGCGCTTGATATGAGCGAATCTGAACCCAATTTAGGAGTTTATCAACGAGTTTCAGTGATTTCTCAGAAAAGAGCGCTTGATATGTACGAATCTGAACCCTATTTAGAGGTTTATCAACGAGAATCAGTGATTTATCAACGAAAATGAGCTATATATCAACGAGAATCAGTCATATATCAACGGAGTTCACAACTTTATCAACAAAGTTCACGCAGTGTTCGTATTTTTCAATTTCAAAAAGGGATCTATTTCTGGTCCAATCCACTTATGCACAAAAAAATCGTGTTATGAACAAAAGACTATGGAATATGCACAAATAATCCAATTTATGCACGAAAATCATTGCTTTATGAACAAAGTTCACAACTACATCAATAATGTTCACGCAGTGTTCGTATTTTTATCAGTTAATCGTTAAAGTAAAATAGTGGCTCAAAAATCAAAACTGAACCAAATAAAAAAAGGGATGTCCACAAGTTAGAAACCTAACTGAGACATCCCTTTTATGTGCAATTGAATTCTAAAAAATAACTTTAAGGCGAAGCAAAAAATTTATTAATCGATCGATATCCAATCTTGAGACCATTTCATTAATTCCTTAATAACTGGCTCTAAAGCAAGGCCTTTTTCTGTTAAAGAGTATTCGATTCGAACTGGAGTTTCAGGATAAACATGTCGCTTTACAATTCCTGCTTGTTCTAAATCTTTTAATCTTTCCGAAAGGACGCGCCCGCTAATTGGTAATGTTGATTCGATTGTACAAAATCGTTGTGTTCCAGAAAGAAGTTGAAAAATTATTAGAATTGCCCAGCGTTTACTAATTAATTCTACGCTTTTTTCAAACCGAGGGCATAATAAAGAAAAATCCATAAAAAACCACCTCACCTATAACCATATTATAACGAAAATAGTATGAATAACAAGCTTACCATACATAAATTTATTACTTGACGTAAGTTATTTACTAAATTAAACTTACTTACATAAAGTAACTAGATATTTTTTTACGAAAATAAATAATAGGGGCAATATCATGAATGTGAATACAGAAGTATGTATTGTAGGTGCTGGACCAGGTGGAGCCCTATTAGCATATTTACTTGCAAAAAATAATATTTCAACAGTTTTAGTGGAGCGACATAATGGAATTGATAAAGAATTTAGAGGTGAACATTTAAATTCTGAAGGCGAACAAGTATTAAAAAAACATCGTCTATATGAAAAGGTAAAAGAATACGGTCTACTACTTATGGATCGTGTTGAATATTGGAGCGAGAACAAACTAATTAAAAGTGTTTTTCCGCCACCAGATTCCGAACATGTTGGCATTCATGTTCCACAAAATCATTTGCTTAATGTTATTTTAAAAGAAGCAAAAAAATATGACAACTTTCAGCTTTTAATGGGTACACGTGTATCAAAATTAATAGAAGATCAAAGTGGACGCTATGTTGGTGTAAAAGCAATTATGAATGATACCGAAATAACGATTAATAGTTCAATCATAATTGGTGCAGATGGACGATATTCTACAATCCGCAAATTAGCCAATATACCAACGGACATTATTAAACATGGATATGATTTACTTTGGGCTAAAGTTCCTAGACCTGTTAGTTGGGACCCAACTGTTAGACTAACATTAATTAATAACCAACAGCTAGCTTTATTTACTCAAGCGGGAGGTTATATTCAAATTGGATGGAATATTGAAGAAGGCTCATTTACTAAGTTAAGAAAAAATTCATTTAAACCATTTGTAAATCAGCTAGTCGAGGCTTTTCCTGAACTGACTGAAACAGTCGAGAAAAATATAAATTCCTGGAGCGATTTTGTATTATTGAATGTTCAAAGTAGCCGAAGTAAAACTTGGGTTAAAGATGGACTGATCATTATGGGAGACGCTGCACATACGATGAGCCCTACTGCTGCACTTGGTGTCAATATTGCGATGAAAGATGCAGATACTCTGGCGGGAATTATAATAGAAGCAGTGCAAAATAAAGATGCTAGTACATTTAATTTGAAGAAATTTGAAAATGCTAGACGAAAAGAAGTTGAAAGCTTACAAGAGCAACAACTATTACAAGAAAGTTCCTTTAAACATAATTTTGATGTAACTTTATAATATAATTTGATGATTTGAGTAGATTTTAAAAAATAGCTAGTAAATGATGTAATGAATTTGGAGGAAACTTAACATGATTAACGAAAAAGTAGTTTCATTATTAAAAGAGAAAATTAATGTAATAAAAAATAACGATAAATCAATCTATTTAGTTGGACCGATTAAACTGCCAGTAAATTTAGATGGGGAAACTGTTCCTTTCCAATGGTATAGTTGGCTTCGATGTGAAGATATAGAAGGTGATTTTTGTAGTGATGGATCGTACAACACGGAAAAAATTATTAGTAAATTAGCTTCTTCAAACTTAGCAGAAATGCAGCAATCAAGTGTACTAGTTTATGGTGATTTTGAAAATTCAGAGGAAGCTTTAATTCGAATGCATAGTATTTGCCACACTGGTGATATTTTTGGAAGCAAACGTTGTGACTGTGGATTCCAATTAAAAGAAGCGATGAAAATGATTTCTTCAAATGAATCAGGAGCATTATTTTATTTAGCAAATCATGAAGGAAGAGGAATCGGTTTATTTAGTAAAGCGATGGCATATGTTCTTCAAGAGCAAGGATTTGATACGGTTGAAGCAAATGAAGAGTTAGGTTTCGTGGATGATGCAAGAAACTATGAGGATGCGATTCGAGTATTAAAAACGCTTCGCTCAAAACCGGTTACTTTAATTACAAACAACCCTCGAAAGTTGGATGCTCTTCAAAGTTCTGGAGCGAATGTGTCTGGAAGAATTCAATTATGGGGAGACAAATCAAAGTATAATGAAAAATACTTAGAAACTAAAATTGTTCGTTCGGGTCATTTTAAGGGAGGACGTTCGCATGAGTAATCATGAATTTTATATGAACCTAGCGATTCAAAATGCAATGGCGACGAAAGGTCAGACTGATCCGAACCCATTAGTTGGTTCTGTTATCGTAAACGATAATCGAATCGTTGGAATTGGAACACACTTAAAAGCTGGGGAACCACATGCTGAAATTCATGCACTTAGAATGGCAGGAGAAAAAGCAATAGGTGGAACGATTTATGTAACGCTTGAGCCTTGCTCTCACCATGGACGAACTGGTCCTTGCGCAGAAGCAATCGTGAAAGCAGGCTTAAAAAAGGTTGTAGTTGCAACACTTGACCCAAATCCTTTAGTAGCAGGAAGAGGAATAAGAATCCTTCAAGACGCTGGAATTGAAGTAATTACCGGAGTTTGTGAGGAGCAATCGATTAAAATGAATGAAGTATTTAATAAATATATCGTTGAAAATATTCCTTTTGTCGTAATGAAATCTGCATCTACTTTAGACGGGAAGATTGCTACTCATTCATCTGATAGTAAATGGATTACTTCCGCAGAAGCTCGAAATGATGTTCATCAATTAAGAAATGAAATTGGCGCAATTTTAGTCGGAGTTAATACCGTATTAAAAGATAACCCAGAATTAACTACTAGAATTCCAAACGGACGTAACCCAGTTCGAGTGATATTAGATTCAACTTTAAAAATGCCATTAGATTCAAAAGTTGTAATCGATCAACAAGCTGAAACATGGATTTTCACAAGTCAAAAACATTCTGAACAGAAAAAAATAGAATTAGAAAACTTGGGTGTAAAAGTATTTGTTACGAATGATGTAAACCGAGTTGATTTACAAGAAATGCTAAGAACTCTAGGGGAACTTTCAATTTCTTCATTGTTAGTTGAAGGTGGCGGAGAAGTGAATGCTTCTTTTATGAATGAGAAACTAGTTGATAAAGTGATCGTCTACTTAGCTCCTAAGTTAATAGGTGGAAAAAATGCACCTACATTTTTAGAAGGCCCAGGAATTGATATGATGGGACAAGCTATCGAACTGAATGACCTTCAAATAACAAAAATTGGTCCTGATTATAAATTCGTTGGTTATCCAAAATTTACAACAGCATGAGGAAGGACTTTTAAAATGAGATTTGGATTCGATATTGATGATACTTTAATTGATTTAAGACAGCATGCTTTTCAAATTTATAATAAAAAATTAAATAAAAATGTTCCGATAGAAGTTTACAATGAACTAAAGACAGTTGAAATTCATGAGGCTTTTGGCTTAACGGCAGAAGAAGGTGGCCAAATGTGGAACAGTAATTTAGAAGAAACCTACTTTACTACATGTCCTCCTTTTCCTTATGCGGTAGAAACATTACAAGAATTAGAAAAACAAGGCCATGAAATTTATTATGTGACTGCTAGAAATAAAGAATACGGCGACCGAACAAAAGAATGGTTAATAAAAAATGGATTTCCAGTTCATCAAGATCGCTTTTATTGCGGCATGAAAGACTCTGAAAAAATTCACATTATAAAAGAATTAGATTTAGATTACTATTTTGATGATAAACCAGCCATTTTGAATACACTTTCTGAATTAACTTTAAAAGTATATTTAAAAGATACATCATATAATCGAGGGTTAGATATTCCTCGCATTACATGTTGGTCTGAATTAAAAGATATTGTTGAACAGAATTAAATGATGAGGGTACCAAGAAGTTAAAGCTTTTAGGTGCTCTTTTTTTTATAAAATTGTAAGAGCTGAAATGCAAATTCTAGAATTATTAAATCATTTTTCGTTGATATATGAAAAAATAATAGATTCATTATACTCTTTACTAAAGAACAATAATAAATTATAGGAAATAGAAAATAAAGTTTACTCACTATCTGATCTTAATTTTGGAGGTGCTAGCCAAATTGACAAAGCTTGAATTTGATTTTCAAAATCTACATATTTCAAAGCATACTGATTACAAAGGCTATAAAATTAGATTTTCGATCAATCATCAAAACTATGTGCTTTTAGTTGGTAAAACAAAAATCTTATTTCCTTTGAATTTAATTCACGTTTTTAGTGAAAGAGAGACATGTCAACTTTGTGGTAAATTAGTTTTTCCATCGAATATTAGTCAACAGGTTTGTCCTACTTTATTTAATAGAAGAAAAGAGTTGTTAGCTTATTTCCAAGAAAAGTATTCTGAGCAATTTTAAATTTGTATTAGACAATCGTCGACTATAGTGAATAATAAATTTCATAGTGAAAACGAGATAAAAAACTACTTTTTAGGTAGTTTTTATTTTTTTATGAAAATATTTAAGAATAATTAGACATAAAAATAGCATTTCATCATATATTTTGTTGAAAACGGAGGTGCTATTTTGCATGATTATTCAAGAATTAGATTTTCAAAACGTGGAAATTAGTAGGCTTGGAGGGTATGACGGCTTTAAAGTAAGCTTTTCAATTAATCATCAAGGTTATATTTTATTAGCTGGAAAACAAGAAACTTTATTTCCTTTGTCTATTAAACATGCATTTATTGAAAAAGAAAAATGTCAGTTTTGCAATAAGCTTGTTTTAAAATCAGCAATTAGCCAGCAAATTTGTTTGCATTTAATACTTAAAAAAGGCGATTTATTAACATTCTTTCAACAAAAATATCCAGAGCAATTTGAGTAAATATTTAGATAGTATTTAAGGAAAACTTCTAAGGAAAAACCACGTAGAGGTGGTTTTTTGTTTATAAAAGTATACATAGAGTAGTTGAATCCTCGATAAATACTTAATGAAGTTTGAATAATTATTAATGGATATTCGTCCGCAATTATTGTACTATTCTTATAATTCTATTTTTATTGGGGGATTTTTTTCATGACTAATTCTTTATCGCCAACTACTGCAGTTTCTTTGGAGTTTTACGATTCAAAATTTGATGAGCAGTTAAAGAACTATTATTTAACGGATGAGCACTTAAAGTTTACTGGATTACCGATCGATAATTTAGAAATATGTAAATTAGAGGAAGAACGTCATGCTATCGTAATAGTAAGCAATAACGAAGTAACTGGTTTTTTTGTATTGCATGGTTGGTAAGGTGTTCAGCAATATAGCGATAACGCAGATGCTATTTTACTTAGGGCTTATTCAATCGACTCTAATTTTCAAGGGAAAGGGATTGCTAAACAGTCTTTAAAATTATTGCCTGATTTTGTAAAAGCACATTTTCCAGAAAAAAATGAAATCATTTTAGGTGTAAACCATAAAAATATCGCTGCGCAGCATGTTTACTTAAAAAGTGGATTTGTTGATAAAGGCGTAAGGGTAATGGGAAAAAAAGGTGAGCTTTTTGTAATGCATATGGACCTAATATAAGTTTGGAAAGAGGAAGAAACAATGTACGGAGTTGTCGCGTTATTTGATGAGAAAACCGAAAAAATTATTAGAGATATATGGTCAGAGTTAAGAGAAAACTCGATTTCGTTCTATGCTGATGAAGTAGTGGATCGCAAGCCGCATATTACTTTGGCTAGCTATAAAGATTTGAATTTATCAAAGTTCACCGAACAGATGGATAAATTTTACGAGAATGAGTCGGAAATAAATATTACTCTTAATTCAATCGGATCATTTTTAAATACTGGGATATTGTATTATTCACCAATTGTTACAAAAGATTTGATAGAGTTTCATGAGAATTTTCACGCTCAGTTTAAACAATTTAATGATAATCCAAAGTCCATGTATTTACCTGATAGCTGGGTACCGCATTGTACTCTAGCAAACCGTTTGACACCGGATAAATTAGTAGAAGCATATAATTATTGTTTAGATCGAAATGAAATAATTGTTGGAAAAATACAGGAGATTGGCGTTATTGAGTTGGTTAATAAGAATAATGCGCCTATCGTTTATTCAAAATCATTAAATGCAAAAACTCGTAAATGATTGCGGGTTTTTTATTTTTGATACTCTATTAGAGGAGATTATTGATTTCCTTGAGTAACTAAATGTCAGTTTAGTGAAATAAAAAGTGAATTAATCCATTAATATCTGTATTATGTTAACTGCATAAATCAGTTGTACAGAGATAATAAAATTGTTTAATTTGCAATTATTTTGCGGTAATGAAATTAAATACCAAATAAAGGAAATATCCTCTTGACAGTCGAATATTAGCCTAGAACCAAAATTAACAATTCCGATGAGGAGGATTCTTGTGCGTCCACGACCATTATCTATTGAAAATCCGGAGAATGCTAGGTATGTTAGTCTTGTGCCAGATGGAGATATTAAAGAAATACTTAGTAAGCAACGAACTAATACCATTACCCTCTTAAGCAGCGTATCAGAGGAGTCATCAAGGAAGGCGTACGCACCAGGGAAATGGACTTTAAAAGAAGTGATTGGGCATTTGACCGACTCGGAACGTGTGATGTCGTATCGAATGCTTGCCATTGCACGAAATGAAAGTGCACCACTCCCAGCAATGGATCAGGATCAATATGTTTCTGCGGCAAACTTCAACAAGTTATCCTGGGAGCAGCTACTAGCTGGTTTAGACACGGTACGCTCCAACACGTTAAGCCTTATTTCAACCATTGATGATGTAGCGTGGGATCGTAATGGAACTGTAATGAACAAGCCAGTTTCGATAGGTATCATTGCATATGGCATTGCCGGGCACGAATTACACCATATGAAAGTGATTAGTGATAAATACTTATAAGTCTTTTTCTATTAATGAAAAAACCTAATTTCTCATTTAGGGTGCGTTAGTTGAAGAAGCAGCAAAAAAAGGATCTTTCCTGTTGAAAGTCCTTTTTTTATTGCCGATAACGGCGTTTATGTAAACTAGATTGTATTAGATTTTCACGTGAAAACGAGGCGTACTTGTTCAACTAAATGGCAGATTAGTTTAAGTGAAAAAGATTCACAAATTGGTTCGAGTTTTTAAACTCATCCCCATCGAATTCGCACAAGAGAAACATAAGTAATTTAAATGGGGTAGATAAACCAGTGTTTTTTATTTGAACCTACTTTAAAGAGCCTTGCTACGTATAAAATGTAGTAAAGCTCTTATTTTTTTGTAAAACTATTAAGATGAACAGCTACACTCACTGTATGAGAAGTTGTATCTGATAATTCCACTGCAAAATCCCAATTATTACAATGCTGTGAAGAACAACATCTGGACACACACCAAATTCTGTCCTTGCCTTTTGAAGTAATTTCTGCAATACCTTATCCTTATTTTCTTCGGTGCAATTACCACATAAATATTTACCTTCTGGTAGTATTGTTAGCCCTTCTCGAGATGGATATTTTAAGCAAATTGCAAACAATCGTGTTTTTTCTGATGTTGTTATCATTCCTGCCATATCCTCAAACAAAAATTGTGATTGCAACGGTTCTTCAATTTGGTTATAAAAATGATTGTGATAGTTCCTTAAATTATCTAATGTAGGGTATTCCAATTTATTTGAGAGCATGATAACTCTTTTTGATATATGTTTGACAAAGAAATCCCCATTTTTGTTATCTAGGTTATTTAACTTATTTTCATAATCTGTATAGGCACGTTTAATCCTTGATTTTGCGAATTGCAGGCGAACGATTTTCTCATCTGCATTTATTTCTGCCTGTTTTAAAAGTGCAATAACTTTAGGGAGATCATTCTGCTGCAAAATGTCTTTTATCTCCGTCAAAGTTAAATCCATTGTTTTAAGAAGTTCAATTGTTTGAAGTTGTACTAGCTCCTGCTCAGAATAATATCGATATCCAGTTAGTTCATCTTTATGGCATGGCTTTACCAGACCTATACGGTCATAGTGCCTCAAGGTTTCACTAGTCGTGCTAACTTTTTCTGCTGCTTGCTTAATTGTGTATAAATTATTCATAATTCCCTCTTGACCTTTTTGTAACACAAAGATTTAAAGTGGAGTATATCATTGAACCGAGAAAATCGCAATGGTGTGAAATAACAAAATAAGAGAGGTTAAATAAGAAGGATTAAAACAAATGAAAAAGATAGAAGGTAAAGAAGAAGTACGTATAGAAAGTGGCTATTTTGATGGAAAGGGTTCATTTCATGTTATAAAGGACAGCGTGGAAATTGAAAGAGATGTTAGAAATATACTCACATGATCACCCTTTTTTAGTGAACGATCAAGCGATGACTAACCTTGTTGTAAATGGGAACTAAAATCACGGATAAAGGGATACTTTTACAAAAAGCGTGGGTTCGGAATGGCTGTGACCAGTGAGGCAAAGCAAATCATTTTAAACGAGCGGAAAATGGAACTGTTAGGTAGATTTCGACAATCGGTGAAAATTGGTATATCAAGAGAGGAAAATTATAAGTTGTCTAGCGGTATCTGCGATTGTTTATGTTTTATGTGTTTTGGTAGTTAGTCGCAAAAAGATTTAAATGATAAATTTTAATAATATCCTTTAACAAAGAATCAAAGATGGTTATACCATAAAGGTGAAATGCGCTTCCGATATATCTTGTTAAGTCGAAATAAAAAGGATGAGCTTACAGCCTATACTTGAATAGAGGATAAACATGCGACAGCGCACCTTCACTATCATGGTTCTACTGCATACACGATGAAATTACTACTTAGAGATTATTGGGGGTATAATAACGATTAAATTTTTTAAACCTATTATTGCAGGTGCAATAATGATTTTACTTACAGCATAACTCCTTTGAAAAGCTAAGTAGGGATTCTATCGAGATACACGCATCTCTGAATACCTAGTATATAAAGCTATTTACAATATTGCTCACCAAGTATAAAAATTAAATTCGTATAATATAGAAAGAGGTACCATAAGTTATGAAAAAATATTTTAAAAATCTTTTGTCTGTGACTGTTGCTCTTGGATCAGTAGTGATCTTTGCTTCTGCTTGTACAACAGATTCAGATTCTGATGTTTCATACGAAAAGAAAAGTTATTCCGTAGAAGCAGAAAGTATAAAGCAAATATCTCTGTCTGACAAAGGGAGAAAGGTTGAATTAGAAGAATCAAAAGACAATGATATTCATATAACTTATTTCGAAAGTGATAAGGAATCCTATGATATTCATGTTTCAGACAATGATGAGTTAGTAATGAAGTTAGTAACTGATAAAGACTGGAAAGACTATGTAGGATTCCAAACAGACGAAGAACATCATATTGTAAAGATAGCTGTTCCAAATGGTATTACTAGCGAAGTTAAGATTCAAACCTCCAAAGGGGATATTGTTTTAACTGACTTAAAAATAGATGGTTCTATTGAAACTATAACAAATGGAGGGAAAATAGAACTTACCAACGTAACGGCTAACAAAAAATTGAAAATGAAGACCAAAAATGATGATATAAAATTAAATGATGTAAATATAAAAGATTCCATTGATGCAACAATTACCAAAGGTAATATCAAGGTATCAAATGTGGCAGTGGGAGATACGTTGAAATTGAGAACGAAAGATGGAGATATTACCGGGTCTGTGATAGGTTCGTATGATGTATTTAAAATTTTTAGTGAGGCTTCTAAGGGTAAAAATAATCTACCTGAAAATAAAAAAAGTGGGAATAAGACATTGGACGTAGGTGCAAATAATGGAGACATAAATCTCGAATTTGTTAAGTAACCAATTTTGCTATTAATTAAAACTGTCTGATACAAAATCCTCAACGGTAAATCTTTTTGGATCCGATAGATCTGAAGTATTGAAGTTGAGGATTTTGTCTATATTTTTGCCATTATCACTAATTGTGTATATTCATTGAATAAAACTTTTAGAGTCTTTTTTATGCAAAGGAGTTAACAATGAAAGTAGAGTGGTACAAACTAGATAATGCCGGAAAGCTATATGCTTCAACTGTTACATCGAGAGTTTCTACGGTTTTTAGACTCTCAGTAAACCTTAAAAGCATTGTTAATCCTGAAATTTTACAATGGGCTATTGAACAAACATTAGAACAACTACCTCTATTTAAAGTAATCGTAAAGAAGGGGATTTTCTGGAATTATTTTAAAAAAACGAATGAAATTCCAATTGCTTCAAATGAGCATTACTATCCTTGTTCTAATCTGTTTTTTAACAGTCATAATAAATTACCCTATCGTATTTTGTATTATAATAGAAGAATTTCTTTTGAAGTCTCACATATGTTGACAGACGGTACGGGAGCCCTTGAATTTTTAAAACACTTGGTGACTTATTATGTAATAAGGAAACAATCTCTTAATTTGCAAATGGAAACGAAAAATAGAAATAGCTTAGAGTTTGAAGATTCTTTTTCTACATATTACGAAGAAAATGTACCAAGCTGGCAAGAAACCCTTGATTATGCATACAAACTCCCATTTAAGTTTGATAAAAAGGGCGTATACCATATTACTACAGGAAAGATTGATATAGGCGAAATAAAACAGTTAGCCAAACATCAAGGCATAAGCATTACCACTTATATAATATCTAAATACATAGAGGTATTAATCGAAATTCAAGCTGAGCTAGCAGATAAACCTAAACCTATTACCATAAATGTACCTGTTAACTTGCGGAATTTTTTTGAAAGTCAAACTCTCCGCAATTTCTTTGTTAGTATACCTATAACAATTGATCCTCGTTTAGGAGAATACAAATTTCATGAGATTGTCCATAAGGTTGAAATAGAATTTAAACGATATTTAAACAACAAACAACTGAAACCACTTATTGCTCGAAATGTTCGAGGAGAAAAAAATGTCTTGCTACGACTTTTACCACTTACAATTAAGGACCAATTGGCACCTATTATACACTCGAAATTTGGGGAAAGTTTGTATACAAGCTCCATCTCTAATTTAGGAGTAGTATCTCTGAATAAGGACATAGAACCTTTTATTGAACGATTTGAATTCTATCCACCCCCCAGTGTAGGTAATAAAATAAAAGCCGGAATTATTAGTTATGGTTCTTTCATGTATATCACTTTCGGAAATATATCTGATATTCGTATTGTAGAACGGGAGTTCTTTAGAAAACTTAAAAAAGATGGTATTCATGTGAAAATAGAATCTAATCGGAGTGGATTTTAGTGGCTTATTGCCCAAAGTGCGGTATTCAAGTAGAGAGGGACCAAATACCTTGCCCTTTATGCTTTACCTATATTCCTAAAGTTTCTAGTGATAAACAGCTTCTTAAAGATAATGGTTTTCCACAATATTACAGTATGTATGAAAATGTAAGAGATAACATACTAAAAATAATTTTTCGTATTTTTAGCGTAGGTGCTCTTTTAGCTCTTTTCGTCACTACATTAATTAATTTTATATTAGCTGGAACTTTAACATGGTCTCTATATAGTAGCAGTTCAGTCATTTCTTTTTGGATTGTAATTTATGTCTTCTCTAAGAAAATTAAAAGGAAAACTCTGATATTAAGTATTACAGCTACATGTTTATTACTTGCATTAGATATGGTAGATGAACAAATAAATTGGTCTTTTACTATAGCAGTTCCTATTTTTTTAATGTTCGTTACTTTAATTTGGCTGAACAAAGTGTTTTATAAAAAGAACAAAAAAAGATGGCTTGCTTTTGTGGGGATAATTACCATATCCGTATGTATTTTAACAGTATGGATCGATTTTATATTAGGACAATATATTAACCGTCCCTATACCTTTTCAAGGTCTATTGAGGATATAAAAGTCTTTTTATCTATTGGTACAGTTTGTCTAGTTCTCTCCTATGGTTTTCCAAATAAATGGAAAGAAATATTGAAAAGCAAATTTCATTTTTAACTTTCTATTCAATTCACAAGTGGAACATGACAAAAGTATCCAATTGAATTAGAGGTCGAAGGGAAGATTGACGTTTATCCTCATCACAAAATAACAAGAAAGATAATGGGTACGTTTATTTAAATATGAGGTTAATATTTGAGAAACCAAAGGTGTATTGAAATTTTTCTTATACAACTAACTAATGCATTAGTTACATAAGAAAATGACCACAAAAATTTTTGTGGTCATTTTCTTTTACATAAAAAGCAAGAATTTAACAGAGCCAAGTATGATATTCCTTTTATAACTCTATTTGATTTTGGATTCACATATTTATGTTTCTAGAAGTTAAATGTATCAAAATTAAAACTAATTTATAAAAAATATGAGGTAAATAAGTAAATTCATGAAATGTGCACTTATTTTGAATTAGAATTAGCTGGTGATTTATCAAGCTCAAGATGACTTCTCAAACTACTTGTTATAGCAGTTACGCTAGTTTGATCAGGCATATAATAGTAAATCCTGTCAATATAATCGTCTTTTCCATCCAATTTTAATGTCGTTATGTTTTTAGGATTAGTTTCTTTCATATCATTGAATAAAAATAAGCCTTCAGACAAGCTCATATTTGTTGTGACATTTTTACTAAATACACTTGCATATTTATCTATTTTAAATAAAGTTTTGGGAGACTTTAATTTATCGATAATTGCTAGCATGGCTTGTTGTTGACGTTCTTCACGTCCAAAATCACCACGGGGATCGCGCTTTCTCATTCGAGCATAGGCTAAAGCTTCTGTACCATTCAGATGTTGATTTCCTTTTTTGAAGTAAACCTTATAGCGTGGTTTAGTATCAGTATATTGCCAAAAATCAAATGGAACATCAACATTAATTCCACCAACTTCATCAACAATATTTTTAAAACCACCAAAGTCTACAGTAACATAATAGTCGATTGGGACGTGTAAAAAGTTTTCTACTGTATTGACAGTTGATTGAAGACCACTATTATATGCACCATTAATTTTAGATTTTCTTTTTTGATCTGGAATTTCCACGTAAGTATCACGAGGAATACTCATTTTTTGTATTGTATTATCTTTAGGATTAACTGTTACTAAAATAATTGAGTCAGTTCTACCCCCTTGACCTTTTGTTGCATAGTTTTCAATTCCTAGAAACAAAATGGAAAACGGTTGAGTATCTTTTAATTCTTGATTACGCATACTTGAGTGAATAACTTCACCCTGAGTAGCATTTTGTAATTTAAAGTATGCTTTTAGTCCCTTATATCCAATAAATGCTATAAGAATTATAACTAGCAACAGCAATATTTTAAGAGACTTTCTTTTTGTTTTTCTGATTTTTTTAGGCTTTTCTTTCATTTGTTTAGCAAGAGCTCCTTTTGAGATTTTTGTATATTCTTTGATTTGAATCAGAATATTTAAGATGAAATATGATTAGCATAATTTAAACATTAAAGTTTTACAATACAGATTTGGTTAAATTTTTTTAATGAATAAACCAAAAAGATCAATTTCTAATGCAATTTAATCACCTTTGTTTAAAAGCTAAACTTGATTATTTATATCCATTAAAACCTTCGAAGAAAGGAGTATTAAAATGGCTTTACTTCTTATTACATTAATAGGTCAACATAGCTACCTATTGATATTCTTAGTAAATCTTCTTGAACTATTAGCATTACCTATATCTGGAGAACTTACCATGAGTTATTCAGGATATTTAGTATTTCAAGGCAAAATGAATTATTTTTTATCCATATTGTTAGCAGTATTAGGGGCTATAATAGGTATTAGTTTATCTTATTTAATAGGTAATAAATTTGGTTATCGTCTTATTCAAAAGTATGGAAAGTATATTCATTTTGGACCGGGAAAATATCAAAAGACTGCAAAGTGGTTTGATCATCATGGCAATAAATTACTGATATTAGCTTTTTTTATCCCAGGTGTTAGACATTTTACTGGATACTTTTCTGGTATTTCCAAATTGCCATATTTAACATTTGCTCGTAATGCGTATATTGGTGCATTTTTATGGGGAGTGACATTCGTAACCCTTGGGAAAATTTTAGGTCCAGAGTGGGACAAGTTTCATCATTCCGCTAGTAAGTATTTAGGAATTGGAATAACTTCTCTCATAATATTTATTTTGATAATTTTTTTAACTAGAAGATACAAATTGTTTATTAAATCATTTATTAAACGTTATATTTCATCCCTATCAAAATTTTTTACTACATTAAGAAGAATGGAAATTTTTATATTCTGTCTCTTTGCAGTTTTTTTGTTAATGTTTATTTCTACACTAGGATTAAGTGAGGAATATTTAAATAATGAGTTAAATGAATTAAATGAGGTTAGTAGATATTTAATACGTAAATTATTTAATGAAGATTGGAAAACGGTGATGAACGGGTTACTCTTCCTCCAAACCCCATTGTTTTTATTAGTCATTTCATTCGTAACTTTCAGTGTACTTTTTTTAAATAGACGAGATTTATTGTTAGAAAGTTTAATTTGTTTATCTACTATTATTGGAGGAGTGTTACTTAAAAAGATTTTAATTAGTATTTTTCACTATTTAAAGCCAAGTTTAGGTTCATTGTTGAATCTTGGATTTCCGAATGAGCAGTCATTTATGTCAGTTTTGGTTTACGGATTTTTTGTTTTCATTTTAGTTCGCCATTTGACCAAAACTAATCTTCAAAGCCTCCGTATTTTTCTGCCCTTCATTTTTTTATTACTATTATTTTTGATGGGTATAGCTAACGTATATTTTTCAATTCGTCTGCTAAGTGATGTATTGGCAGGGTACACGTTCGGAGCAACATGGCTATTTTTAAATTTAGTGTTACTCGAACTTTTTAGACTAATTCAAAATAAAGTTGATTAAAATTTAAGTTGAATATTATCGCTTCCAATTGATGATCTTAATGCTGACAGTAGACTTGTAGCATTCATGCAATGTATAAAGATTTCATCGTGTACCAGATAGGCCAATTCATTTTTGTGGCAAAAATCCTTTACGATAAAATTGTATGGATTATGAATATGTAATTCAACTAACTAATGCTTTAGTTACATAAGAGTTCCAAAGGTTGTCTAATTAGATAACCTTTTTTTTAGTTCAAAAAACAACGTATTAACTTAACAGGGCCATTTTTAAAGAAAGTTTACCAGATTAATAGCTAAAAGCTTCAACTCAAATAAACGAATCGGAAGTAACTCAATCGAGTTGTTTTCGATTCGTTTATTTTATTCATTTGAGTCGTTTTGAATCAATAAATGTTGTTTTGTTGGGGTTCTTTAGTTTTGGCATGGTTATTGCAATATAAATGGTATAGGGGAAAGAAATAGGGAAATGAGAGGGGAAATTACTAATGACTTTTAACAAAGTACAAAATGGAACGACTGAAATTTTTGAGAGAACGTTGACTTATGATTTATACACTGATCCGAAGGTTTTGGTGGAAGAGCAAGAGAAAATTTTTTCAAAGACTTGGCAGTTAGTTGGGCATGTTAGCCAATTAGAAAATATAGGGGATTTCTTTACAGCTGAAGTAGCTGGTGAACCGATTATTGTAACACGTGATAAGGACGGGGTTATTCGAGCTTTTTATAATGTTTGTCCACATCGAGCAACTAAGCTAGAGAAAAATGAAAGTGGAAATAAGAAAATTTTACAATGTGCTTACCACGGATGGACGTTTCATTTAGATGGTAAGTTAAATAAAGCACCTAATTTTAAAGGGGAAGATTTAGCTTGTGTATCAAATGCTTGTTTACGTTCTGTGAGGATGGAAATTGCTGAATCATTCATTTTTGTTAATTTAGATGATCATGCTACGTCATTAATCGAGACGTATGGAGATTTTTTTGAAAAGCTAAGTAAGTTCTCATTTTTAAGTGAGTTAAAAAGAACGAGCAGTAAATCTAGAGTAATTAAAGCAAACTGGAAAGCGTTTATTGATAATTATTTAGAATGTGATCATTGTCATATAGCACATCCAAGCTTTGTGGCTACTTTAGATATGAAAGACTATCAAATTATTACATGTCAGAATTATTCTGTTCAAGGTTCTGTTGTGAAAGCAAATAAGAAAATGGGTTCATTAGATTTTAATGAAGTAGAAATGCAAGGTGGTACGTTCTATTGGTTATGGCCGAATTTAATGATGACTATTTATCCAGGACCAGGAAATATTGCTACGATCCAAATGGTCCCGGTCGATCATGAGACAACACTTGGAATTTACACTTACTATTTTAGAGATGAAAACTTAACACAGGAAGAAAAAGACTTAGTTGAATTTGCTGAAATAGTACGAAATGAAGATGTTGAGTTAGTTGAATTAGAGCAAGTTGGATTCCGCTCACGAGCATTTAATAAAGGCCATTATTCTTCTTCAGAGCAAGCAATTGTTCAGTTCCATGAGACTGTCTTAAAAGCACTGGAGGCAGAGTGATGATGAACAAAGTAAGTCCAATGAAAGAATATTTATTTATTAATGGGAAAGAAGTACAAACATCTGAGTATTCAAACTTGTATTCTCCATTTACAAGAGAAGTTATTTCAGAGATTGCTGTTGCTACAAAAGAACAAACAGAACAGGCAATCGAAGTAGCATATCAGTCAAAAGATGAGTTTGCTAGAATGCCAGCATTTGAGAGGGCACAAATTCTTGAAAATGTCGTTTTGTTATTAAAAGAAAATTTTAATGAGGCTGCTGAAATCATTACAAAGGAAACTGCAAAACCAATAATGTTTTCAAGGGGAGAAGTAACAAGAACAATAGAAACATATAAATTTGCAGCTGAGGAAGCAAAACGAATTCATGGAGAAACAATTCCGTTCGATGCTGCCTCTGGTGGTGTAGGAAGAGTAGGCTATACAGTAAGAAATCCAATTGGTGTAATTGGAGCGATTACTCCGTTTAATTTTCCTATGAATCTAGTAGCTCATAAAGTAGGTCCAGCTATTGCGTCTGGTAATACGGTCGTTTTAAAACCGGCATCTCAAACGCCACTTTCGGCATTATTTATTGCTAAATTATTCAAGCAAGCTGGCTTACCAGACGGGATCTTAAATGTTGTGACAGGTCCGGGTCGTACAGTTGGAGATACGATTGTTGAAGATGAGCGAGTAAATATGGTTACATTTACTGGAAGTACGAGTGTGGGAATTAACATTAGAAATAAGGCGAAGTTAAAGAAAACAACACTTGAGCTTGGATCAAACGCTGCTGTTATTATTGATAAAAATACGAACCTAGATAATGTTATAGATCGTTGTGTAATGGGGGCCTTTTCAAATCAAGGGCAAGTATGTATATCTTTACAGAGAGTATTTGTTCATGAAGATATTTATGAGGAATTTACGAACAAATTCGTAGAAGCAACGAAAAAACTAAAACTTGGTAATCCTTTTGATGATGAAACTTATCTTTCTTCATTAATTTCACCTGATGAACTAGATCGGGCGTTAGACTGGATCGAAGAAGCAAAACAGAGCAATGCAAATATCCTTACAGGTGGTATAGCGCAAGGAAATATTTTGGAGCCTACAATCATTGCGGATTGTACATTTAGCTTAAAAGTTTCATGTCAGGAAGTTTTCGCTCCAATCGTAACGGTTAGCAAAGTGAAATCAATTCAAGAAGCCATTTCTCATGTAAACAATTCGCGCTATGGTTTACAGGCTGGAATCTATACGGATAGTGTGTCGAATGCATTACTTGCCTCAAATGAACTGCATGTAGGAGCGGTCATCATTAATGATATTCCAACTTTTCGGGTTGATAATATGCCATATGGTGGTGTAAAGGAAAGTGGAACAGGAAGAGAAGGAATAAAGTTTGCAGTAGAAGAAATGACTGAGCTGAAGCTAATTGTTTGGAATCAAAACTAAAGTAGGAGAACTGATATGAAAAAACATAAAATAGCGGTTATTCCAGGGGACGGTATAGGTCCAGAAGTGATTAATGAAGGAATGAAAGTTTTAAATAAAGTAGCAAGTCTCGATGCTTCTTTTACGTTCGAATTTACATCATTTCCTTGGGGATGTGAATACTACGCACAATTTGGAAAAATGATGGACGATGATGGAATTGATCGATTAAAGGAATTTGAAGCAATCTATTTAGGAGCGGTCGGATTTCCTGGTGTACCAGATCATATCTCATTATGGGATTTGTTATTAAAAATTCGTAAAAGCTTCGATCAATATGTGAATATACGACCTGTAACGCTATTAAAAGGTGCACCGTGTCCTCTTAATAATATAGAAACCGATGATATAAATATGTTATTTATCCGAGAGAATACGGAAGGTGAATATGCAGGAGCAGGTGATTGGCTGTATAAAGGAAAAGAACATGAAGTAGTTATACAAAATA
Organism: Bacillus sp. AFS002410; assembly: GCF_002556365.1. Classification (NCBI taxonomy): domain Bacteria; kingdom Bacillati; phylum Bacillota; class Bacilli; order Caryophanales; family Bacillaceae; genus Bacillus; species Bacillus sp. AFS002410. The sequence goes on from NZ_NUEU01000001.1 coordinate 101,954, forward strand.
GTGTCTTTTCTCGAAAAGGAACAGAGCGGATCATTCGCTATGCGTTTGAAGTGGCCCTAAAAGAGGGGAAAACAGTAACAAGTATTAGTAAGGCTAATGCTTTAAATTACTCAATGGTATTTTGGGATCAAGTATTTGAAGAAGTAAGTAAAGAGTATCCTTCAGTAAAAACATACTCTTATCTTGTTGATGCAGCTGCAATGCTTATGATCAAAGACCCGAAACGGTTTGAAGTAGTCGTGACTTCTAATTTATTTGGAGATATTTTAACAGACTTAGGTGCAGCCATCGCTGGAGGTTTGGGTCTTGCAGCTGGAGCAAACATCAATCCTGAGAGAGAATATCCGTCAATGTTTGAACCAATTCATGGCTCAGCACCAGACATATCAGGTAGACAGATTTCCAATCCGCTCGCTGCAATTTGGTCAGCAAGCCAAATGCTTGATTATCTCGGATATGAAAAGTATGGTAAGTTAATTCTTAATGCGATAGAAGAACTATTAACTGAAAACAAATATTTAACACCTGATTTAGGAGGGGCATCAACTACATCAGAGGTAGGGGATCGAATCGTTGAAATAGTTGCCTCAAGAATGAGTGTGTTACATACACAAACAAATTAACGAACAGAAATGATACCTAATAATTAAAAGGGAAATACTTCAGGAGTATCTCCCTTTTGATTTAATCTTCACTTTTACAATATTTTCTAATTAATTTATTTGCTTTTGTTTGACTTAATCCGAGATCCTTTGCAACCTTTCGAGAACTCTTATGAATTTTATAAGATTCGATTATCATTTTTTTCTCAGTTTCTTCTAAAATATTGTCTAATGAATTCTCCTCATAGATTGAGATAGATTGATCATCAGGAATTAATTGTGATGGTAAGTCAGACAATCGAATGACTGAATCGCTAGTAATAACAAGTCTCTCAATTATATTTTCAAGCTGCCTGATATTGCCTGGCCATTGAAATACTTCAAAAGCGTTTTTTACATTTGATGAAAACGAGCGGTTAACTTTGTATTTATGATTGAACTTAGTTAAAAAATGATCGGCTAGTAAAGGAATATCTTTTTTTCTTTTTCTAAGTGGAGGGATTTGAATATCAATTACATTTAAACGATAAAATAAATCTTCTCTAAATTGCTTTGATTTTACCATTTCCAATAGATTACGGTTCGTCGCTGTAATAATACGAACGTCAGCCATTTTTAATTCTCGGCCACCTACTGAAAAAAAACTACGATGCTGTAGTACTTGGAGCAATTTCGCTTGAAATTTTAAAGATATTTCACCGATTTCGTCTAAGAAAATTGTTCCTTTATTTGCAGTTTCGAGTAAGCCAATTTTTCCATTTTTTAAAGCACCTGTAAATGCACCAGCAGCATAACCGAATAGTTCCGATTCTAATAGCTCTTCTGGGATCGCTGCACAATTAATAGCAAGAAAAGGACCGTTTTTCCGGTTGCTTAAATCATGGATATATTTTGCGAGAACTCCTTTTCCAGTTCCAGATTCACCTTGAATTAAAATATTTGTATCAACAGGGGCTATTTTTTTACTAAAATCAATGATATTTGTCATTTCGTCATCACATGTTATAAATCCATTAGAATGCAAATGTTCACTCGAACTAAGTTCATGAGTGCTATTATGAATAATAGAAATATAATTTTTTTCGCGAGAAGTAATAAAAATGAAATCCAAGTTTTTATTAATAGGATTGAAGATTGGAATAGCTGTCGTGACAAGTTCTTTACCAGTATGAGTTGTTTGATTAATTGTGACTGTGTTATTTTTCTCTAAAACAATTGGAATAATTGAAGGGGTCCAATATCCTTTTTCTAAAAAAATATCATTATGTTTTCCTATAATTTCGTTTTGACGTAAACCATAATGTTGTTCACACATTTTATTAACATAAATGATTTCAAGATTTCGGTTTAAAATATAAATTTCATCAGAAGAATAGTTTAAAATGTTTAACAATACTTCTTTATCGAATTCTAGTATATCTGTAAGATTAGAATAACTGTTCATAATGTATGCTCCTTTTTAAGCGCTTACAATTAAAGGTTAGTATTTTACTATTTTACAAAAAGAGTTTAACATAAGTCTACAAATTATTTGCAGAATTTTAAAAATAATCAACTATTTGAGGGTAAGGGGGAAATAGGATGAAATTATTTGCCATTTTTTTAACTATTTTTGCTTTCATAGGGTCATTAACGATTGTAAATCGTGTGGAGCCATACATTTTAGGATTACCATTTATTGTATTTTGGTCTGCGAGTTGGTTAGTCATCACTTCTATCTGCTTATTTATTAGCAATGCAATATTAGAGAAACAGGAGGAAAATCAATGAGCATTCTATTAATTGGAATTACGTTTCTATTTGCACTTTTTTTAGGAATACGTGCCCGAAGAGGAAGAGAAATGAAGTTGGAATCTTGGGTAGTTGGAGATCGTAATTTTGGTAGTATTGTCATGTTCGTTCTAATGGCTGGTGAAATGTTCACTACATTTATTTTCTTAGGAGCAAGTGGTGCATCTTATTCAATGGGTGGACCAGTAATCTATATTTTCTGTGCTGTTACTTATATTATTCCATTTTGGATTTTACCCCATATTTGGCGTTATGCGAAAAAACATAATTTATTAACTCAGCCAGATTTCTTCGTTAAAAAATATAATAGTAAATCTTTAGGGCTACTTGTTGCAATCGTTGGGGTCGTTTCCATTATTCCATATATGGTTCTCCAATTAAATGGTATAAAAATTATTGTATCCGAAGCTTCATACGGTGCCATTTCACCGAATTTAGCAGTATGGATTGGTGTTATTGTCGTGACAATCTTTGTCTATATCTCAGGAATACATGGTTCAGCATTTACAGCGATACTAAAAGATATTTTGATGCTTATTACGATTTTAGTTTTAGGAATTTATTTGCCAGTCCATTATTACGGTGGCGTTGAACCGATGTTTAAAACATTAGATGCTGCTAAACCTGGATTCTTACTTCTACCTAAGTCTGGTTATAGTATTTCTTGGTATGTATCAGTTTGCTTAATTATTGCACTTGGTCAATACATGTGGCCCCATGTTTTTGGAGCGAGTTTATCATCCAAAGATTCCAAAACATTACGAAAAAATGCAGCACTGATTCCTCTTTATCAAATACTGATGGTATTCATCCTTTTTATCGGTTTTACTGCACTTTTACAAATGCCACATATTCCAGGAGGACGAACTGATCTAGTTTTATTCTCAATTGCTAAAGCAACACTCCCACCTTGGTTTATTGGTGTAATTGGTTCAGCAGGTTTACTAGCAGCATTAGTTCCAAGTTCATTGTTATTATTAACGGCTTCAACATTACTTTCAAAAAATATATATAAAGCAATTAAACCAGATACAAGTGAAGCGAAGTTAGCTGGACTTACTAGAATCTTAGTGCCAATCATCGCTTTAATCGCTTTATTATTTACGTTTTATGGTGGAAAAACAATGCTATCTCTATTATTAATGGCATATAGTTTCGTCTTACAATTATTCCCTGCCTTAATTGTAACGTTCTTAAAACGTAATCCAGTTACAAAAACTGGAGCAGTAGCGGGAATACTATCCGGATTAATTACAGTAGCATACGTAACAATTAAAAATACGAGTTTCGGTACATTATTCCCTCATGCACCTCAATTTTTAAAAGATTTAGATCCAGGGTTTATTGCATTTACGATTAATATCATCTTTATGTTTGGTGTGAGTGGAATTACATATTTAGTAAAAGTAAGACCACGAGTAGGTCAAAAAGCAATCAAGGAACAATGGTGAGCGTATGAAAATTATTTGTTTAGGTGATAGTCTTACGGAAGGTTTAGGAATTTCAAAAGTTAATGCATGGCCAGCTGTACTTCAAAACGAATTATCAGTTGAGATTATAAATAAAGGGATTTCAGGTGATACAAGTACTGGAATGCTGTCACGATTCTACCATGATATCGTATTAAACAATCCATCACATGTAATTATTTGCGCTGGAGGAAATGATTTATGGTGGAATGTTGATTTAAACTATATACTGTCGAACATTTATTCAATGGTCAAACAAGCTATACACAACAATATTCAACCTATTATAGCAATCCATCCACCAATTCATTTAGAAAATATTAATCGCAAAGAAGTATGGGAACCGATTGCTGGCTTTGAAACATTTGTTTTAAAAGCAAAAGAGTTAGCCAAACGAATTGAGCAAATGGTTGAAATAAATCAATTTAATCTAATTGATTTTCGAATTCCGTTTCAACATCATCAACAATTGAAGACTGAGTTTTTCGAAGGCACTGATGGAGTACATCCGAATGAACTTGGTCATATTGCTTTAGCAAAACAGGCATATCAAACAATGAAAGAGTTCTAAAAATACCAATAAAACGGATAGCAGTCTTTAGCTATCCGTTTTATTTTTTAATTAACCGTATCAATTGCTTTTAATTCATAATCCATATATGTACTCTCACTTTTCCATTCAATCTTTCTTATAACAGCAATACCAAAAGGCTTTTCATCATTCTTTCTAGTCACATTGATTGGTGTATCAATAGGAAACAAGTGGTATCCATTAAGCTCTAAAGAGAATGTATTATTTTCTTTTCTGATCGCTTTTTCGTTCGTTACAATTACAAAATTAAATTCAAATGGCATACTCATATTTTGGAAACTCCTTAAATTGAATATTTTTACTATTTAATATAGAAGAGATTAAAGACTTAAAGATATCTTAATATATTTTTGTTGTGAATACAAAAAAGAGATAGGTAGGAAGATGAAATTTCATAATTTAGAAACATTTTTTTATTTAAGGGAGGCGGTGCGAGGTTTTAAGAGTATTAAATTATAGTGTTTTAGTTAATTTAGTAACTCAAGACCCTCTTATGAGTTAAAAATAATCAGCATATCGCTACTTTTCTAACTCAAGACCCGCTTATGAGTTAAAAATAATCAACAAATCGCTATTTTTCTAACTCAAGACCCCCTTATGAGTTGAAAATAATCAAAAAACCGCTACTTTTCTAACTCATGAGCCTCTTATGAGTTAAAAATAGTCGACAAATCGCTATTTTCCTAACTCATGACCCTCTTATGAGTTAAAGATAATCAACAAATCGCTACTTTTCTATCTCAAGACCCCCAATGAGTCCATAACTTTTACACACACAAATAAACGATGGTCATTGATTCACTATGTCGACTATATAATAAAATAAACAGTATTTTTGGAGTTGTTTTTTGGAAGGGGCTGATGTTTATGCGAAGAAATAAAAATATGGCTCTCATTGCAATATTGTGGATATGCATGGTGATTTTTATTATTGTAAACGCGGTTCGTCATATTCGAATATATATGGTTTATAATTCAGGCTTAATGCCATTTATTGTTTGTGGAATGTTTCTTTTTGCCATTGTTATTCTTTATGTGAGTGGATCGAAACAGCGGAGATAGAAGAGTAAATGAACCCATTATACTTAGGGTTCTTTTTTATTGTTAGCTCAGTTAAGGAGTTTGTAGATTTTCTTATGCAACTAAATTGAAGATTGGTTGAATAAGATAAGAAGTTTCAAAATATAACGAAATCAATTCCAAAATATGGTAAAATCATTTAGTCAGTAATGAATTTCTAAGAGTTTTCTAATTGAAAAATATGGATTTTGGTGTCTAGAAAGCAGGTAATTTTCTTTGAATATAAAAGCTATCAAACTATCAATTTGTACAATGCTAATTTTCGTTTCGATGTTCTTAATGACTGCGTGTGTTGGGGCAGGAACGATCGATGTAAAAGCACAAAAATATATTAAAGACAAATACGGTTTCGAAGTAGATGTTTTGGAAAAACCAAACATAAACGAAGGGAATATGGGAGATACCTATTTTAAAATTAGAAAGAAAACGGGAAATAAGCTCACTTTTAACATATACATTAAGGGGATTTTATTTACAAAAATTATTGGAGATGACTATGACATCCAATCTAAAACATTTGAAATGAAAAAGGCTTTTGAAAAATCGAATTCAGCAATTCTTAGTCGAGCCAAGGTAAAGTCAATCGAATTTAAAAGTGAAAATGATATGGAATCGTTTGATTACGCTGATAGTGGAAATGTTATACAACATTTAAAAGTAAATGTTGTGAGTGCAAATGTTAAAAATTTATTTGATACTGAAAAAATGAATTCTATTTATGAAGTGCTTAAAAAACTTCAAGAGTTTAGCAATGTTTACAAGCCATTAGATGTGAAAGAAATTAGTATTATACAAATGATGTAAATAAAAGAATAACTTTTGATATAGACAATGTACATTCGATTTATTCGATGTCTGATTTTGAACGTGAAAGCTCAACACCTTATGAACCGCCGAATATAACAAATTTTGCACAATACTCTTACTATGTTGAAGAATCCGGGCTTTTCAAGGATTTTGAAGGTGGGTTAAGGAGTCTTGGTTATAACTATTTGAATACAAAACAAATGCCAGTTTTCAATCAGAATATTGATTTAGCTTTCGAGTCTGATGAATATAGTATTTTTGACATTCAACTAAAAGGTGATATAGACGATGTAGATCAGGTCTATCAGTTACTCCAATTTTTAACGAGTGCCAAACTTGACGTTTATAATGTTACAATTTTTTCTTTAGATAATAAATATCCAGAGGACTATATGAATTCAATTTCCTTTCATATTCCAGATGGGGTATTGAAAGAAATCGTAAAACAAGCTTTTAAAGAAAGAGAAGAATATATTAAGGAATTAGATTGAAAATTAATCTTCTAAGTAATTTAACGAAACCTCTAAAAATCATTAGAATAACTTAAACATTACAAAGTTAGCAATATTAATATAAGAGTTCCTAAGGTTGTCTAATTGGACAACCTCTTTTTTTTATTCAAAAATCAACATTTTAATTTAACAGAAAAAGTAGAGAACAATTTAGAAAAATTAAAAATTAATTTGTACAGTATTAAACCATTTGTTAAAATGAAGACAGTATATGGTTGCAGTTTGCATTAATAGGGAATTTGGTGAAAAACCAAAACAGCTCACATCTACTGTAAAAAGCTACGAAACATTCGAGTGCGATTGCACGTAAATCACTGGGAAACTGGGAAGATGAATGGAGTAGGCTAGAAGCTTTAAGTCAGGAGACCTGCCATTTGCATTTTACAAGTCTTTCGGTGAGGGAAGTTTTGTTATCAGAAAAATTCTGTTCTTATGCGAAAGCCGTATAAGAGCGCTGTGACGCGCATTTTTTAGTATGTTGTGTGCAGTTTAATTTTTGGATAACTATGAGTCCTGCCAAACAAGGCAGGGCTCTTTTTTTGCACATGAAGAATGTTTAAATTGGCAGCGGAGAGGAAAAGTCGACGTGGTTGCCAATTTTAATTTCTATGTATAAGTGCAACTTAAGCCTCTATCTTCGCCTAAAGACTCGCCATATTTGGCGAGTTTTCTTTATTGGCAATGAAGAATTTTTGTCACTCAAAGACACCGGAAAATCAAGCAAAATAAGGGAGGAAGAATTTCAGTTTATTAGAAAGATAGTTTTTTAGGAATGAAAGAAAGGACGCGTTTAAATGAAAAGAATATTAGGATTATTATTAGCAGTTTTATTAGTTTTTTCAATTACAATTCCAACGAATTCTGTATCGGTTCACGCAGATAGTCCAATTGGCTATGTGACGATGTCAGTCGAAGCAAATACATTAGGTGCGGGATTAATTCGACAACCAGTTAAAGTTCCTTTTTATGAAGGGGAAAGTTATGCAAATGTTCTTGACCGATTTTTAAGCGGGACAAGTAATTATGATAGTTACGGATCGTTTAATTCAGGATTCTATTTGTCAAAGGTTAAACTTGAAAATGGAAATATTTCTATAAATGTTCCGACAGTTATAAAAGATGCAATGAATTTAAGTAATGAAGAAATTATTGCTAACGGAGCTCAAAAAACGGGCTATTTAGGGGAATTTGACTACTATAATATGTCCGGTTGGATGTATGCAGTTAATAATGAGTTTCCAAATGTTGGGGCATCTGATAAATTCCCGAAAGATGGGGATGTTTGTAGATGGCAATTTACACTTTATGGATACGGCTCAGATTTAGGACAAGATAATTCAAGTTTTGGTGGGGATAAAGCACTTTATACACCAGCAAATAAAGATTCTTTATTAAAAAAAGTAGCTGAAGTAAATTCAGCACCTAACAAAGATGCGTTATTAGCGAAGGAATCTATTCGAACTGCATATGATCAAGCAAATACAGCACTTATTAATTTAACAGTTGATCAATCTACTGTTAATACTGCACTAACTACTTTAAATGATGCTTTAAACAATGTTGATATAAGCACGCAATTAAATGATTCACTAGGTTATATATTGACTAAAGTTCCTAATCCAAGTTTTGGTACGGGTTCAGGTGAATGGTCAGTATTGTCATTAGCAAGAGGTAACTATAGTGTACCTGATCAATATTTTGTTAATTACTACAATCGTATTGTCGATACAGTGAAGTCAGCAAACGGCGTTTTATCTACATCAAAGAATACGGAATATGCGAGATTAATATTAGCTCTTAGTGCATTAGGAAAAGATTCTACTGATGTAGGTGGATACAACTTACTAACTCCACTTGCTGATTATGATAAAACAGTTAGTCAAGGGATTAACGGAGGGATATTTGCCTTAATAGCATTCGATTCAAATAATTATCAAATACCAACAATTGCAGATTCTACTAAACAAGCAACAAGGGAAAAATACGTTAATTATATATTAAGTAAAGAAGTAAAGAAGGGTACTGATCAAGCAGGAGGGTTTGCTTTATTTGGCACAACGCCTGATCCCGACATTACATCAATGGCATTACAGGCATTGGCTCCATATCAATCTATGCCAGAGGTAAATGCAACAATTAATCGAGCATTAAAAGCGATCTCTACTATTCAAAAAGCGGATGGTGGATTTACTGCATTTGGTTCAACTTCTAGCGAAAGTATTTCACAAGTTATCGTAGCTTTAACAGCAGTAGGTGTAAATCCAGCAACAGACAGTCGATTTGTAAAAGAAAATGGAAATTTAGTGACCGCATTACTACGATTCTATGCTAATGGCGGAGGATTCAAGCATGTTTTAACAGGGAATGTAGATGGAATGGCTACAGATCAAGCGACATATGCCCTTGTATCATATGACAGGTTTCTTAAGGGAGAAAATAGTCTTTATAACATGATGGATGCTCCGGTAACCTTAGTTACAAATCAAATTAATGCATTACCTACAACAATTACAATTTCAAATGAATCAGAGATTGCTAAAGCAAGAACGGCTTATGAAGGTTTAACAGCAGCGCAACAGGGATTACTATCATCAGCGGTATTAGATAAATTAGTTGCAGCAGAATCAGAAATTACTAGTTTAAAAGAAGAAGCAGTACTAGTTGATTCAGTAATTAATAAAATCAATGAATTACCAGCATCAATTACTTTATCAGATGAAACAGCAGTAGTGTCAGCTCGTGAAGCATATGATGGGTTAACGCAAGCTCAAAAAGAAAAAGTATCAGAAACCGTATTAAATAAATTAATTTCGGCGGAAGCAGAAATTAGTAGTTTAAAAGAAGAAGCTTCATTAATAGACTCAGTTATAGTCAAAATAAAAGCCATACCGACAACTATTTCTTTATCAGATGAAGCAGCAGTAGTGTCAGCTCGTGAAGCATATGATGGGTTAACGCAAGCTCAAAAAGAAAAAGTGACGGAAACTGTATTAGAAAAATTAGTTACAGCAGAATCAGAAATTAAAAGTTTAAAAGACGAAGCTTCATTAATAGACTCAGTTGTTAACAAAATAAATGCTTTACCGACATCTGTTACGCTATCGGATGAAACTGCAGTAATATCAGCTCGTGAGGCATACAATGGACTTACTCTTGTTCAAAAAGGGAAAGTATCAACAACTGTATTAAATAAATTAGAAGCAGCAGAAAATAAAATAATCGTCTTAAAAGATCAAGTAAAAGCAGATGCGGTTCAAAATAAAATCAATGGATTACCTTCACAAATCAAGTTAGCTAATGAATCTGCAGTAATTGCAGCTAGAAAAGACTATAACTCTTTAACAACTGCTCAAAAGAACTTAGTTACAACTACTGTACTAAATAAGCTTGTATTAGCTGAAAAAACAATTGTGAATTTAAAAAATGCCGCAAAAGTTGCGAAAGATAAAATTGCTACATTACCAACTACATCACAAGTTAGATTAACTAGTGAATCGGCAATTAAGTCAGCACGAGCAGCTTATAATTCTTTAGATTCAAGTCAAAAATCGCTAGTAGGCAGTATTACTAGACTTACTTCAGCAGAGTCTAGGCTAGGAGTAATAAAAGCAGATAAAACATTACCAACTATAAAAGGAATTTCAAATAATGCCTATTATAGAACGAAAAAAACAATTCAAATCAGTGATAATGTTGGGCTGTTAAATGTAAAACTTACGTTTAATGGTAAGTCATACACTTATTATTCAGGAAAAGTTTTTGCAGCATCTGGTAAGTACAATATTATTGCAACTGATTTAAAAGGGAACAAACGAAGCATCGTTTTCTATATTGATAACAAAGCACCTCTTAAACCAGCAGTAAAAAGTATAAAGAGCTCTACAACAAAAGTTACTGGTAAAGCAGAGTCAAATAGTACGGTTTATATTTATCGTGGCTCAAAAAGAATTGGTTCCGCAAAAGTCTCATCGAGTGGGACTTACTCTGTTAAAATATCAAAACAGAAAAAGAGAACGAAATTAACGGTATATGTAGTAGATCGAGCGGGGAATAAGGGCGCAAAAACTACAGTAACTGTTAAATAATACTGATAATTCTCTAGCTGTATGTAATATTGAAACGATCACTAGTTTAATAGAGGTCGTTTCAGTTTTTTTTAAGTCGAAGGATATGATAATTCCAATTATTTTTACGGTTCTTGGTTTTTAGAAAAGAAGAGAGGATATGGTATAAAAATGAGAAAAATATCAGGGATGTTATTATCAGGTTTTTTTATTTTTTCAGTTACTGTTCCTGCTAATTCCGTGCATGCAGATAGCCGTGCTACGATTTTAGGACAACCAACTACTTACACTACATATGAGAATGCCAAGGCTGCGCCTAACTCAATATTGAAACTAAGTGAAGCTAATAGCAATACGACGATAAGTACTCAACTAAATAATTCTTTAGGATTTTTATTATCTAAAGTTCCTAATCCAAGTTTTGGAACAATTTCAGGTGAATGGTCAGTACTGTCTTTAGCAAGAGGGAACTATAATGTACCCGCACAATATTTTGTTAACTACTATAATCGTATCGTCGATCAAGTGAAATCAGATAAAGGTGTGTTGTCCACATCAAAAAACACTGAGTACTCAAGGCTAATACTGGCACTAAGTGCATTAGGAAAAGATCCTACGAATGTAGGTGGTTACAATTTATTAACACCGCTTGCCGATTACTCTAAAACAATTTATCAAGGTATTAATGGTGGTATTTTTGCATTAATCGCATTTGATTCAAATCATTATGAGATTCCTACTATTGCAGATTCTACAAAACAAGCAACGAGAGAAAAATACATTGATTTTATTTTAAGTAAGGAAATAAAAAAAGGGACTGATCAAGCAGGAGGTTTTGCTTTATCTGGCACAACGCCAGATCCTGATATTACTGCAATGGCACTGCAAGCGTTAGCTCCATACGAATCAATGCCTGAGGTGAGTAGCGCAATTGATCGAGCAGTGACTGCACTATCAAACTTACAAAATACAGATGGAGGATTCACTGCTTGGGGCTCTACGTCTAGTGAAAGTATTGCACAAGCAATCGTAGCTTTAACAGCATTAGGTGTAAATCCAGCAACCGATAGTCGATTTGTAAAGCCAAATGGAAATTTAGTGACTGCACTTCTTAAGTTTTATGTAGACGGTGGAGGATTCAAGCATGTTTTAGAAGGTAGTGCAGACGGCATGGCGACAGATCAAGGGACTTATGCTCTTGAATCTTATGACCGATTCTTAAATGGAATAAACAGCCTTTATAACATGACAGATGCCCCTGTAACGGTCATAACTAACCAAATTAATGGTTTACCAGCCACAATCGCACTTGTGGACGAGCCAGCAATTGTTTCTGCTCGAACGGCTTATGATGGGTTAGGACTAGCTCAAAAAGGATTAGTAGCGTCGGTAGTTTTAGATCGATTAGTCGATGCTGAGGATGCACTTAGAGCATTAAAAAACGAAACGACATTAGTCGATCTAGTCGTTAATCAAATAAATGCTCTACCAGCTACTATTACACTATCAAACGAAGCTTCGGTAGTTTCAGCTCGCAAGGCGTATGATGGGTTAACTCACACTCAAAAAGAAAAAGTTTCTATTAATGTATTAAACAAATTAGTCGCAGCAGAAAATGCGATTACTACATTAAAAAATCAAGCTAAAGCAAGTGAAGTTCAAAATAAAATCAATGCATTACCTTCACAAATAAAGCTTACGAATGAATCAGCTATTGTAGCTGCTCGAGCGGCATATAACGGATTAACAGCACCACAAAAAGCTTTCGTAAGTTCGACAGCTTTAACTAAACTCGTATCGGCTGAAAAAACAATTACTAATTTAAAAAATGCGGCAAAAGCTGTTAAAGATAAAATTTCGGCTTTACCAGCTGTAGGAAGTGTCAGGTTAACAAGTGAGACGGCGATTAAAGCAGCCCGTTCTGGTTACAATGCGCTTGATTCAAATCAAAAAACACTTGTAGGAAGTATTTCTAAACTTACTGCAGCAGAAGCTAGGCTTTCACTTATTAAGGCTGATAAAACATTACCGACGATAAAAGGTGTAACAAATAATGCCTATTATAAAGTAAATAAAACAGTCCAAATAAGCGATAATGTTGGCGTTTTAACAGCTACGTATACAATAAACGGAAAGTCTTATCCTTATTCATCTAGTAAAGTTTACTCAGCGTCTGCTAAATATACAATCACTGTAACTGATTTGAAAGGAAATAAAAGAACGGTTGTATTTTACATCGATAAAACAGCTCCAACTAAACCGACAGTAAAGAGCATTTCAAGCTCTACAACGAAAGTTACTGGAAAAGCAGAAGTGTATAGTACGATTTATATACTTCAAGGCTCTAAAAAGATTGGAACTTCAAAAGTATCATCGTCTGGAGCGTACTCTGTAAAAATAGCAAAACAAAAGAAAAATACAAAACTAACAATTTATGTAGTAGATCGAGCAGGAAATAAAAGTGCAAATACGATTGTAACAGTTAAATAGTAATCTATTAACGTCAAAAAAATCTGCTCGAAATGTTTTTTAATGTTGAAACGACCACTAGCTAAATTAGCGGTCGTTTCAATACTTTAATAAGGAGGGGAATGCGATGAAAAAGTGGCTAGTTTCCATACTTCTAATACTTATACCGACATTGCTAATTGGCTGTGGAAAAGATTATTCGGCTGAAGGGAAAAAGCAAGTACCAAACGATGGAATTTCTCAATCAGTAGTTAACACAATTAAAGAGAATAACGCAAAAGAAAGCGCAGAAAAAAAGCAAACTACTGAAAAAAAACAGAGTGATGAAAAAAAGCAAACCTCTGAAAAAAAGCAAAGTAATGAAGTCAAACAAGAGCAAAAGGAAAGCCCTAAAAAAGAGAAAACAAAAAAGGAAGTAAATAAAGCACCAATTCAAGAAAAAAAATCAAGTAGCACAGATAAAATACAAAAGAAGTCGAATGCTCCTCCGAAAGATACAAAGAAGAATGACGTTGCAACGACTAAAAAACCAGCAAGTGGCAAAAAGGATAAATATCAAACAGATCCAGTACCAGTGGATAAACCAAAACCAGTAGAACCTGGTGATACTGCATTTGTTCCTACTAAAAAGTTAACTGCTACCATTTCAATTGCTTGTGACACGATTTTAAATAATATGGACAAGTTTAACGAAGATAAATTATCTGTTTTGCCAAAAGATGGCGTGATCATGGCAAAAAGGACAGTTGAGTTTTCAGAAGGGGAAAGCGTTCTAGATGTATTGAAACGTGAAACGAGAGCATCCAAAATTCAAATGGAAATGGAATTTTACCCAGCATATAATAGCGCTTATATTGAGGGTATAAATAATATTTATGAATTTGATTGTGGTGAGCTTTCTGGTTGGATGTACAAAGTAAATGGATGGTTTCCAAATTACGGAGCAAGTCGTTATGAACTAAAAGATGGAGATGTCATTGAATGGGTTTATACATGCGATTTAGGACGTGATGTCGGAGGATATGTAGAAGGAGTGGAGAATCAATGAGGGATGCTTTCTCATCCTGCCATCCTTTCATAAATATGTTTTATTTTACAGCAGTCATTATTTTTTCAATGTTTTTTCTTCATCCTGTCCTATTAATCATTTCACTTTTAGTGGCAGTCATCTACTCAATTTATTTAAACGGTGTCAAATCGGTCAAATTTAATTTCTTTATGATGCTTCCAACAATGATTATTGCAGCGATTATAAATCCAACGTTTAGTCACGCAGGTGTGACGATTCTTTATTATATTGACGATGGGAATCCAATTACACTTGAATCAATTTTATATGGTATTGCAGTAGCGTGTATGCTTGTTACTGTCATTAATTGGTTTGCTTGCTACAATGCCGTAATGACTTCGGATAAATTTATCTATCTATTTGGAAGAATCCTTCCAAGTTTATCATTAATATTTTCGATGGTGTTACGATTTGTTCCTAGATTTAAAATGCGAATAAAAGAAATTGCTGAAGCACAACGAAGTATTGGTAAATCTACCTCAAATGGCAATTTATTTCATCATATAAAAAATGGGCTTAACATTATTTCCATATTAGTTACTTGGGCATTAGAAAATGGAATAGAAACAGCCGACTCAATGAAATCTCGCGGTTATGGACTTAGAGGCCGTACTGCATTCTCAATTTTTAAATTCGAAAAAAGAGATCGAATCGTATTAGCAATCTTTATTGTTTGTACTACCATTATTTTAATTGGCACGTATCAAGGAATTACTTCTATTAAATACTATCCAGCCATTTTAATAAAGCCTTTAACGATATGGAATCTTTTTGTTTATTTTACTTACTTGTTATTTTTATTTACCCCTATGATTCTGAATGTAATGGAGGATTTGAAATGGAAATCTATCAAATCAAACAGCTAACCTTTTCTTATCCAGAAAGAGAATATAAAGCGATTGATGATGTTTCAGTTAACATAAATCGAGGTGATTTTACAGTCATAATTGGAAAATCGGGTTGTGGTAAAACAACATTATTACGACATTTAAAAACGATTATTACACCTCATGGAAATCGAAGTGGTGAAATAAACTTTATGAATGAACCAATTGAATCACTAGATTTACGAACAGTAGCGAGCAAAATAGGTTTTGTATCACAAAACCCTGATAATCAAATCGTAACTGATAAAGTGTGGCATGAGCTTGCATTTGGATTAGAAAGTCTTGGTATTGATAATCAAACAATACGACTCAGAGTAGCTGAAATGGCTAGCTTTTTTGGTATCCAAAATTGGTTTATGAAAAATGTGAGTGAACTGTCAGGTGGTCAAAAACAGCTATTAAATTTAGCGTCGGTCATGGCAATGCAACCAGAAGTATTAATACTAGATGAGCCAACCTCACAATTAGACCCAATCGCTGCAGCTGAGTTTTTGGAAGCAATTAAAAAGATAAATAATGAATTAGGCGTTACGATCATCTTAACGGAACATCGATTAGAAGAAGTTTTTCCGATGGCTGATAAAGTAATCGCAATGGAAAACGGTAAGATAATTGTTCACGATACACCTGTACGTGTTTGTGAATGCTTAATGAATGAAAAAATTGATTTAATAAGTGCGTTGCCAAGTGCCATGCAAATCTATTCGAGCTTGTCTAGTAATGAGGAATGCCCAGTAACCGTGCGAGACGGAAGAAATTTTTTAGATCATTTACTTAATGGTAAATCAATAAAAGAACAAAATCCTGAAGTGAAAAATGATATGAATAACAACGAAAACGCGATTGAATTAAGGGATGTATGGTTTAAGTACGAAAAAAATGGGACGGATATTTTAAAAAGTTTGTCTCTTAAAATACAAAAAGGTAAATTTTATGCCATTATGGGTGGAAATGGAACAGGAAAATCAACAACTCTATCAGTAATAGCAGGAAATAATAAACCTTATCGTGGAAAAGTTTTACTAAATGGAAAACCAGTTGCGAAATACAATAATAAAGAGCTATTTCATAAAAATTTAGGTGTACTACCTCAAAATCCTCAAAGCTTATTTGTGAAAAAGACTGTAGAGCTTGATTTAATTTCGATCGTAAAGGATCGAACATTAAGTGAAGAGGAGATGAACAAGAAAATTTCTGATGTTTCTATCTTAGTTGAAATAGAGCATTTGCTAAAGGAGCACCCTTATGATTTAAGTGGTGGAGAGCAACAACGAGTAGCATTAGCAAAAATACTACTATTAGAACCTAAGATTCTATTACTAGATGAGCCTACTAAAGGTTTAGATAACTGTTTTAAAGAGAAGTTTGCCAAAATTTTAAAAGAACTAACTCAAAATGGTGTTACGATTTTAATGGTGTCACATGATCTAGAATTTTGTGCAAAACATACAGACAATTGTGGACTATTTTTCGATGGTAATTTAATTTCGGAAAGTACAACTTCAGAATTCTTTGGTGGTAATAGTTTTTATACAACTGCAGCAAATCGCATCTCTCGCCAATATTTTAAAAATGCCATAACAAATGAGGATGTGATTGCATTATGCAAGATGGCAATGCAATAAAATCAAGAAAAAGAAGTATGCTAGCCACCTTTCTAATTTTAATAGTAATTCCCCTAACAATTGCATGCGGAATCTTACTATTAAATGACAGAAAATATTATTTGATTAGTCTTCTAATTATTTTCTATTCGATGCTTCCATTTGGAATGGTTTTTGAAAAACGTCGCCCTCAAGCAAGGGAGTTAATTGTGATCGCAGTACTATGTGCGATTGCCGTTGCTGGAAGAGCAGCCTTTTTTTGGATCCCACAGTTTAAGCCGGTTGTTGCAATCGTCATTATTGCCGGGGTAACCTTTGGAGCTGAAAGTGGATTTTTAGTTGGAGCAATGTCAGGCTTTGTATCAAATTTCTTCTTTGGTCAAGGTCCATGGACACCATGGCAAATGTTTTGTTTTGGGATCATTGGATTTATTGCTGGACTAATATTTCATAAAAATAGACTCCCTAAAAAAAGGCTTATCCTTTGTCTTTTCGGTGGACTATCAACATTTTTTATCTATGGCGGAATCATAAACTTTGGGGCACTATTAATGTGGTCTTCACACCCCACTAGGGAAGCTCTCATAGCAACATATCTATCCGGTGTACCATTTGATCTAGGTCACGCAGTAGCAACGGTCATCTTTTTAGCGATCCTTGCTAATCCGATGATCGAAAAATTAGAACGAATAAAAAAGAAATATGGCTTAGTAGAAAGTCGATAAGTAAAGTAAATATCGATAGCTTCTGTCATTCACTGAAAACATAACATTTGGTTATGTTTTTTGTACATTAAGAAAGTATAAATTAGCAGCGGAGAAGAACAAATGACGTAGTTTCCAATTTTAGGATTTAAGTATAAGTGAAACTACCCCTCTATCTTCGCCAATCGGCGAGTTTTTTTTATTGTAAAGTAATAAATGTGAACTTTTTATGAAAATATTACCGGGGGTCTACGAAATAAAATTATGATAGTATTTTTATAAGGAGGGGACGAGAAATGGAATTTAAAAAAGCAAATTACATGTTAATTGGGGTACTTATTTTATTAAGTGCATTAAAATATATCGATGTTGTACGCAATTTAATAAATAAATCAAATGAAACTTATTACGTGCTTTTCGGAGTAGTGATCGTAATAACTGGTATAATTTTTGTATTAAGTCCTTATTTTATGAAGGATAAACAAGGTGATTTTTCTATTGAAGGTTAAACTAATGTGATCCTAAATTAAGAAAATGTCTATCTTAATTTAGGATAAGATCTAAATTATAAACTTCTATCTAACTTCTTCTAAAACTCTCCAGTTCCAAGAAAATCTATCCATTAAAAGTTTACTATGTAGAATATTTAACAAATGATTGGTGACTCTATCCGTATAAATGAAGAATTGGTATTTTACGGAAAGGAAGTCTAACGAAATATGTCAACATGGTCCCAAATATATAATCCTTTACATAATATTTGGCTTTCTGCATTAATGGCAGCTATTCCAATTATATTTTTTATTATCGCATTAACAGTTTTAAAACTAAGAGGTTATATAGCAGGGGCATTAAGCATTATTGTTGCAGGTATTGTTGCAGTTTTAGTTTATGGAATGCCGATAAAAATGATTGTGTCATCTGCTGTATATGGAATATTGGCAGGGATTTGGCCAGTTGCATCAATCGTACTAGCAGCAATATTCCTATATAAACTAACTACTAAAACTGGTCAGTTTAGTATTATTCGAAAAAGTATCGCATCCATAACGGAAGATCAACGAATTCAAGTTCTTTTGGTGGCCTATTCATTCGGCGCATTTTTAGAAGGTGCTGCAGGATTTGGTGCGCCTGTTGCCATTACTGCTGCGATTCTAGTTGGGCTTGGTTTTAATGCATTAAATGCTGCGGCGATCTGCTTAATCGCAAACATTGCTGGTGGAGCATTTGGAGCAATGGGAATACCTGTTAATGTACCAGCACAATTGACTGGTCTTGATGGACTTACAGTTGGTAGATATACTGCTCTCGTTCTTCCACTAGTAAGCATTTTAGTACCATTTTTACTTGTATTTATCATCGATGGTTTTAAAGGAATTAGACAAACACTTCCAGCCATTTTAGTTAATGGAATTTCATTCGCCATTACACAATTTGCTGTTTTGTATTTTTTAGGCGCAGAACTTGCTGATATATTTGCAGCAATAATAAGTTTAGTTGCAGTATCATTATTTTTACGCATATGGAGTCCAAAAGAAATTTATAAAATTCAACAAACAGAAAGTAAAGCTTCAAACGCAGAAGAAAGATATTCATTTAATCAAATCATCTATGCATGGTTACCGTTTATTCTACTAACTGTTTTTGTGACAATTTTTAATTTAAACTTTATTAAAGCTCTATTTGCACCCGGAGGAGCACTGGCGAAACTTGTATTTTTAATACCTGTACCAGCTTTGAATAATTTAATTATTCGAAAACCGCCAATTGTTCCAACTGATACACCTTATGCAGCCGTTTATAAATTAGATTTATTTTCGTCAACTGTAACGGCCATTGTATTAGCAGCTATTTTAACGATTATTATTTTTAAATGTAATTGGAATTTAGTTAAAGAGACCGCCAGTGAAACTTTTAAAGAATTAATATCACCAATACTAACCATTTGTAGCGTCTTAGCTTTTGCCTACATTTGTACCTATTCAGGAATGTCATCAACGCTTGGACTAGCGTTCGCATCTACTGGAGACAAGTTCCCACTATTCTCACCAATACTTGGTTGGATCGGCGTATTCCTAACAGGTTCCGTTGTAAATAGTGGATCATTATTTGCACCATTACAAGCCGTAACAGCAGCACAAATCGGAATCCTCCCAGAAACAATGGTTGCCGTAAACGTAATGGGAGGAACAATGGCAAAAATGATTTCCCCACAATCAGTAGCAGTCGCAACAGCAGCAGTTGGCCTTGTTGGACAAGAATCAAAGCTCTTTAAAATGACAGTAAAGTACAGCCTGTCACTATTAGTTTTAATAGGTATTGTTAGCTGGACTATATTTTAAGGATAGGAATTTGAACCATAAGATATTATTTCTTATGGTTTTTTTTGCGTTTTCAATCGTGTTCACATTGAAAGATAAGGGCATATGCTCAAGCTAACAGAGTGTCATGAAGGAAAACAAATGTCTTATGCACAAAAACGATTAGCTTAAGGATGAAAAATTGTAGCTTATGAATGAAAAACAGGAGCATATGCACGAAAATCAGTGGCTTATGGATGAAAAACTGTGGCTTATGGATGAAAAACTGCAGCTTATGCACGAAAATCAGAGGCATATGCACAAAAACAACTACTTTATGAGCAAAGTTCACACCCTTATGAACAAATGACATATTTTGTTTGCCTTGTCCTTAAATCGTCGAAACACTATAAAAAGGGCTATTTTCTAGGGGATAAAAAATTTAAAAGTGACATGAAGAAAAAAGATTTCGATTTTTTAATTGACATTGATAATCATTATCATATAAAATTACAATTGAAAATGATTATCAATATCATGAAAATGATTGATTCCCTTATTTAAAATAAAAAGCTCGAATTAGAATAGAAGAGCCATTAAGGAGGCCGATGATGGATAAACATTTTATTATTTTAGAGCCGTTTCATCAGCAAGTAACATGTTGTTGTCCAGGTCAAAAGCATCAACACATGATTGAATTCAATGAAGGTGATTTATGGACAATGACAAGTGAGAGAAAGTATGTGGATTGCTTAGGTTGGCATTATTTAATTGATAATAACAGTGATTTTGAGTTTTATTTACATGTTGAAGATATAGAAGGTTTATATGAAAGCGGAGTACTTTGTTCATTGTGGGATATTGACCTTAAAATAAATCATTTGAATTTTAAAATAAACGAAGCACTTGATGTGAATGATCGAGAAGCATTTCTAACAATGGCAAATGATTTACGTAGTTTAAAAGAATTAAAGAATAGATTTTTTACAAATAAAGATGCTGTTTAAATAATTGTCATAAATAAAAACGTAAGATTTGAGGAGAGAGAAAAATGGCTAAAATTTTAATCGCTTTTGCAAGTATGTCAGGTAATACAGAGGAAATAGCTGAGTTAATTAAATCAAGTATAGATACAATGGGACATGATATTGAGATGAAAGAAATTGAAAATATTAATACTCAGAAATTATTAGAATTTGATGGAATCATATTAGGAGCTTATACATGGGGTGATGGAGAGCTTCCGTATGAAGTTGAAGATTTCTATGATGACCTTGAAAACTTAGAGTTAACTGGTAAAAAAGCAGCTGTATTTGGCTCTGGTGATCACGCTTATCCTAAGTTTTGTGCTGCAGTAGACATATTAGAAGAGCGATTAAAAGAATGTGGAGCTGAAATAGTAGAGGAAGGATTAAAAGTAGAATTCGCACCAGAAACAGAAGAAGACATAGAGAGTTGTGTCACATTTGCCATTAGCTTTATTAGCCAATTCGAAGACCAATTAGAGGGAACTGTATGAATAACATGTTCAGTTCTACAGCAGTAACAAGAACTGAAAATGGTAGTACGATTATAGCTACTGTAAATAATGGAATCATCATTGACAATGATGGAAACCGAACATTTAGTTTCCCTACAATAAAAAATCAGATTCGTGATTTAAAATGTGTAGGAAGAACAATATATGGTGTTGGCGATAATGGGATATTCATAAAGAGTATAAACGAAGGGAAAGACTGGAATATCGAACAGTTTCCTACAAAAGCGAGCGTATGGAGCGTATGCTGTAATGCAAAAGGACTTGTCGTAGCGCATGGAGATAAAGTAATTTACATATCAACAAATTATGGTGAGACCTGGAAGATTATTTCACCATTTAAAGTCAACAAACCACCTTCCATTCGCTCACTATGCTTACATGGAAATACATTATTTATCGGAACAAAAATTCATCCAATTAATGGTGGCATTTGGATGTTAGACTTAGGAACATTTAAAATCACTCGAGTAAAAACAGAGTCTGATAAAATGATTTCATCAATGCTAGTGAATAATGATTTACTAATAACGGTAAGTGGTTCATGTAGGGGCAGAAACGGAGTTGTAGAATATTCTTCAATCAAAAGTCTTTACGCAGAAAATGGACGTTGGGATCAATGCCACAGTACAATCAACAATGGAAGTTACTTAGATATTTGTGCACATAACGGAATCGTCTACACTAGCTCAAGTCAAAATGATTCTGGTTACAGCACCGTTTCAAGAGTATATTTAGAAAGTCAGCTAATTGTCCCATGCGATTACGTAAAAGGTCATGGCTGGAGAATCTGTAATGAAAATGAAAACTACATTGTAGCTGGACAATATGAAACTAGATTTTTTGAGAAAGATTCGAAAAGAGTGTGTTAATAAGGACAGGGAAAATGGAAGCTCCGATCGGGGCTTCTATTTTTTTGAGTATAGGTCTATTTGAAAAAAATAGGATATTCTCCTAAATTATATAAACGGTATGAAAGGCATAAATAGAATGATGGAATCAAAGTATATTGATATTTTTATTGTAGTAAATGCCAGATGAATTGCATAAGAATATTAATTAACCTGTGTTTTTAAACTGAGTATTATGCTGAAAGGATAGCTAATCCCCATCTTTTGAAAAAAGTTAAAAGGAGTGGTGTTATGCTTAAATCCCAAAAAGGCATCATATTTTTAGCTGTATTGATACTATTAGTAGTATACATTCTCATAAGACCTTCTTTTCAAATGAATGGAAATAATGAAAAAAATATTGTAAAAACGATTCATTCGATTGATGGTTATGAAAATAAAGACGCAATTGAAATCCTAAAAATTTTTGATTCTAATCATGGTCATGACCGAACAGTTGCTTTCTTATATGATAACTCTCCTGCATATATTCATTTCTATAAGAATAAAGATGGAAACTATAAATGGACATATGCTGCAAGTAAACGTGGTTCTACTGATGAGTTGTTTTTTGTTAAAATAGGAAAAGTAATGCACTCAGATCACGTACTTGTAGTTACAAATGCAGATACATCTGTGGCTAAAATAAAATTAACAGTTATAGGTGAATCCACAAAAGAATTTGTACTTATTTTACATCCAAAATCAGCTTCATTCATTAAATTAGAAAATATTCCTAAACCTCTAAATGGGCATGAATATAGGTTTGAATATGAGTATTTTGATAAAGATGGTAAGCAAATTAAATAACATAACTTAACAAACCTTTTGAATTCCTTTTATACTATTTTGTAAGAATTAGGAAATTCAAATGTAAAAGAGTAATATTCATAAAATAGAAAAAGGGGTATTTTATTATTATTAAAACTAAATGTAATCATGATGAATCATACAGAGTAGAAGCGGATTTTGCCGATCCAATTTGGTGTGCTAAGTGTAATTGGAATCTTGATATTGATGACTTTCGTATCTCTGAAGAGTTGTATAAAGATTTAATAGCATGGGTACTTGATTATCAAAGATCGATAGATTTGTTTAATGAACCTACACTTCCAGAGGATAAGAAAATTAAACATAATGCAACGGGGGTATTATTAGCCAAAAGAGTTCAAAGCGAATTGGGCATTCCAGTATTTTTTTATCCTTTAACTTAATAGTTAAGTTTGTTCCTTGTGCAACTAGTTATAAAAGGTCAAAATTCCCCCAAATTACAAATGAATTTCTGCGTTGTATTATAAAGTTAAGAAAATAACAAAGGAGTTTATTTTGACCATAATGAAATTTGGAATAAAAGGAGATTAATATGTTCGATTTCATTTACGCGATTTTACCTATATTAAATATGCTCTTTTTTATGGCGCTTGTCATTTACATCATTTTGAAGATTGGTAAGAAATTTAACAAAAAAATATTACGAGTTTTTGGGAGCATATTAATAGTTTATGTAGCTTTTGTTGTCTTGGTTGGAATCATATCTTATTTTTGAAAATGTCCCTTAAATACCCAATTAGATTGGGTGTTTTTTTCTTTTATTAGCGATTCTCTCAAATGACTTACATCCCACTAAAACTTACTTTTATATATTACTTCCGTCTTCATTTGAAATATAAGAAAAATGGTTCCTTAATTTAGAGACCCTCAGAGTGTTGAAATATATAATAGTCAATAGTTAAAATGTTACTAGATCTATTTGATGGTGAATTTCTTTTGATGATGCTATTGATTTGTTTTAATAGATAATTTGTTTTTGAAATACCGACGAACTTTAGTAATCGCTCATTTTCAGAATATAAATTATTGAGATGCTTATTGTTTGAAGAACAAACTTAATTATTTGTTTATAAGTAAACGATTTATAGTTATTCGCAAAGTTACTGAGTGTCTAATCTGTGTTTTTCTCAAACTAAAGGGGACTAATAAGGTGCTTTATTACATACTTTTTTATTTTGAATAGGTTGATTGGAACGGAGGGGTTCTCGACTCCTATGGGAGATGCAGGAAGGCTGAGACCCCGCAGGCAATGCTAGGCCAATGAAAAAGTAAATTTTGGTTAAAAATTACTTTTTCGGAAAAATCAAATCCCATAAAAACTTTGTTTTTTATAGCTAAAGTGGGAATGATAATCTATATTACATCCCATTTTAGAGATGAAAGTGGGGATGGGAAATTTAGGGAATTGAACATTTTCAAAAATCATGTAGTTTTTCAGCGGCCTCGGCAATGCCGAGGAGGCTCAGGTCTCGCCCCATGGAAAGCGAGAATCCTGTAGTGGAAATCAACATCAAAAAGCTTCTTTTACATTGAAAATATTGCTGATTAATTGACAAGTTCTTTTTTGAAAAGCAGGAAGGTCCCTAAATAAGGGACCCTCCTGCTTTTCATAACTCTATTCTGCAACCACCAAATGTGTATCTGTCTTACTAAATTTAGAAATAAAACTTTTATTGATTTGAGAATCAGTAATAATATAATCAATTTTTTCAAGTGGAGCGATGTGAACAGTGACGTTTTTACCAAACTTAGTGCTGTCAGCTGCTACATAATTTATGTTTGATAACTCGATTATTTTTTTCCTTGTAATAGCTTCCTCTAAGTTATAATCAGAAATTCCTTTTTCGATTGTAATTCCACTGGCGCAAATAAACGTCTTTAATATATTTAATTCATTAAAATTAAACAAATAATCGTACGTAACAACCGATTGTTCATTTCGTCTAATTTTACCACCGATGATGATCAGCTCAATTGAACTATTTATTAGTTCATTTATGATTGGTATCGAATTTGTAACGACTGTTAAATTCTTTTTATCCCTTATAAACTTCGCAATTTGCAGTGTAGTAGAACCACTATCTAAATAGATACAATCTCCATCTTCAATATGTTCAGCACATTTTTTGGCTATTTTTTCTTTTTCCTCTAAGTGGCTTACCATTCTTTCTTCCATAGAAGATTCAAAAAACTTCGATTCTGCTATTTTCGCGCCGCCATATATTTTCTCTATTTTACCTTGTTTCTCCAGTAGGTTTAAATCTCTTCGTAATGTATCAGTCGATATATTTAGAGCTTCCGTTAATTCAGTTATTTTTAAAACATTGTTTGATTTTAATAAATCAATTATTTTGTTTTGTCTTTCAAGTGGAAACATAACCTCACCTATTTTCGTATTTAATAATATGTGCTTACAGTTTAATTGAAATGAATGCATATTTTCAATAGTAGTAATGCAAATATTTGGTTAAAAGAATGTAAATATATGCATAAGTTATGCAAAAGTTACTTATAATTTACATATTATTTACTTAAAAAGCTAATTGGATTTACATACGAATTCTATACTTAGGTTGTACTTAAGGAGGTGGACAGTTTGCTGAAACTACAAAACGTAAGCAAACAGTTTGATAAAAAAGTCGTATTATCGGATATAAATCTTGAAATTAATACAGGAGAAATTGTTTCATTACTTGGTCCAAGTGGAAGTGGAAAAACAACATTATTAAACCTCATTTTAGGACTAACTCAAATGGATCAAGGACAAATAATTTTTAATGATGTAGATATTACTAAAACACCAATGAAAAATAGAGGATTCAATATTGTTTTCCAAGATTATGCGCTTTTTCCTAACTTAAATTCTTATGAAAACATAGTTTACGGTTTAAGAAATAAGAAAGGTCTTGTTTCGGATCAAGAATTGCAAGACTATATTGACTTTTTAGAGTTAAAGCCACATTTAAATAAGAAAATAGGGGAACTTTCTGGAGGACAAAAACAAAGAGTTGCACTTGCTAGAACATTAGTAACAAAACCAGAAATCTTACTATTAGATGAGCCTTTAAGTGCACTAGATGGTGTCATAAAGGAATCAATTAAAGAGCGTATTAAATCGATTGCAAGAGAATTTAAACTAACAACTATTATCGTTACACATGATCCAGAAGAAGCTTTAACTTTATCAGATAAAATTTTAATTATTAATGAAGGTAAAATCTCACAATTTGGTACGCCAAGCGAAATAATAAATGAACCAAAGAATCGTTTTGTAGAGGAGTTTATATTAAAGCAGCTACAAATTAAGAGACATAATATTTACAACTTATTTGGTGAGAAATATGCATAAAGTTAAACCAGAAATGCGAGTCATTTATATAGCAATATTCATATTATTTATCTCATTTCTATTAGTGCCATTAATTTCATTATTTTATCGCTCATTTGAAACGGATCATGGTTTTGGGATAAACAATTATATAACAATCCTATCAGACAAAAACTTAGTACAAGCAATTGTTAATAGTATTAAGGTTTCTACTTTAACTGCTTGTATCAGTACAGTCTTGGCCTTTATTTTGGCCTATTCGATTAATTGTACAAAATTGATTCAGCCTTTAAAAGGATTTATGAAAATCGTTATTCTCATTCCAATGTTACTTCCAACAATCACATATGGATTTGCGATTATTTATTCCTTTGGACAACAAGGATTAATAACAAAATTAATCGGAAGAAATCTATTTGAAATTTATGGTTTTAATGGATTGTTAATCGGATATGTAATCTATACATTACCAGCTGCTTTCCTATTAATTAATAACTCTTTTAAATATATTGATAAAAAATTTATGGTTGTATCTGAACTAATGGGTGATGGTCCATTTAGAAGTTTTAAAAATACAATTATTCGCCCGTTACTTGGTACGCTTGGTGGAGCTTTTGTTCTTTCATTCATTTTAAGCTTTACAGATTACGGTATTCCAGCTTCTGTGGGTGGTACATATTACGTTGTAGCTACCCAGTTATATCAAGTTATGCTTGGAGCGATTCCTAATTTTAATAATGGTGCAGTCATTGCGGTATTAATGCTTGTTCCAGCTGTCTTTGGAGTTTTATTGCTAAACTATCTTGAAAAATTCAATTTTCATTATGACAAGTTTACAAATGTTGAAATGATCCCCAACAAGTTACGAGATATTAGTTTTGGAATAGTTTCCACAATCATCTTAGTTGGGATTCTATCAGTATTTGCAGTAATGTTCATCGTACCATTTTTTATTAGTTATCCATTTAAATTAACTTTTACGCTACAACATTTCGTCGATGCTTTTCAATCAAGTGATTTAATAGGAGTTTATAAAAACTCGTTATTTGTCTCAATCTTAACAGCGGTTTTAGGAACGATTGTTGCATATAGCTCGGCATTATTAAATGTTCGAACAGCTATTAAACATAAATCTAAGCTAGTCATTGATTTAATTTCAATGTTAACAAACACTGTTCCAGGTATGGTTTTAGGTTTATCGTATTTACTATTTTTCAATAATAGTAGTTTAAAAGGAACATTCGCGATCATCATTCTATGCAATATTGTTCACTTCTTTACTACACCATATTTATTAGCGAAAAACTCATTATCCAAAATGAATCCTGGCTGGGAGACTACTGGGGAACTAATGGGAGATTCATGGATAAAGACAATATACAGAGTTGTTTTACCGAACTCTAAATCAACCGTTTTTGAAATGATTAGTTACTACTTTATTAATTCAATGGTAACGGTAAGTGGGATCATTTTCTTAATAACAGCTGAAACTTCCTTAGTTGCAAGCAAAATTAAAGAGCTTCAGCACTTTCAAAAATACGATGAAATATTTGTTTTATCTCTACTAATCTTTTTCACGAACTTAATCGTTAAATTCATCTGTGATTATTTTCAACGTAAAAGCGTTATTCAGGGGTAATCAACAAGTTTAATAAAAAAAAACAAAAGAGAGAGGTTATTTTATGTTTAAGAAATTTAGGGGAATTATGTTGTCAGTATTCGCATTATGTTTGGTTTTTTCATTAACTGCATGTAATAGTTCAAAAACGAATGCCTCAGGAAAAGTTGTTATTTATACAAATGGTGATGAAGAAGCTATTACATCAATGGAAAGTGCATTAAAGAAAGCAGGTTATGAAGGGAAATATGTATTCCAAACATTTGGTACTTCTGAATTAGGTGGAAAACTTATGGCTGAAGGCGACAAAATCGAAGCAAATTTAGTAACAATGAGTTCATACTTTTTAGATAGTGCTCAAGAAAAAAACAATATGTTTGAAGACTTAACATTTAAAACAAATTCATTAGAGAAATATCCTGCGTTTTATACACCAATTTTAGCTAACACAGGAGCGATCTTTGTAAATACGAAAGTAATGAAAGAAAAAGGATTACCAATGCCAACTTCAATTAAAGATTTGGCAAAACCAGAATTCAAAGGTTTAGTTTCAATTCCGAATATCATGGATTCTTCAACTGGATGGTTATTAATTCAAGCGATTATTACGCAATATGGAGAAACAGAAGGTAAAACAATTTTACATGATTTAATCGCAAACTGTGGTCCACATTTAGAAAGCTCAGGTTCAGGTCCAATTAAGAAAGTAGAAGCTGGAGAAGTTGCTGCAGGTTTTGGATTACGTCACCAAGCAGTACTAGACAAAAATGCAGGTTTACCAATTGACTATGTGGATCCTACAGAAGGAAACTTCTCACTAACTGAATCAGTTGCAGTTGTTAAAAAGGACAAGAAATCAAATGAATTAGCAACGAAAATGGCGGAAGTCATTATTAAAGATGCTCGTAAAGATTTAATCAAAGATTACCCAGTTGCTTTATACAATGGAGAAACTGTTAGCGACGAACATAAACCAGCTCATTCGATGAAATTTAGTCAACCATTATCAGTTAAATTATTAGAAGATCACCAACAGTTCTTTAACGCTGCAAAATAATTATCAAGGGGATGAAGGGTCATGAAAAATTATAAATTACTAACACCAGGTCCATTAACAACTACAAATACGGTCAAAGAAGAAATGCTCTTTGACCGATGTACTTGGGATAATGATTATAAAGAAATTACACAGAAAATTAGAACTCAGCTTTTAGATTTGGCAAAAGCTTCAAAAGAGGATTATACAGTTGTATTGATGCAAGGCAGTGGTACATTTGCAGTTGAATCCGTTATTAGTTCAACAATCTCTAAAAATGACAAAGTATTAATTGTGACGAATGGTGCTTACGGTGAGCGTATCGTAAAAATGGCTAAGTATATAGGTCTTAATTTCGTTCAATATAGCATTGCATATGATGAACTTCCAAAAGAGGAAGATCTAAGAGATATCCTTGAAAAGGATCAAGCTATAACACACATCGTGATGGTTCATTGCGAAACAACAACTGGTATTTTAAACCCAATTGAAATGGTAGCTGAGCTTTCAAAAGAATTTAATAAAACATTAGTGATCGATGCAATGAGTAGCTTTGGCGGCATTGAAATTGACGTGCAAAAACTGGAAATTGATTATTTAATTAGTAGTGCCAATAAATGTATCCAGGGTGTTCCAGGATTTGGCTTTGTCATTGCAAAACTTGAGAAACTTGTTAAGTGCGAGGGAATTGCTAGAAGTTTATCTTTAGATTTATTCGATCAATGGAAGGAAATGGACAAGGATGGTAAATGGCGATTTACTTCTCCAACGCATGTTGTTGCAGCATTTTCAAAAGCGATTGATGAATTAATTGAAGAAGGCGGAGTTTCAGCTAGATTTGCACGCTATCAAAATAATAACAGCCTTCTAAGAAAAAGACTGAAAGAAGTTGGCATTCACGCTTATATAAATGAGGAAAACCAATCACCGATTATTACAACGTTTTTATTCCCAAGTGAACAGTTTAGCTTTGAAAACTTTTATTACTTCATAAAGGAAAAAGGATATGTGATCTATCCTGGTAAGCTAACTGATGCTGATACATTCCGTGTAGGAAATATTGGCGAAATTTATGAAGAAGATATTCAAAGTTTATGTAACATTATCGAAGAGTATATGGGAGTGTTGACGAAATGAATAAAGTAGAAGGAATTATTTTAGATTGGGCAGGTACAACAGTTGATTTTGGATGTTTTGCACCAGTAAATGTGTTTATTGATATTTTTAAAAATGCCGGAATTGACGTAACAATGGAAGAAGCTCGTGCACCTATGGGAATGCTTAAAATCGATCATATTCGTGAAATGCTATCAATGCCTAGAATTTCTCAGCTTTGGATTGAAAAATACGAGAGACCGTTTAATGAACAAGATGTGAATATACTTTATGCAAACTTTGAACCAGCTCTATTGTCGTCACTTTCTGATTATGCGGAGCCAATTCCTGGAGTCATCGAAGCAGTACAGGAATTAAGAAATCAAGGACTTAAAATAGGTTCAACAACAGGATATACAAATAAAATGATGGATGTGGTTGTTCCAAATGCTGAGAAGAAGGGCTATTATCCAGACTTCTATATTACACCTGATGATACAAATTCATTTGGTAGACCTTATCCATATATGATTTATCACAATATGGAGGTGTTGAAATTAACAGCTCCTTGGAAAGTTGTGAAGGTGGGAGATACAATTTCAGATATTAAAGAAGGAATTAATGCCGGTGTGTGGTCTGTTGGTGTCATTATAGGAAGTTCAGAAATGGGACTTAGCTTAGAAGAGTTTAATAGCTTAACAGAAAGTGAGAAAGAAGCAATCATTTCGAAAACTGAACAATCATTTATACAAAATGGTGCAGACTTCACGATTAAACAAATGAGCGAGTTGCCTACGTTAGTTGAAAAAATAAATGAAGGAATTTTAAAAGGGAATAAGCCTAATGCTAACTAATCACTTGAAAAGAGAAGGCGATATTAACTCAAGTCAACTACGCACAGAATGGATGGATCAATTAAATTTGATTAGTAAAGAAGTCATTCAAGCTGACGAGTTAGTTTTTGTAAAGCAATCGATGTCTACGCCTTGTCTTAATGGGATTGTAGATGCAAAAGGAAGCTATTTAATTGATGTGAATGGGAATAAATATCTAGATTTTCATGGAAATAGCTCACATCAAGTGGGATATAAAAACCCGTATGTAGTTGATGCAATCAAAAGACAAATTGATGAACTTCCTTTTATTCCAAGAAGATTTACAGCTGAAATAGTCATTAAAGCTGCAAATGCATTAATAAACAAAACAACTTCAAAAGATTATAAAGTATTATTTACGCCATCTGGAAGTGCGGCAGTTGGATTAGCTCTTAAAATTGCACGAAAAGTGACCGGACGTCATAAAGTTATTTCATTGTGGGAATCGTTCCATGGTGCTGGTTTAGATGCGATTTCAGTTGGTGGAGAATTTGTTTTTAAAAAAGATATGGGTCCTCTTATGCCTGGTACATTAAAAGCAATTCCTTTTAATGGATATCGTAATCTATTAAAAAGTGAATCTCATGAAGATGTAGCCAATTTTTGTCTAGACCATATTGAATATATGATTGAGCACGAAGGTGAAATAGGAGCTATTATTTTAGAACCAATTAGAGCAACTGATACACATATTCCACCAAAGTCCTACTTTAAGAGACTAAGAGAGATTTGTGATCGAAATGGAATTTTATTAATATTTGATGAAGTTCCGACAGCTTTAATGAGAAGTGGCAAGTTTTATGTCCATCAAAATTTTGACATCGAACCTGATATTTTGGTCCTTGGAAAAGGTCTAGGTGGAGCGGTAATTCCTCAAGCGGCAGTTCTGACCCGTACTAAATATGATGTTGCTGAAGAAATATCACTTGGTCACTATACACATGAGAAACCAGCATTAGGATGTGCAGCGATTTGTTCAACAATCGAGTATATAGATGACTATAACTTGGAAGAAAATTGCCAAATTCAATCTAAGTACGTAAAGACAAAACTAGATGAGCTTTATGGGAAATATGAGAAAATTGGCGATATTCGAGTTGCAGGTCTATTAATCTCAATTGAACTAGTTAAGTCTCGTAAAACAAAAGAAAAGAATGATGAATTAGCTGAAAAAGTTCTTTATTACTGTTTAAACAATGGACTGTCATTTAAGCTTTCAGGAGGTAATTGCATAACTTGGCATCCACCTTTAATCGTTACAAAAAATGAGCTAGAGTTTGCTGTTGGACTACTTGAAGAAGGCTTGAAAAGGTTTAGTTAATTCGGATAAGTGTAGCTAATATTTAGCTACACTTTTTTTATGAAAATGATAAGGTAGGAGAGTTCATAATGACTAGTAAGTTGGTAAGTAGGGAACAAGGTGATATTAATTCTTCAACGAATAGAGATACTTATTGGAATCGTAATTTAAGTGAAAAGGCTAGAGAACTTTTTGAAGAAGATCAACAATACTTTTTACACCAAAGTTTAAGTACGCCCGTTTTAAATGTTTTAAGTAAATGTGACGGGGCTTATTTATATGACATGGATGGAAAGAAATATTTAGATTTACACGGAAATGGAGTACACAACGCAGGATTTAATAATGATTATGTTATTGAAAAAGTAATCGATGCTCTCAAGGAAAAAAAAACCTTTACTCCAAGGAGATATACAAATGAACAAGCCATAAACCTTGCCAAAAAGCTAGTTGAAATAACACCAAGAGGATTAGACCGTGTCTTATTTGCACCTGGTGGATCAGAAGCAATCGAAATGGCTGTCATGCTAGCAAAACAAATTACTGGTAAATGGAAGACAATTTCCTTTTGGGATTCATATCACGGAACAGGTTTTCAAGCAGCAAGCATTGGTGGCGAAGAACTCTTTAAAGGCGGAAACGGTCCGATGGTTCCTGGTGCATTGCATGTTGAATTTCCGAACTATTTAAGAAATCCTTGGAATTTTACAAACCAAGAAGATGTCGATAATGAAATACTTCGCCAAATGACATTACTTTTCGAAAAAGAGGGGGAAATAGCTTGCGTAATTGGTGAACCAATCAGCGCTACTCCAGTTATGCCGAGCAAAAATTTCTGGCTGAAAGTAAAAGAGTTATGTAATAAGTACGGAGCATTACTGATCTTTGATGAAATAATAGAAGGGTTTGGAAGAACTGGAAAAATGTTTGCGTTCGAACACTATGTTACACCAGATATTTTAGTTTTAGGAAAAACGCTAGGTGGAGGACTATTTCCCTTTGCTGGCATCATGACAAAGGAAGAATACAATATACTAGAAAATCGCTCAATTGGACATTACACACATGAAAAAAACGGAATTTGTGCCACTGCCGGATTAGCAACAATTGAATATATTGAAAATGAAAACTTAGTAGAAAATGCAAACCGATTAGGCCAATATTTAATTGAAGAACTTCGAAAAATGGTTGCTCGATATGATATCGTTGGTGGCGTAGACGGAATCGGATTTCATTTAGGAATTGATATCGTAAAAAACAAAGATACAATGCAAAGAGGAATTGAAGAAGCCGAATCAATTATGTATATGTGCATGGAAAATGGACTAGCATTCAAGTTGATTGAAGGTAATATTATAACAATGCGACCATCTCTTATATTAACAAAAGAAGAAATTGATTTTATTTTAGGGACGTTAGAGGATGCGATTAAAATGGTTGTTAGTGGAGAAGTGTATAAATAGAGAAAGCGAGAGTGGACTTTTTTGGGCCTCTTTTTGTGTTGGTAAATATGTTTTTGGGTGATTGTGGAATCGAAAATAAAATCGTGGAATCGCAATTAAAATCGTGGAATCGCAAATAAAAATGGGGAATCGCAAATAAAATTGTGGAATCGCAAATAAAATCGCAAATAAGCTAAGAAAAAACCCATTATTACGACCAAAATTAGCACATTAGTAGATGCTTTTAAAAGTAAACTAGCAAATTATCTTTAATTCCTTCTAAATTTAATAAAAAATGGATACAAATCTCTTAATAATATAAAAAGAAGTTTAAAAATAACAGCTACAAATGAAACGGGAAACTAAAATACTCTCTCCACGTTTTCAAATCAAAATAAAAAAGAACTGCCTAATAATCAGACAACCTGAATTACTAGACAACCCTTTATATCTATCAAATAATTTTTATTTCACTAATCCGCCTCTTAACTTAGTTACACCAAATTCTAAGTAACATTTTAAACAGCTAAGCATAAAAACCCAGCCTTCTTTATTGTCGATTAAATGATGAACATATTTATCGTCGCTTTCATTAAAGCCTTCTTCGACTACTTCGATGACCGTGCTATCTTGGTCTTGTTCATTTAATGTAATCGTTACGATATTTCCTTCTTCTGTAGGTCCCCAAGCGAACACGATCTTTTTGTTTGCCTCAACCTCGATGATCTTTATTTTACCTTCTGCGTTGTAAAGATCGTATTTTAAAGTAATAACTTTTCCTGTTTCCCATCTTTCAGAGCTTGAAGAGAACCAAAAATTACCGATTTTAGCAGGATCAACGAAAGCTTCAAAAATATCTTCTGCCGGCTTGAAAATTTTAAACGTAGTAACATTATTCATATAAAACAACTCACTTTCACATTATGTAATATGTATCATCATTAACTATTAAATTTATTTTAAACTTTTATCGCTGAATTGGGAACTTTAAGTCGTAATATTCTGTGAATAAACTTTATCTTTCTAAAACACATTCCCGAGCTACAATAAAGTTTATCAACAAAAAACAGTAGTTTATCAATAAAAATCCTCACTATATCAACAAAAAACACCATTATATCAACAAAGTTCACAACTTTATCAATAAAGTACATATTTTGTTCGTATTTTCTAACTCAATCAAAAAAGGATAGGCACAAGCCTACCCCTCTCTTAATATCGGTCCGATTCATGCCCCATATTTTTCGCTTTGTCAGAAGCGACATCAGCGGCTTCGGTACTCGTGTGTTCAGATCTATTGCTATTTGCTTTTTCTAAACCTTCACGTACTCTTCGTCCATATTCTTCGTCGGCTTTTGTAAAGTAGCTAACCATCGTTTCTTGAATATGAGGTTTACATATTTTTAATGCATCGACTAAATTTGAAACTAATTCATTTTTCTCAGTTTCGTCAAAAGCACGATAAGTGTTACCAGCTTGGATAAAGTCATTCGGTCGATCAATTTTTTGACGTACAAGTTTATTATTGTAGGAAGGCTCATGATCCTTTCCAGTTTTCGGTGCTTCTTTTAATCCACCTAATGATGAAGGCTCATAGTTTACATGTGGATTTTGTCCCGGTCCTATATCAACTTTATACTCCATTTGACCATCTCGTTGATTTGTAGCTACATGAGTTTTTGGTGAATTAACAGGTAGTTGTAAGTAGTTTGTTCCAACGCGATGACGTTGTGTATCTGAGTAAGAAAATGTACGACCTTGAAGTAATTTATCATCTGAAAAATCAAGTCCGTCAACTAGTACACCTGTTCCAAATGCAACTTGTTCAACTTCTGCAAAATAGTTTTCTGGATTTTTGTTTAGTACCATTTTTCCAACAGGTAAAAAAGGGAACTTCTCTGGGCACCAAAGCTTTGTAGGGTCAAGTGGATCGTAATCAAGCTCCGGATGTTCATCATCACTCATGATTTGTACACATAATTCCCATTCTGGAAAATCGCCTTTTTCAATTGCTTCGTAAAGGTCTTGAGTTGCGTGATTATAATTAGTCGATTGGATTTCGTTTGCTTCTAGTTGTGTTAGATTTTTAATTTCATGCTTTAGCGGTTCCCAGTGGTACTTAACAAGAACAGCTTCTCCATCTTGATTAACCCACTTATATGTATTAACACCAGACCCTTGCATTTGACGATAGTTAGCCGGAATACCCCATGGTGAAAAGATAAATGTAACCATATGAAGAGATTCAGGCGTTAAATGAAGAAAGTCAAACATTCTTTCAGGGTCAGGAAGATTTGTTACTGGATCCACTTTGAAGGAGTGAACCATATCTGGAAATTTCAATGGATCACGGATAAAAAAGATTTTTAAATTATTCCCGACTAAATCCCAGTTACCATCTTCAGTATAAAACTTTGTAGCGAAACCTCGCGGATCACGTAAAGTTTCAGGGGAATGTCCACCACCCACAACCGTAGAAAAGCGAACGAATACAGGTGTGTTTTTACCCTTTTCTTGGAACAATTTTGCTCTAGTATATTTAGCAATCTGGTGGTCTCCAACTTTTCCATAAGCTTCAAAGTACCCATGTGCACCAGCACCACGAGCATGCACAACTCGTTCTGGAATTCGTTCACGGTCAAAATGAGAGATTTTTTCAAGAAAGTCATAGTTTTCTAAAGTTGTTGGTCCTCGATTACCAACTGTTCGTACATTTTGATTATCAGTAACCGGATGGCCTTGTCGATTCGTCAATATTTCATCATTATCATTGTTTGCTTGATTATCCATAATTTGCCCCCATTTATACAAATTCAAAATTTAGAATGTCCATCTATTTGGAAGGATATGCAAATTTTTCCTGTTTGTTAAAACGTCTTTTTGAAAAAGTTTACAACTTAGATACATTTCATGTTTAAGTTCGAAACATTGATTCAATATCATGGAGATAGAAAGTGAGAGGAGGAATTAAAATGAAGAAAAAATTAGTAAAAGC
The DNA here is from genome assembly GCF_002556365.1 of Bacillus sp. AFS002410. Lineage (NCBI taxonomy): Bacteria > Bacillati > Bacillota > Bacilli > Caryophanales > Bacillaceae > Bacillus > Bacillus sp. AFS002410. Next base: position 138,851 of record NZ_NUEU01000001.1, read on the forward strand.
ATTAGTTTCAACTATGGCATTATCAGGAGCATTATTATTCTCAAATGGAGTAGTAGCACAACCAACTCATGCTAGTGCAGCAGTGGTAAGTGCTCCAATTAGTGTATATAAAGTAACTGCAAGTGTATTAAATGTACGCAGTGCACCAAACACAAGCTCAAAAGTTGTAGACACATTAAGAAAGAATGATCAAATCGAAATTGTGAAATTCTATAATGCTAGCTGGGCACAAATTAAAACAACTACTACCAAAAACGGAATTGCATATGTAAGCACAAACTACTTACAAAAGATCCCAACTATAGTTCAGGCAAAAGCAAATTTAAATTTACGCACTGGCCCTAGCACAAAAAATAAAGTTCTTACGGTAATACCTAAGGGTGCAAAAGTTAGTTTCCTTGGCTATCAAACAACTGGAAAAACCCAAATCGATTATAATTGGGCAATCGTTTCTTACAATGGAAAAAAAGGATTTGCTAGTACTAAATATTTAAATATGAAGTAAAGTTTTTAAACTATTTTCATACCGCTTGAGTAAATAACTTTGATTTTATCCAAATGAGAAGTTTAAAATATGATCTTCACTATTTGTTTCATTGTTCCATTTCCCCATAAACTGAGGGTGTCCTAAAAATTTAGGGGCATCCTCAGTTTTATTTTAATAGTGATAATAAGAAATCAGAAACTACAATTAGATGTGGAAGTGCAAATAAAAGAGTGAAATGTGCAAATAAGAATCGTAGAACTGCAATTAAATGTCGAAGTGCAAATAAAAATAGAGAATCTGCAATTAAAATTAGTAAAACTGCAAATAAATTCCCTAGCACCCCAAAATAGATTAGATATTACCCATACCGGTTAGGGTATTTCCCCTTAATAATTGTTCAAAAGTAGTTGCACGAAACTAGAAAATTAATAAATTTGCCCAAATTCTTCTTAAACAGCTAAAAAAGTAAAGAATTCTACTAAATTTCAATTAATTGAGACCATAAAATTCACTCTAATTAAAAAACACAACGAAAATACCCCTGTTTTGCTTCTACTCATCAAAAATATATCTCAAAATAAATAGAGGCAGCCTGTTAGTCAGTAACGGTGACTTTTAGGACTGCCCCTTTTCCTTATATAGAATTAAAAAGGAAGTACTTCATATGCTAATTTATTAATAATCTCTTTATGCTCGGGATATTTCTTATGTAATTGTACTCTAGTGAATAATTCAAAATCCTTAAAATCAAAGCCTGGTGAAACCATGCATCCTACTAGTGAAAAAGTGTTTTCTTCCATAACTGAGGATCCGAAAATTGAATTTTTTGGAACTAAATATTGTAGAACTTCTCCGTTTTCTAAATTTAATCCTAATTTGATTTCTTCGTATTGACCATTTTCATGGATGACATGAATTGTTAATGAACTGCCTGCGTGGAAATACCATAATTCATCAGATTTTAGTCTGTGAAAATGAGAAATATCATGTGATTGTAGTAAAAAGTAAATGCTAGTATAAAGCAATCTGTGGTCATCAAAATTTACGGATAATTCTTGATCTGAAATTTGTTCTTTTGATTGATAGGTAGATTTGTAATATCCACCTTCTGGATGAGCTTCTAATTTAAGTTTGGAAATCCAATATTCAGGATTCATGTTTACCATTTAATTAACCCCCAAAATGTATACTCTACTTCTACATATTACAGTATTCTTTATTAGATTGTTGATTTCAGTAAAAAAATATGAACTATTTTTTCTGGATATAAATGAATATCTGAGTTCTCAGAATTTCGGTTAAATGGGCAGAATTTTCCCAATATACAAATTACGATAAATAGATTACATTAAACTTATTAAGAGAAAAAATATGGAGCGGAAGTTCGATGTTTAAAAAAGGAATTTTATATTTATTGGCGTTCTTTACAATTTCACTCATTGTTAATCAAACCATTTTATCGAAAGAAGAAAAACCAGTAGTTCAATTTGAACTTGCAGATAAAACTATACCGTATAAAATAGCAAATTATTCTTGGGGAAAATTATTGGATAAGGATAAATTAGTAAATGTTTCAGATCAAAATATTAAAGAAGATGCAGCTATTCCTGCCTTTCATGGGGACCTTATAAAAATTCATTTTTCAAAGCAACCCGAAAATATAGAAGTTTTAGAGCGAACCGCCACTAAAAATTCATATATTTATAACCAAAATTTAGATAGTAAAGGTAGCTATTCTTTTGCACTTGGTTCTAGAAAAGGGGAAAGAGTATATGAAGTAAAAGGTATTTGGAAAGGGAATAATTATTTTACTTATTTGATCAAAGTAAAGATTATATGAAAAAATTACTTCAAGCTAGAAGTAATTTTTTTAGTTTTAAACGATTTTCTAGCATTCTTTCCAGCTTTTAACCCTATGCTCATTTTTTTCCTTAAAACATGTATTTTAAGAAACGATTCATTTCGAAAAAAAGTTGAAATGAGGTATAATATGAAATAGAGAATGTTTGGCTATCCTTTAGTAGTAAGAGTTAGCTATAGTAATTGTAAAGAATGTCAAACATAGTAAATTAATCGTAGATTCAAAGTTGAAAGAGAGTGGGACAAGATGGGTCGTAAATGGAATAATATTAAAGAAAAGAAAGCTTCAAAAGATGCAAATACTAGTCGTGTTTATGCAAAGTTTGGACGTGAAATATATGTAGCAGCGAAGCAAGGTGAGCCGGATCCAGAATCAAACCAAGCTTTAAAAGTTGTTCTTGAGCGTGCGAAAACATATAGTGTACCAAAGCATATCGTTGATCGTGCGATTGAAAAGGCAAAAGGTGGTTCTGAAGAGAGCTTTGATGAACTTCGTTACGAAGGATTTGGACCTAATGGTTCGATGGTAATTGTTGATGCATTAACAAATAACGTAAACCGTACAGCTGCAGAGGTTCGTGCTGCATTTAGTAAAAATGGTGGTAATCTTGGCGTAACAGGTTCAGTATCATATATGTTCGATGCAACTGCTGTAATTGGACTTGAAGGTAAAACTTCTGATGAAGTACTTGAAATTTTAATGGAAGCGGATGTAGATGTTCGCGATATATTAGAAGAGGAAGAGGCAGTTATTGTTTACGCTGATCAAGACCAATTCTATTCTATTCAAGAAGCATTTAAAAACGCTGGTATTACAGAATTTACTGTAGCTGAATTAACAATGCTAGCTCAAAGTGACGTAGCATTACCAGAAGATGGACTAGCTAAGTTTGAAAAAATGTTAGATGTTCTTGAAGATATAGAAGATGTTCAACGTGTTTACCACAATGTAGACTTAGGTGAATAATAATTAAAAAAACATAAAATAAACGCTTTCGTTTAGGTGATTTGATATTCATCTAGATGGAGGCGTTTTTTATTTCAACAATATAAAATTGACTCAAATGAGTACTCAATTTTTACGAACCATAACTGGCAGACAGGAAAATAGTAATGTAAGAGAGAATAGTATTGTTAGCTAAGATTTGCGTGGAAATTATCGAATATTATATTCAATTTGAGGAGAACCATACATATGAAAAAATTTATGAAGGTTGTAAAATCCGCAGCTCTAAGAATTGGTGTATTTTTGTTAGTTTTAGCAACTCCGGTAGGCATTTTAATGAGCTTTAACGCCAATGAGCGTAATAAAATTGCGGAAGAACAAGGAAACACTTTTTATGAACAATATATTGGTGAAAAAGGATTAAAGTTAGACGAGCAACGTAGAAATGCCGTAATTCAAGTTAATAATCAATCTGTAGATTTTAAAGCTGGAGGGAAAAATAGTGACTGAGACAATTGAAAAAGAAAAATTTACCCATAGGCAATTTGCTGTATCATGTTTTAACAAAGTGTGGGACTTACTAGAATTAGAAAACCGTTCTCCTAGTGAAACAGAAGAAATGGTTCATTTATGTCACAGTTCATTTTGGCATTGGACAAAAGTAGAGGAGCATACGCCAAAAAATGTGTCGATTGGATATTGGCAATTATCAAGAGTATATGCTGTGATCGGACAAGGGGATACAGCTTTAGACTACGCAGAAAAATGTATTAAAATTAGTTTAGAGGCGGAGTTGGAGCCATTCTACATAGCATATGCATATGAAGCTTTATCAAGAGCATGCGCAAAACTAAGTAGAGTTACAGAAAGTCAAGCTGCTAAAACAAAAGCGCTTGAATATACACAACTTGTAAAGTATGAAGATAGTAAAGAATTATTAATGAAAGATTTAGAAACAATCTAATTGATAAAAAGAAAAAGTAGACTTATAAGATTGAGAAGAAACTACATATGACTTAAATGGGAGGTCTCAAAGTCAGAGTACTTAGAGACTTCCTTTTTTTATAAATTGAGTAGGGGAAAAACGCAAAATTTACAATAAGGTCAAGCGAACAGAAAATGCAAATTAATACGAGAAATCATTAATAATACTAAAAAAGCCACAAGGAAAATTAATTTCCTAGTGACTTTCTTCGGGGACGTGGACTTTATAGAGAACATTTTTCCATCTAAAATGACTTTAAATAATTTTTAAATCGTATATATTTGCAATTACCCATTTATTTTTTAATTTAACAAGATCAAGAGTTACATTATATATATTTCGTCCATTTTTATAATTTACTTTAGGACACGTCTTACCATCAAACGTAATTTCATATTTTACATGTATAGTAGCAGTATGATCTTTCTTATTTAAATGGATGACAGATAAATTATCACCGATGAATTTCGCGTCAATTACATTGGACATTATTTTAGTAAAGTAGAAAGAATGTGTGTTAATTTTTAATGAATCAACAACAACAGAGTTATATTTCTCGACGTCTTTCCATTTTATAGCCGTAATATAATTTCTTACAGAATCCTGGACGCTTTGTTCAACGATCACTTCTGTTGAAGCTTCGTCGTCTAATCTTTTCTGTTTTTCTTTTTCAATAGATAGTTTTAATGTTAAGATAATAAGGAAGATTATACCAAAAATTACCAAATATAGAGTGGGTGATTTTTTAGCCATATGAGACCCCTACAACTTTAAATTGATTTAGAAGATTACTAGTTTGAATAGTTTTCAAAACTTGATGACTGGAAATTTAAAACTATATTTATATTATTTATAGAAATATTATTGGCTTAATCAAAAAAATCGCAAGATGTAATAGTTACATCTTGCTTTAATACTGGTTATTAAATGGGGGTGCATTTAAAAAATACTAATGAAGTTATTAATCTTTAGTATCGTTTAATTGCTTGTAAAGAAATCATACCATTATGTTTGACTTTTTTGTATTGGGAAAATTTTTTGAATATAATTTGTCTAAAAATTATCAGAAATTTATATTAATATGTCGGTGAATCTACTAAAATTTAATTATTAGGATGAGATTAAAAATATTAATATAGAATTTATTTATTATTTATCATATGAAATATCTATTTTAAATAAAGATGAACAGGAGATTTAATTATGGATTATGGCATGATGATCTTTCATCATCGAAAGAAATTAGGTTGGACTCAGGAGAAATTATGTGAAGGGATTTGTTCTGTTTCACACTTAAGTAAAATTGAAAATGGTACAAAAGAAGCTGGTATAGAAACGATTGGGTTACTTTTAAAGAAGATGCAAGTCGAGATAGATGAGAATGACATTATAGATGAAGTGACTATTCAGCTCAAACGATTATGGAATTCTATAGAGCGAGCTGACTATGACTCTAGCAAAATGCTATATGAAGAATTAATCAATAAAGAAGATAAGATAAACTATACTAATATATCAAATGATTTTTATATTACAATTTGGAGATATTATATTTTTATCGAAGATCTTAAAAAAGCAAAGAAAAAATGGAAACAACTTGAAGCAAAAATGAAGAAATTTTCCCAATATGAATCAATAAAATATTTGTTTACACTATCAATATATTACATAAAAGAAAAAAGATACAATGATTCACTTCAAGTAATGGATGAAGTCCAAGAAATTACACCGAACCTTGAAATTGATTTTCAAGAATACTGCTTTTATAGAGCTTTAGTATACAGTTATATTAATCAGACCTCTTTATCAATGTATTTTTGTAATAAGGCAATCCCTATTTTTCTACAAAATAATAATATTAAACGAATTCTAGATGCAAAAATGTTACTTTCACTTCAATTAATTAAAAGTAAGTTATTAGATCGAGCTGAGCAATTTCTAATCGAAATACTAGATGCTTCTGTAATACTAAGCGATAAAACGATACAAATGAGCGCATTACATAATTTAGGCTATTTATACTATCATTCTAGTCAACATAAAAAGGCGATTAGATATTATGAAGAATACTTATCGAACATACAAGAGGGAACTGAGGAGTATTTTTTAGTCATTTCAAATATAGCTAACAATATGATGATCATGAACAATTACGAGACTGCTACTCAATTGTTATGCGAAAATCTATCTAAAATAAAAGATAGAAATAGTGCATCTTATATTAGAATGAAAGTTTTATTACTTGAAGCAAAAAAGGATGAGGCTAATTTAGTGACTTATTTACGTAAAATTGCTTTGCCATTATGGATTGAATATAATGACCACGAAAAATTAATTAAATATTATGGGGTTGTTGCAGATTACTATGAAAAACACGAATCATTAGAAAATCAAAACTTGTTATATAAAGAATACAATAACACTCTATTAAAAATAATCGAAAGCAGGAAATAACAAGATGAGAAGAATATCCAGCATTATAACAATATTGTGTATGATGACTGTATTATCTATGAATTATGAGCCAAACTTAGTTTCAGGCGGAACTGACACTGCGATTGTTTCAACTGATTCTGAAAGTCCAATTTTCTCAGACGATGGGCAAACAAACGGTTCTTTTGACGGAGAGATTCAACTATTCAATCGATGGAATCGTTGTTTTGTTGATGAACCAATTCATCCTAAAGTAGAAAAAAATTTATTTTTTAGAACTAAATAAATTGATAAATAAGTATCATACATTCAGTGTGGTGCTTTTTTAATTAGGAGGGAACTTTTATGGTTTTTGATGATTGTTTTAAAATAAATGAGATAATGAAAGGGTTTAATAAAGGATGGTATATTGCTGGTGGATGGGCAATTGACCTTTATTTAGATAAGGAAACGAGAAAACATCATGATATTGAATTCGCGATTGCCCGTAAGGATCAATTAAGTCTGAAAGAGTATTTAAATGAGTGGAAGTTTAATAAAGTCCTTAAAGGGGAATTAACAAATTGGAAGAATGAATATCTAGAATTACCAATCCATGAATTGCATGGTAGGAATGATCAGACGAATAGTGAGTTAGAAGTCTTACTAAATGAAATTGAATTCAATGAGTGGAAATTTAGAAGAGATAAATCGATTACTTGTAAACTAGACTCATTTTACAGCTTTTCAAAAGAGGGTATTCCATACTTAAATCCTGAAATAGTACTTTTATATAAGGTTAGTAATACGAGGGAAAAAGATCACGAGGATTTTAAAAATGTGATTAATTCATTGAACGAGTTCCAGAAAAAGTGGTTGCGTGAAGCAATTTTGCGCCATCATCCTAATCATGAATGGTTAGATGGGTTAAACTAATAATTTGAGGGAGTGAGCCTTGATGGAAATCTTGATAAGACCAGTAGAAATAAGTGATGCGAAAGCACTTCATAGGATATGCACTCAAGAAAATGTTTTTCCATATCTGATTTTTTTACCTAGTATGAGAGTAGACATGATGGAAAATAGAATTAGAAACTTACAAGCAAATGAATATGAATTTGTAGCTGAATGTAATGGAGATGTAGTAGGGTTAGTTGGTTTAGTGCAAAGAACTGGTCGCAGGTCTCATGTAGGAGATTTATTTATTGCGTCTGATGGAAATCATCATAATAAGGGAATTGGGAAGGCTTTGCTTACGAAAGTATTAGACTTGGCTGATCATTGGTTAATGCTTGAAAGAGTAGAGTTAGGAGTATTAGAAACAAATCCTAGGGCACAAGCATTATATGAAAAGTTTGGTTTTAAGGTTGAGGGAGTTAAGAAGGGGAATATAAAAGCAAATGGCCGGTTTGTTGATGAAATTATGATGGCGCGATTGAGGCCGGATGGTGCACTATTATAGAACGCAAACCGGGCGAGTTGATGCCCGGTTCTTTTTATTTGAAAAAAAGCTTTTTTAATTGAATTAGTACGAGAGTGTTTCTTTCATAAACGCAGATGTACTACTATTCATGCCATTAGATTATTAATCTCATTTGCAGCCCGGATCCCAGATTCAATAGCACCTTGTATCCAAGCATGAGAACGTGAAGTATGTTCACCTGCGAAATGCAGTCTTCCTTCAGGACTACTTATATATGAATTGAGTTCTTCCTCTTGCCCAGGCTCAAAAAATGAAAAAGCACCAACAGAAAATGAATTTTGACTCCAGTTAAAGGAAGTTCCCCTTACGAATTCAGTATACACTTGGTTTCCCCATATTTTAGACAAGTCTCGTAAAGTATAAAAAATACGTTCTTCTTCTGTTAAACTACTTAGCGTTAGCGCCTCATCTGCCCAAGTGTAGCTTGCGTTTACTACAGCAGGCCCTGGTTTCCCAATATCAATGCTAGGATAGAGTGCAAGTCTACTAGGTAAATCAGTTGTAGATTTACCGCCGAATTGACCGTGTTTTTCCCAAAATCTACTTTTAAATTCTATTCCAATTTTCGTTGCAGACATGTAGTTAATTTCTCTAATTGCTTTACGTTTATAGTAAGAAACCGAGTTGAATGGTTCAATTTCTACAAATCTTAAGAGAGAAAATGGAATAGCGATAATGGCAAGGTCAGCGTTTAGCGTGAATTGTTTAGAGGTTTTATTATCAGTCGTTTGTATGGTTACAAATTTATCGTTTTGAATAATTTTCATCAGCTTTTGGTTGAGATGAATATTATTTTTTAATTGTGGCAGAAACGCTTTTGGTAATAGATCCATACCACCTGTTATTTCATAAAATTTTGTTGCTGAATTAAAAGCGACCTGTTCCCTTAATACCTCTAAAAAGGACATCCCCATAAATGCTTCAAAATCAAGGAGCACACCAATCATGTCGACTGCTCCTACTGAAAAATAGGAATTTAAAAAAGAACCAAATGAAATATTGCCATATTTCTTTTCGACTATTTCCCAATTCGTTAATGGATTTACATTAATAAAATCGATATATGGCTGCAATGCTTGATTCAATAAAGCATTTGAAGTTTTACCTTTTTCGTTTTGTGCTACTGGATAATTTAAAATGTCAGGATTAATTTTATAGTTAGCTTCATTCGTCATTATTCCGTTTGCATAAATAATATCGTTTGGCGTTTCATTAATAAACTCATTTACTGGCAATTTAAACTTTCGAATATATTCTAAAGTCAAATGATGGATATTGGGGATTCGTAATGGTCCTGCGTTTAAATATAGACCATTACTAAAGGGAGAGCGCAACGTATAGGCACGACCTCCAATTCGATCATTTGCCTCAATAATCGTAACTTGATGCCCCGCATCTTTTAGTAAAGAAGCAGCGGTTAATCCGGCCATACCTGCGCCTACTATCACTACTTTTTTGGAGAATTGGGTTTTTCTAAGACCGCTTCGAATAATAGAAATCATTTGATCCGTAGTTAGTGGGAAATTTGTCATAGATTCTCCTCCTTTACAATTCATTCATTTCATTTTATTCACATTCAGGATAACGTATGAAAGTTTGGGGCAGTACAAAATATAAAAATCTTTACAAGAATAGAGGAGAATCCTGTCAAAAAATCTAATAAATAGTAGTGACTTACTTGTACTTTATTTACTTTCAGTCTTAAGCCGTAGCCTGATTGATACTAGAGGATGTTATCTAGATTTTTTAATTTCCATAAAATGAGAGTGTTAGAAGTTCTTATTTGGAGGTTAAAAAATGAAAAAATTAATTATGTCCGTACTATTAATAATTACTGCGGCCTTCGTTGTTACCGGTTGCTCAATCGTAAACAATGGTAAGGTGAAGGAAGAGACAATTTCAATTCATAAAGATCAAGCAAAGAATTTGGATGTAAGTTTAGACTTAGGTGCCGGATCAATGAATGTTTCTAAAGGAACTAAAAACTGGGTAGAGGGAAAGGCAGAATATAATAATAAAAGTTTTAAACCGGATGTATCATACAAACTAAAAAATTCTACTGGTGATGTAAAAGTTGATCAGTCTAAACATCATTTATCAAAAATGAAAATCGGGAAAATAAAGAGTGAGTGGGATCTGAAGCTTTCGGATAAAATTCCGCTCGATTTAAATGTAAACACAGGTGCGTCAAAGACAAATCTTGATTTGCGTGGTTTGAAGTTAAATAAATTAAATATAAATGCAGGTGTCGGAGAACTTAATGTCAACTTAGGAGGAAACTGGAAGAACAGTTTTGAAACAAATATTAAAACGGGAATCGGTAAAACGACTGTTGTATTGCCTTCAAATGTTGGTGTAAAAGTTAAATTAAGTAAAGGAATTGGAAAAGCAAACGTTATCGATTTAATTTCGAAAGGTAATGGAGTTTACGTTAATGAAGCATATGACGATGCTAAAATTAAATTAGAAGTTAATATGGATATTGGGGTAGGAGAAGTAACCTTCAAATTAGATTGAAACAAAACGGAAGATTAGTAGAAAAGTAAATTAATAATAACATGTATCGTCCAAGGAGGAGTTTTATGATTAAAAACGCAGTTGAATCGGTTATAGATTGTATGGCATCAGGTAATGGGATGTCTGACATACAAAGAATCCAAACAGAGCATCGTTTTAAATTAGTTGAATTTTGGAATATAAAAGAAGGAAGTAAAGTACTTGAAATAGGCTGTGGTCAAGGAGATACGACTGCCGTTTTAGCATACGTAGTCGGGGGAAATGGATTAGTTCATGGAGTTGATATAGGTTCAAAAACATATGGAAGTCCAATTTCATTAGGAGACTCAGCAGAATTTTTAATGAAATCGAAATTAGGGAATCAATTAAAGATGGAGTTTGAAGTTGACTTATTATCACCGTCTATTGATTTTTTAGAAAATGAATTTGATTATATCGTAATGTCTCACTGCTCATGGTATTTCAAATCACAAGAAGAGTTTGGGACATTATTAACTAAAATTAAAAAATGGGGCAAAACATTATGCTTTGCTGAATGGGACACAAGAGTTAGCTCAATTGAGCAGTACCCACATTTATTATCGATTTTAATTCAAGCTCAATACGAATCATTTAAACAAGATAGTGAATCTAATGTTCGAACTCTTTTAACTCCGAATGATATAAAAACTATTTGTGAAAGCTCCGGCTGGAACATAAATAATGAGACAGCAATATTTTCACCACAATTACATGATTGTAATTGGGAAATTAATAAAACATTATCAGATATTGATGTTGAACTAAGTAATGTTGAAGCCATGCCAAGTAAATTAACGGGACTGATTCGATCAGAAGTTAAAATTCTAGAAGATTTTATTGCGAATAATGAAATCAAGCCATTATCGATATTTGCTTTTACAGCGCAATAAATTTATTTAATACATCTAAAAAGAAAAAGCATCTGTTGCTAGATGCTTTTTTTATTACTGTGGATGATAATTTCTTTGATAAACATACTGGTAACTGTGGTAGTAATCTTGAAATAAGTATATTGCTAAAACAGATTGTAGCGGTATATTAACTTTTTTATATTTTCGCTGTCTAGGAATAAAAGTTTCGGCATGGCTCTGTCTTACTTCAAAAGAACTCGATTCAGGAGCAGTGAGGTCTTCTGGGACAAGTAAGTTTGCGCTATTTGAGTCATTATCTAATAAAACCCCTTCTAATAATGCACTTTCAGCAGTTTGAAATACTACATGGCAGAGTCGATATTTTTTACATTTCTCTTCCATATTTCGAATATGATCCATGAAATCCCTCCCAATCTTATTCATTACATAATGTATGAAACAAGATAAAGGACTAGAATATTGTCCAAACTAATAATTGAACCGAACAAATATGAAAAAATGAGAATGAGATGTTTCCAAGTTGTAAATTTTTTGTATTTAAATAAAAACGTTTAGTAATTCGTTAAAGAGACATCTATAATTTTTCCTAAGGAAATAGAAAAAGCCATAAGTAAAAAAACATAAATTATGAATTTAGGTGAGGTAATTGCAAGGGAAAGTATTAATTGTAGATGATGAAAAAAGTATCGTAGATCCTTTAACATATGCATTTCGTAGAGAAGGATATGATGTAGAAAACGCATTTAATGGAAAAGAAGCACTAGAAAAAATCTCGACTTTTAATCCGGATATTCTAATCTCGGATATTATGATGCCTGTAATGAATGGTTTGGATTTATGTAAACAAATTGGTAATAAAGATGGACTTGGCATTATTTTACTTACAGCAAAAGATGATATTATTGATCGTGTTTTAGGGTTAGAGTTTGGAGCAGACGATTATATAACAAAACCATTTGATATTAGAGAATTAATAGCTAGAACTAGATCGCTACTTCGAAGATTAAAAAAGCAATCATCTTCTGATGAAAATAAATCGATTTCAATTAATAAGCTTCAAGTCATTCCGTCTCAAAGAAAAGTTATTATTGATGGCACAAATATTGAATTAACCCCTAAGGAATTTGACTTACTAGTATTATTAATTTCAAATATTGATCGAATTTATAGTCGAGATGAATTATTAGATTTAGTATGGGGGATTGAGTATATCGGTGGTACAAGAACAGTCGATATTCATATCCAACGCTTACGAAAAAAGCTTGGGAATTCATACCAACATATCGTTCAAACTGTTTTTGGGGTTGGATATAAAATATCAAGTGAAACGAAATGAAATTAAGTATAAAAGTTAAGTCGAGCTTATTTTTAGCTGCATTATTAGTAGGAACTGTTATTGTATTAAGTATTTTAGTCCTTCAAGGAATCAAACAAAATCAGCAAAAACAAACGGAAGAAACACTGGCTAGGCAAAGTAAGCTAGCAAACGTATATGTAAAGCAGGTTTATTTAAGTCAAACATTAGATAACCCTCAAGAGTTTTATAAACAATATGGTCGGGAAATCGCTAGACAAATTGGAATTATTAGTAGTCTTCATGTCACGATTTTTAATATGTCAGGAAAAGTTGTAGGAGATTCTCTTCCATTAGAATCTACTGATATAGGAGATACATTGAGCTATGCATTAAAAGGTAAAATTGCTTATCAGGAAAAAGGTGATACATTATCATATTTTGCACCTATTTATAATGCGAATAAACAAATCGGAGTTGTTCAATTCGATTATTCATTAATAAATAATCAGGAGTTTTATGATAATACAATTAATCTTTTTATTAAAATTGGTTTAGTTACTACTATTCTTAGTTTTATTATTGGATATTTCTTTTTTAATTCGCTCGTTATGAGTATTTTAAAACTCAGGAAAGTAACAGAGGAAATTAAATTAGGAAACTATCCAGAACGATCAATTTTAAGTCGAAAAGATGAATTAGGCTATTTAAGCCAAGCCATTTTCTATATGAGTAATGAAATTCAAAGTAATATAAAAGGCATTCAACAAGAAAAAGAAAATCTTCAACTTGCAGTGGAAAAACTGAAAATTTTAGAAAAACAACAAAAACAATTCATAGGCTCAATTACACATGAATTTAAAACGCCTCTGACAGTTATAAGGGCTTATATTGACTTATTAGACATGTATTCAGATGATCCGAAATTATTAGAAGAAGCGATCAGTAATATCGGAAAGGAATCACTTCGCCTTTACGATATGGTAGAAAAAATTTTAAAGTTAGCAGAACTTGAGAAATATGACTTTGAAATTGAGAAAGAAGCAGTCGATATAAAGTCTCTTTTAGAAGATATCTGTTCAAGAATGAAAGGGAAAATGACAAAGTTTGGATTAGCGATTCAGACAAATTTTGAACATGCAACGATTTTAATCGATAAGGAAAGCTTTACATTAATTATGATGAATTTACTAGACAATGCAATTAAGTATAATAAACCGAATGGTGAAATAAGTGTTTCAAATATCGTAGAAAATAACCAGTTAATTATTAATGTAACTGATACGGGAATTGGAATTTCTCCTACGGTAGTCGATAAAATATTTGAACCATTTTTTACTGTAAATAAGGATCGTTCGCGACAATCTGGAGGTTCTGGGCTAGGGCTTGCATTAACAAAAGATTTAATTGAAAAGCAAAATGGTACGATTCAAGTCGAATCAATTGAAGGTAGCGGATCAAGTTTTATCATTACATTTCCTATTGTGAAATAAAAAATTTACAAGTTGGAAACATGATTTGTTAAAAATTGAAACATCCTAAAATTATCATATAGTTAGTAATGGGCGTAGGGGAGTGATGTGGTGTTCAATAAGATTATGGTTAACGTGATAGTTCTTGTTAGTACAATTTTATTAATATCTGGTTGTCAAAGTCAAAATGACAATATCGTTATCGAAAAAAAGCATAAAAAGATTACTGTATTAACTGGAAATGAAGAAGTTGTAACAAATGAATTGGCTCTTGAAAAAATCGATCGATATGAAGGTGTGCGGGGGACAGATTGGTTAGATGATCATACGATTTTAACCGAGCAAAAAAATACGAGTTTACCAAAAAACGTGATGACAGAAAATGGTAATTATACTTATCATATTAACTTGTATTCTTATGATTTAAAAACGAATAAATCGAAAGCATTAGTCAGTGAGGAGCACGATCAAGTTGGTGCTGTCATTTCGCCTGATAAAAAGCATATTTTCTATAAACAAACAGAGGATGGGAATACTGGCACTGGTTATATTATAAGTTCTGAAGGAACTGAAAAGGTTAAAATGTCAGAGCCAGATACAATCTATGCATTTGCAACAGAAGGACGATGGATTGATAATAATACAATCATTTATTCAACTTTATCTCGTCAGATGTATTCAGCTGATCTAACTGGACATGTGAAAGAAATCAATCCGAGCTTAGATCAGGTTAATGAAATTAGAAAAAAATATGGTGAACAAAATGTCGAGTGGGTGATTCCAGCACCTGATCAAAAGCAATATGCGATTGTTAGAAAAATTACACCGACAAAAAGAGAGTTATTTATTACGGATGAAAAGGGCCGAAAAACTGCCTCTTTAGCAACGGGGACGCAAATTTTTGGTTCAGGCTGGTCCCCAAACTCTAAAACGCTAGCTTTTTCCGTTATTTCGGAAGATAAAGGAGAAAGAGGATTATTTGTAATCGATGTCAAATCTAGAAAGATAACACAATTATCGACTGATTTAGATGAGATCGCAGGACCAATTACTTGGAGTCCGTCAGGCAATAAACTATTAGTTTCTAAAGTAATGATGAAAGATAACAAAAATGTGTTTGTAGCATATGTATTAACTTTGAAAAACTAAGAAATGACAAAAGTTTCTTCTATAGAAAGTGAGAGATTTTACTCACTTTCTCTTTTTTTACACATTAAGGAAGTATAGATTGGCAACTGTGAAGAAAAATCTCCATAGTTTCATTTTATTAAAAAATTCGTTCAATGGTCGTAGAAATAGGCAAGATATTTGTTCGAACAAGTAGCTGAACTTTTTCCCTATAATTCTAGCAAATATATATAAAGGAGAAATAAAATCATATGAGGAGTCGAAAGGTTAAGAACACCGAGAAAAGAAAAAGTAACAAAGTAATTGGTTGGATTATGGTGCTGGCACTATTTGGATGTATATCAGTGTTTAGCTATTATGTTTATGAGAAAATTTATGTAGAAGAAAACAGTTTAGTTAAAAGCAATCATAATAATAAAGTAGGCAATGCTCCAAAACCGATAAAAAAGCCGGAGATCAAACCTCCTGTTCAAAAGCCTGAAAATCACAATACAACAAAACCTCAAAACGTCGAAACGACGATTAAAATTAGTGCAGCTGGAGACTTTACGCTTGGATCAGATGTGAACTTTCAATATGTAAACTCTTTTCCGGCAGAAGCTAATAAAAATGGATTAGCGTATTTTACAAAAGGATTAAATAATATATTTAAACAAGATGATTTATCGACTGTTAATTTAGAAACGACATTTACAAATGCTACAAAAAGAGCATCAAAAACGTTTCGCTTTAAAGGTAAACCGGCTTACGCGAATATTTTAAATCTAAGTGGTATTGAAGCGGTTAATCTAGCTAACAACCATATTCATGATTATTTACAAAAAGGCTATGAAGATACAATAAACACTTTAAAGAAGCAAAAAATTGGTTATTTTGGTTATGACAATCAATATGTAACCACAATTAAAGGTGTAAAAGTAGCTGCCCTCGGTTATGAAGGTTGGAATGATTCACCTGATTTAAGAGTTAAAATCAATAATGATATTCAAAACTTGCGAAAAAATGGCGTGAAAATCATCATTATTCATTTCCATTGGGGAATCGAACGAGATTATGTACCAAATAGTATTCAAAAGGATTTAGCTCATTATTCGATTGACCACGGAGCAAATTTAATTGTTGGACACCACCCGCACGTCGTCCAAGGGATCGAAGAATACAAAGGGAAATTTATCGTCTATAGTTTAGGAAACTTTATGTTTGGTGGAAATAAAAATCCAAAAGATAAAGATACATTTGTTTTCCAACAAACATTTCATTTAACTAATGGAGTGCTCTCTAATCAAAAGGAAATTAAAGTTGTGCCATTTTCTATTTCCTCGGTAACTAGTCGAAATAATTATCAGCCATTATATTTAAAAGGATCAGAAGCACAAAGAGTTAAGAAAAAAATTATTTATCTTTCAAATAAAATCAAAGGATCAAATTGGACTAAATATGAAAAAAATTAGATTAGAAATTAGGTTTAGCTAATGTCTTTAATCCAGTTCTAATGGTTAGTGCAATCGTTATGGGTATTAGTCCTTATTTACTGTAATACTGTTATTTTTGGAAGGAAAATCCTTTTTTATATCGAATCAAAAGAATAACCTAATAGAGTTAATTGCCAAATAAAATTTAGGAGGAATAAGAATGGATGTAAAGTTTATTGCGTTCCTTGGTTTTATTTTCGTTTCCTTGATTTTATCAGTCTGGTTAGAGGTTAAAATGCAAAGAAAAACAAAAAATGTACTAGCTACAATGTCGATTGCATTTAATATTAATCTCTTCATCTTAGGATTTGCGAGTATTTGGTGGTTACTTCATGCTACTGATAGTGCGAGTGTAATTTCAGGCGTACAGTTATTATTAGCAGCATTTTTAGGAATATTTTTAGTGAATATCGGTGTATTCTTTTTTGTAAGACATAGAGCAGTTTCGTAATTAAAAATGCTCTATTAGTGTATAGCATTACTCCAATTTAAGGGGTAATGCTTTTTATATGTATGGGACAAATTGAAAAAGTGAGGGGAAATAATGCAGTTATCTATTAAAGAAATGACAGATTCTTATGCGATTGAAATTGTTAATTGGAGATATGTGCCACCATACGATTTTTATAATATTAAGTCGGGAAAAGAAGAATTAGATGAATTGTTAAACAATCAATACAAAGCAATAATTGACCAAAATGAGAACCTAGTAGGATTTTATTGCAGCGGACAGGCTGCTCAAGTTCCAAAAGGAAACGGGTTTGGTGTATATAACGAAACATTGATTGATATCGGATTAGGTGTTAGACCAGATTTAACAGGAAAAGGCTTAGGAAGTCAATTTTTCAAATTTATTCTTATTGATATCGAGGATACAACAAAACATTCCTCGTTTAGATTAACAGTTGCAAAGTTTAATTCAAGAGCAATTCGACTATATGAAAATTTTAGCTTCACAAAAGAAAAAGAGTTTCATACTGAGCGTGCAGAATTCACAACGATGGTTAGAAGAGGGAATAAAATTAGTTAGCTAAAGAGAAAAATATGGACATAAAATGTGATTGACATGAAACCAAATGGTTATATATAATTTGAAATATAACTAAAAGGTTTTATATTAATTTGAAAGAAGGGTCTATATGGGAGTACAAAACCAAGTAGAAGATATTAAACAAACACTAATATACAATGCACCTATTCAAAAAGTATGGCAGGTAGTATCAACTTCAGAAGGTATTGCGGCCTGGTTTATGCCGAATGATTTTCAACCAACAGTAGGGCATGAATTTCATTTGCAAGGACCATTCGGTGCATCCCCATGTAAGGTATTAGAAATTGATGAACCAAACCTAGTATCATTTTCTTGGGATGTTGACGGATGGGTAGTATCATTTATTTTAAAAGATTTAGGTGAACAAACTGAATTTACTTTAATTCATAGTGGCTGGAAAACTGCAGACGAAATTCTTCCAAAACCAAATCAAAAAAGTGCGATTGTCCGTGACAATATGAATGTTGGTTGGACAGGTATTGTTCAAAAACTTAAAAAGGTTGTTGAAAACTAGTGTCCAGTTCTGCACAAAAATATGACGTTTTTCAAGCAATCGCGGATCCTACGAGAAGAGAAGTACTTAAATTATTAGCAAATAATGAACTACCTATCTCTGAAATATCAAGTAATTTTCCAATGAGTCGAACAGCAATTGCAAAACATCTCCATATTCTTTCAGAAGCTGAACTAATAAGTGGAAGAAAAGTTGGCAGAGAAAGAAGATACAAACTTCAGCCAGAAGCATTTTTAGAAATCAAACAATGGTTATCCTACTACGAACAATTTTGGGCAAATAAATTATCAATTTTACAACATCTTGTTGAAAATAATGAAGACCAAAGCTTAAAAATAGTGAAAGCGACAAAAGACCATATTGAAGATTAAATCATGAAGGTGTCCCGAAATTTTATTGGGGCACTCTTTTTTTGTGAGGAGCATACGGGGTTTATGAGTAAGTAAAACAGCGAAAAAAAGCAAATGTGTTACTCATAGAAGGCTCATGAGTAAGTAAAACAATTAAAAAAAGAGAAAGTGTCACTCATAAAGGGCTCATGAGTAAGTAAAATAGCAAAAAGAAGAGAAAGTGTTACTCATAAAGGGATCGTGAGTAAGCAAAACAGCAAAAAGAAGGAAAAGTGTTACTCATTGAAGGTTCATGAGTAAGTAAAACAGCAAAAAGAAGAGAAAGTGTTACTCATAAAGCGCTCATGAGTAAGTAAAATAGCAAAAAGAAGAGAAAGTGTTACTCATAAAGGGATCATGAGTAAGCAAAACAGGAAAAAGAAGGAAAAGTGTTACTCATGGAAGGCTCATGAGTAAGTAAAACAGGAAAAAGAAGGAAAAGTGTTACCCATAAAGAGCTCATGAGTAAGTAAACCAGCCAAAAAAAGAAAAAATCTAACTCATAAAGGGACCAACCTGTAGTAGAAATCAAACTCAGAAGCCAACCTTTACAAAAATTTGATTATTAATCGCCAAAAATATGTTCAACGTTTGAAAACGAACCTCAACCAGGTTCTTTTTTTTACATAGACATTTTTAATTATATCTATATAATGAAATAATGTGACAAAAAATATTATGTGGTTCATATTTAAGGGGTTTTATAATGCATAAAGGAATATATATATTAGCTATTGCAACATTTGTAGCGGGAACTGTTGAGTTTATTATTACCGGTTTACTGTCAATGATTGCTGGGGATTTACATGTTTCAGTTGGAGCTGTTGGTCAATTGGTTTCAATTTTCTCGGTAGTCTTTGCATTTGGTGCTCCTGTTTTTATCGCGGTTACTTCAAAAATGGAGCGTAAGAAATTACTGTTAATCGCATTAACCGTATTCTTCTTTGGAAATATTATTTCTATTATTAGTCCAAATTTTGCTGTTTTATTGATTGCACGTATAATTCTTGCAGCAAGCTGCTCGGTCGTAATCGTTGTTTCAATAACGACTGCAGCAAATATTGTTTCTTCTGAAATTAGAGGTAGAGCAATTGGGGTTATTTTTATGGGAATCAGTTCTTCTTTAGTTTTTGGTGTCCCATTAGGTACAGTAATTGGAGAAAATTTTGGCTGGAGAATGACATTTGTTTTAGTAGGTTTATTAAGCTTACTGTCGATGTTAGGGATATATAAATTTTTACCAAAAGTTGAAGGTCAGCCTACGATCCCATTGATAAAGCAAGTAGCGACACTTAAAAATAAAAGTATTTTATCGATCCAACTTATTTCATTTTTACAGTTAACAGGACACTTTACAATCTACACTTACTTTACTCCATACTTAATTAAAACGATGGGATTATCTACTAACATGATTAGTATTGTTTTATTAGTATTTGGTATGGCAGGAATTTTAGGTGGATGGTTAGGTGGTTGGTCTACTGATAAATTTGGTGGAAGTAAAACGATCGTATTTAATTTAGGGTTATTGGCTATTTCGATTTTAACTCTAACATTCGCACCGAGTTCAATCATTAGTTTATTTATTATTGTTATCATATGGGGTACTGTATCATGGTCAATTAGTCCAGCAGTTCAAGATAGCCTTGCGAAAGTAGCTAAAGAGTCAGCAGATATACAAGTTGGATTAAATAACTCATTTTCACATACAGGAATTGCTTTAGGTTCAAGCTTAGGTGGTATTCTAATTACTCAGTATCATGTAACAATGAATGCATTAGTAGGTGGTATTATCGTTATTTTTGCTTTATTTTCTGCAATTTACTCTTTTGTTCAAACAAATAAAGTGAAAGCAAGTACAAATTAATATGTATATATAAACGATGTAATTTTTATTGCATCGTTTTTTTGTCATTTATTTTTCAGAATTGGACATTCTAATAGTGACATAAAACTACTATGAATTAGAAGGTGAAAGTTATGGAAAATAAACCAATGCATTTTGATGGCAGCGGAATGAGTGAAGAATCATTTGAGCAAAACTTCGAACAAGAAGATTTTCAAGTTACAGAGGAAATGAGAAAAAGTATAAGTGGAAATCCTTATTTATTTGAGTGATACTTTTTAAGCGATACATTGTATCGCTTTTTTATTTTATTTTATTTTTTTGATTAATCCTATGTTAAATAGCTCCTTAATCAAATATGATTAATAGAAAAAGGAGAGGTATAAATGGGATCATTTGCAAAAACGCCAAATCCGCCTTACTATGCGGTAATTTTTTGTTCTAATAGAACTGAAGGAGATCATGGTTACAGTAAGATGTCCGAAAAAATGGTTGAATTAGCTTCAAGCCAACAAGGATTTCTAGGAGTGGAGAGTGCTCGAGATGATGAAATGGGTATAACTGTTTCGTATTGGGAGTCATTGGAAGCGATTAAAACATGGAAAGAGCATGCGGTTCATAAAGTTGCACAAGAACGTGGAAAAAAAGACTGGTATGAATCTTTCGCGTTAAGAGTGTGTAAAGTTGAAAGAGATAGTTTTTTTGAAATGTAAAATATTATCGCCGTCAATAATACAGGAGTATATAACGGTGAGAAGGCTCAGATGTAAAAATATAAAATAATTGGAATTAATTTGAATGAAAATGATAGTTATTATCAATACTATAAATAAGAAAGGGCAACCTCCTAAATAGGTTACCCTTAATTGTTTATAATCCTGGATCAAATGTTTTGCAATCTGTTTCAGCATTGTTTGCAGCTTGTTTCCCTTTATGACTTACAACATAAATGGAATCTGCACTACATTGGTTTCCAGAAGCCCAATATTTACAATTATCAACTTCACAAAGTACATCTTTTGCCATAGTAAGACACCTCCTTAATTTTATCATTAACATTAATAAGAGGATTGATACATATTTGAATCGCTTTTTTTAATGTAAATTAATACAAGGTGTAAATCTTTATATGGCGAGTAAAAACCTTATCGATTAATTAGATAAGATTTTAGTTTACCTATTACTTTTAAGTTTCTTGATCTTGATTAAACATATTTGAAATTGAATATACTAACTCTGTAAAACCCCATACTTTTTTGAGTTCTAACTAAATCCACAATTTTATCTTCACTATCATAAAAATGATAAAAGATAAAATTGTATACCAAAACTAGCTATTTATGGTATAATTCCTTATAAAATATACTGAATATTTAATTATGGTATACCAAAGGTAAGGGGAGGATGTTGGAACGTGTTGAAGTATATGTTTGCTTTAGTAATCTTTTTCTATTTATTATCCTCTTTGTTTCAATGGGATTTGCAAATTTATATCTCTTGTTTATGTATTTTTATTGTTCTATATACAATGTTTACGGTTAAGTCACTCGTTAGAACAATTGGAAGTATTTTTTTACTAATTGGGTTCATTCTACTTTGGAGAAATCATGCTAGTTTAAAAGACTATATCCTGTCATTTGGACCAATGCTAGATTTGCTAACTTTATTTGCACTAATTCCTATATTAGGTTTTCCGGTCAGACTGGGAGGTTATGCTAATGGAATTCAAGCGATTATACAGAAGAAAGTAAAAACATCCGGACAGTTGTATATTATGACATCGGGAATTTCTTATTTTTTAAGTATGTTTATGAATCTAGCAACCTTACCGATGACATATTATTCCATTCAACCATCTTTAAGTCTTTTTTCTATTAAAAAAGAAGAACGTTTTATGAGTAGAGCGATCACACATGGATTTGCAATGCCACTACTTTGGGCGCCAATTACACCAATCGTTGGGATTGTAATCGGTGTAACGGGGGTAAGTTGGGTATCAATTCTACCGTATGTGCTGCCTTTAAGTATATTGGGGGTCGCGTTAGATTGGATATTAGCCTCAAGAAATTCACGAAAAAGTGTTACGAAGGGTCTTAGAAATAATTTAATACCAGATGAAACAGCAGCTTCACTAGAAGGAGTAGCTACTCAAGGAAAAGTTTTTCATATTTTCATAGCAATCCTGATTTTCAATCTGATCATTTCATTTGCCGAACATCTTTTTTCCTATTCATTTGTTATTATCGTTTCAATTCTAGTTATTCCATTTGCATTTAGTTGGTCTCTTCTCATTAAGCAACAAAGTGCATTTTTACATAATTTAAAAGAGTATTTTCAATCCTACTCCTTTAAAATGAAAGACCAATTTTTTATATTTTTGTCAGCTGGCTTTTTTATTTCCGTAGTCAAAGGAACGAATATAAGTGAAACAGTAAATTTAGCAGTTACTCATTTTAAGGATATTGTAGGACCAGAAGTATTTTTAATTCTTTTACCATTAATTCCATTAGCATTTGCTTTTACGGGGCTTCATCCTGCGGTAACTTTGACGTTAATGGCAGAAGCGCTAGACCCACAAAGTTTAGGTATTTCACCGTATATATTAACTGTTTCATTACTAGCAGGAGCCATTTCAGCATTTTTAGTAGGACCATACAACGCTACGATCGGATTAATGTCGAGTATCGTGAAAGAGAGTTCGTTTAAAGTATCGAATTGGAATATTCCTTATACAATTAGTTATTTAATTATGATTATGCTTTATTTATGTGGTTTAGAGTGGCTTTTTTAGAAAAATAGAACAGACAAAAGACAACAGTTAGTAGTTGTCTTTTTATTTTATCTATTCCTAAAATCGGCGTAGTTTCCGATTTTAGGAATAAGTAACTACACCTTATAAAAAGGGGGGGCTTTTTTATATGTTGAATAGTATCCGAATATAGAAATAGGTGGGCAAAAGTTTAGACTATTTTCAGTTGCCTGAGGAAATTAGTAAGTGCAGTTCAAATATATTTTTTAAATTAAAAATAGCACTGTAGCAGTGCTATTTCTAAGTAATCTATACAGATAATACGTCCGATTTAACTAATTTTGAATGCTGAGAGTCTTCACTGTTACCTTGGGCTTTAACAATTTCGTATAACTCTTCATGTGCCGCTTCGATTGTATCAAACGTCTCAAAGAACTTTACGCGAATATCATTCACATATTCTTTTCCTTCATACTTTTCGTAAAGTTTGATTTTAATATTGTCGTCTAATACTTCAGCAATGGTGTATTTCGCTTTTAGTTCTTCAAAAAAGTAGAAGTGGTATGTTTCGATTGCCTTTAATCCCTCGTTATCTACAATCGTTTGAAACGTGTCTTTATTCGTTAATACAATATACTTACCCATCTTTGCACACTCCTCATCTAATTATGTAGTATTGAGCATTAGGTATTTTGTATACCAAATTTCTATTCATAGTGTAATACATAAAAAAATATTAAGCAATATAATTTTCAGAATTTTTAATAAAAACAAAAAATGCATTGAAGAAAAAATAAAGTTTGATTAGATAAGTTTTTAATGTTAAAGATTTCCAAATGAATAATAGTGTTTACATTATAAAAAATTCGAATTATAATCAGAGTAAATTTTTGAAATTTTAAGAAAATTAAATTGGAGGGATACAAATGCCAAAAGTACGCTTGCATGTTGAAGGAGAAATCATTGAGCAAGAAGTGCGTGATAACGCGAATCTAGTAGTGTTGGCAGGCATCCGTCAATTCCCGAAGCTAAAATATGGGTGCGGGATGGGCAAATGTACAAAATGCGCTTGTAGAGTGTTAGAAGGAGCAGAGAAGCTTGATCCGCCAAACTGGAAAGAGCAGAAAATGTTAGGAGAAAAAGTAGAAGAAGGCATGCGTTTATGCTGTCAGCTAACGATCAAAGACGATATTGTCATTTCACAGGAACATATAATTGCCCCAATACCGAAAGTTGCAAAACCAGTTAATGCCCAATAATTTTTTTTGCATCATTTAGGTATACAATATACCTCGCTAATCTGAAATTAAATTCACATGAACTAAAGTAGAAATATTTGTAAGCGGATACACTTACCGTGAAAGGAGGTGAAAATATGAAAGCATTCTTGTTAACTGAGATGACTTGGGAAGAAGTAAAGGATGCGTTACATACTGTAAAACTTGCAATTATTCCAGTTGGTGCACACGAACAGCATGGCCCGCACATGGTTGAAAGCTGTGATGCTGTACTTGCAGAGAAAATGGCTAATAAACTAGCAGAAAAAATGCATCCTCATGTAATCGTAACACCGACTGTTAATATGGGAGTTTCACATCATCATTTGAATTTTCCAGGAACTATATCTTTACAACCGACTACGCTTATAGCAATTTTAAAAGATATGATCATATCTCTTAAACATCATGGAATTGAAAAATTTTTATTATTAAACTCACACGGTGGCAATCAGTCAACATTAAATGTTGCCTGCACTATGTTGTCGGATGAGCTAGATGCAGAGATTTATTATGCTAAAACGACTGCATCTGCCAAACTTTCAATCTCAGAATCTATTCACTCGCCGTTATTCGGGCACAGCTGTGAACGAGAAGTGTCTGAGGCACTTTACTTGGCTCCTCATTTAATTAGACCTAATAAAATTACAAAAGGAAGTATTACTAGCGAGGGTAGGTGGAAACAGCTACGACCTGGTAAAGCAATTCAAGGATTTTATCGATATGAAGAAATGACGACTAATGGTTGCATTGGGGATGCAACGAAAGCAAGTTACGAAATAGGGGAAAAAATCGTAGAAGAAGCACTTGAAAATCTTTCACTCGAACTTCAAAAGCTATTACATCTAGAAGAAGAATGTAAGTTGTAAGTACCTATAAATGAGAGGGTGGAGTTTATGGATTTAACTGTTGCTCACTGGCTTTATGGTATCATGACACTTGTTGTAATTGTGACAATGTTGTTTCGAAAAGGGGTTGTACTTCCTACCATCATTGGGACCTTTCTTGTTTCCATCGCTTATAAGGGATCAGTTGTTGGTGGATTTCAAGCGTTGTTCAATGCAAACCTTGTTGCAGCGAAAGAACTTTTTACCATCTTTTTAATCATCACTTTTATGGTGGCTTTATTACATTCCTTAAAAGATACTGGTGCAGATGAAAGAATGATTGCTCCGATGCAGAAGGTGATGAAAAACGGTCATATCGCTTTTGCTGTTTTACTAGTTGTAACATACGTTATTTCCTTATTCTTCTGGCCTACTCCAGCCGTACCGCTTATTTGTACCTTATTAGTACCTGCGGCTATTCGTGCTGGTTTATCGCCAATTGCTTGTGCTATGGTAGTCTCGATTGCAGGACAAGGTATGGCACTTTCTTCAGACTATATAATGCAGATCGCACCAATGCTTACTGCTAAATCTGCTGGTATTCCAACATCAGCTGTATCAGGTAAAGTGTTAGTTCTTTCTCTTATTACAGGGGGAGTTGCGATTGCGATTACGTATTTAACTGAACGAAAATCTATCGGTAAAATGAAAGGTGAAGCTTCATTACAACATTTACAGTCACTTATAGACAAAAATTCTTCTGCAAATGAAATTGCTGCTGCAACAGAAAGCACTGTAGATACTAGAGAGCGTGAAAAATGGGGGAAAATCTTTGCTGTTATAGTCCCACTTTCACTACTAGCAGTTATTATATTCATGTTTTCAACGAAGCTTGGTAATAGTAAAATGGGTGGTTTTGAAGGAGGAGACGGTGCAGCATTTATAGGTGGTGTTGCGACAATGCTATTAGTCGTAACATGTGTAGCCTTCCGTCGTTTACAAGCTCTTGATAAAATTAGTGAGCATATTACAGAAGGATTCGTATTTGCGTTTCGTGCAATGGGACCAGTTATTCCGATTGCAGCGTTCTTCTTTTTAGGAAGTTCCGACTTTAGTGGCACTATTTTTTCTTTAGGAGAAAATGTGGCAAAGCCGGCTTTCTTAGTTGATTTAGTGCAAGCTGGCCAATCAATTATTCCACATAATTCGGTATTAACATCATTTGGTCTATTAATTACTGGAGCTATTACAGGGTTAGAAGGATCAGGATTTTCTGGATTACCATTAGTTGGAGCTTTATCAGGTGCATTGGCTCCAGGTGTAGGAATGGATGCAGGCACGTTAGGTGCGATCGGACAAATGGGATCTGTTTGGACAGGTGGCGGTACATTAATTGCATGGTCTTCATTGGTAGCGGTTGCCAGTTTTTGTGGCGTAAACGTTTTAGAGTTAGCTAGGAAAAACCTACTTCCTGTTACTGCAGGATTAATAGTCTCTACCATTGTCGCTCTGGTTATATGGTAGAGCATCTCTTTAAATTTTAGAAAAATTAGAAAATTTAGTAAAAATGTATTTACAAACAAAAATGAATGGGTTACTATAAGGTTAGTTGGTATACCAAATACAAAATACAAATAAATACTCGAATTTAGTAGTTTTTATCGGTATATTTAGTGGTTTGGTATACTTCGATTTTTTACCTAATCTATTAAACTACATAAACATATTGAAGGAGGAGTTTGGAATGACTAGATTATTATCAAAAGATGAGTTTCGTAAGGAGTTAGAGGAAGCGATTAAAGGGAACCATAGCCAAAAGGCACCTTTTACTGTAGCATGGGCTGAAGGAAAATTAGAGCGTAGCCACTTCGCTCGCTGGGCTGAAAACCATTACCATTATGTTGGACCTTTTGCAGATTACTTAGCTTATATCTACCATAACACTCCAAACT
Organism: Bacillus sp. AFS002410; assembly: GCF_002556365.1. Classification (NCBI taxonomy): domain Bacteria; kingdom Bacillati; phylum Bacillota; class Bacilli; order Caryophanales; family Bacillaceae; genus Bacillus; species Bacillus sp. AFS002410. The sequence goes on from NZ_NUEU01000001.1 coordinate 166,405, forward strand.
TACCAAAATTTGAAGACGCTAAAGATTTCACTTTACAAAATATGTATGAAGAAGAGATCGCTGGCGATCGTCATACAGACTTATTAATCCGATTTGCTGAAGCTTGTGGAACAACTCGTGAGCGAGTATTAGATCCTAATAACATGGCTGCAACAACATTAGGCTTACAAAGCTGGTGCTTTGCTGTAGCAGCGCGTGAAAACTTCGTAGTTGCAACTGCAGCATTAGTAGTAGGACTTGAGTCTCAAGTTCCTGACATTTATCGTAAGCAAACTCCAGCTTTACGTGAGAAGTACAACTTTACAGATGAAGAGATTGAATTCTTCGACTTACACATCGTATCAGATGAAATTCATGGAGAGCGCGGATATAAAATCGTACTTGATCATGCTGATACTCCTGAGCTACAACAACGTTGCTTAGAAGTAGTTCGTACTGGTGCAAAAATGCGCCGCATGTATATGGACGGCTTATGGAGAGAATATCTTGAGAAAGATCTTGGTGCTCTAGTACAAGCATAATAAGTAGAAAACTAAAATGGCAGTTTCCGACTAGGGAACTGCCATCTTGTTCAGAAAGGATGATAGATTTGTTAACTACTAAACTGGAAACTTTTAAAAATTACATATGTGGAGAGTGGATCGAGTCTTCAAATAATAAAACGTTCCAAAGCGTTAACCCGGCAAATAAGGAAGAGATTGTCGGCATATTTCAAGCATCAACAGAGCAAGATGTGAACCAAGCGATTGAAGCAGCAAGCAAAGCATTTCCTGAATGGGCACAAACTCCTCCTTCTAAACGTGCTGCAATTTTAAATAAGGCGGCAGCAATTCTTGAACAAAGAGTCGATCAACTAGCTGATGAGTTAACACGCGAAGAAGGGAAAATCATAAGCGCAGCTAAACAGGAGATACTTCGTTCAGCAGAGACGCTTCGTTATTATGCAATTGAAGGACAAAGCTTTACAGGAGAAACATTCCCGAATGATGATCCAAATATGAGAGTAACAACAGAACGTGAACCGCTTGGAGTCATTTCAGTTATTACGCCTTGGAACTTCCCATTATCTATACCATCTAGAAAAATTGCTCCTGCATTGATTACTGGAAATACGGTTGTATTCAAGCCATCCTCTGATACACCTTTAATTGCTTTTCGACTTGTTGAAGCCTTGCACGATGCTGGTATCCCAAAAGGGGTAATCAATTTCGTTACAGGAAGTTCGTCTGATATCGGGGATATTTTAGTTAAACATTCTGCTATTCGTGGAGTTACTTTTACTGGATCTACTAGTGCTGGGGAGCATATTCATAAAAACACATCCTTTACGACAAGAACACAAATGGAACTTGGTGGAAAAAACCCACTAATTGTAATGGATGACGCAGATGTAGACTTAGCAGTGAATCTGACAGTGAATGGAGGCTTTCATCTTACTGGTCAGGCATGTACGGGTACTAGTCGTGTCATTGTTATGAAAGAAGTAAAAGAGCAATTTGTTCAGAAATTAGTAGAAAAAACGAGCGCTTTAAGAATCGGTGACGGATTTGATGAAAGTGTCATTATTGGACCGCTTGCAAATGAAAAGCAGTTAAAAAACGTTCTGAAATATATTGAAATTGGAAAAGGTGAGGGCGCGTTACTTGAATACGGTGGTCAACAACTTTCGTATGGTAATTACAAAAATGGCTACTATATCGAACCAGCAATATTCACGAATGTAAAGCCGGATATGCGCATTGCGAAAGAAGAGATTTTCGGACCAGTAGTAGCTGTGATTGAAGTTGAAAGCTATGAAGAAGCCGTTTCAATTGCTAATGATGTTGAATATGGGTTATCTGCATCGATTGTTACAAATAATTTGAAACTGGCTCATCAATTTACGAAAGATGTTCAGGCGGGGACTGTCAAAGTAAATCGTACAACAACAGGTAATTTAATGAACGCTCCATTTGGTGGAGTAAAACGATCTAGTACTTCTACGTTCCGTGAGTCAGGCAGAGTCGGACTTGAATTCTTTACACAAATAAAAACAGTTTATATCGGTTATTAAGGAGGCATTTTTAATGAAGACAATATTGAAAATAGAACTAGAAGAAGCAAAAGTAATGATTGAGGCTGCAAAGAAAAAATCAGAAGAAATTAACGTACCAGAAACAATTGCAATTGTAGATGATGGAGGGTATGTTATTGCGCTTGAACGTATGAATGGTGCTCGTATTACTGGTCCAGAAATTGCGATTGCTAAAGCATATACTGCGGCAGGGCACAAGCGTTCGACTCATTTGTTTAATACAGAGCCTAATGGACCAGCTCTTCCAGGAAATGAGGCATTTGGCATACAACATATGTTAAATGGAAAATTTGCTATTTTTGTTGGAGGTTTTCCAATCGTAGTTAACGGAGAAGTTATTGGCGGTGTGGGGATTAGTGGCGGAAATGGAGCGCAGGATACAGCTGTAGGGACTGCAGCTCTGCAAGCTTTACAAGAGCTACTTTCAAATGATGGTTATGAAGTCATTACGGATGCAGACATAAAAAAATAATAGTTTAGAGGCGGTTAGGTGTTGTCCCTACATCGCCTTTTTTGGTATACAAACATTTTAATAATATAATAAATGGGAGTAAAGTTCTTAATTGAAGATACATAAGCTGTTAAATATAAGGCAGATTACATAGTGAGTTAGAGGGGACAAATAATAGAATGTGATAAATGAACTATAAATGTTATGCAAGGCTAAAATTGTGCAAAAGGTTTTAAGGTAGGTATTTCTTCCTTCTGCTCGATTACTCCAATAAAAGATATTATAATAGAAATATCAATTTACTTTTGAAGAAATGGTGTTACACTATTTTAAAATAGGCAAGAAATGAGAGGCAGGTGATTTGAATGGAAATGGAAACGAATTTTCTTTCAATCCGAGAACATGCATATAGATATTTAAAAGAATTGATTTTAGAAGGGCATTATAAGCCAGGTGATCGCTTAATTGAACGGGAACTAGCTGTAAAGCTGAACATTAGCCGTACACCTATTAGAGAAGCTTTATTCCGTTTAGAATCACAAGGGTTTGTGAAAACGGTTCCGCGTAAAGGGGTCATCGTTTCGAATATTTCCGATGAAGACATCATGGAAGTGTTTACGATTTTATCTTCATTAGAAGTGCTAGCAGCAAAGTTGGCTGCGCAAAAAATGACGGACGAAATTCAAAAAGAATTCGATCAAAAAATCGAAGCGCTTCTATATATAGAAGAACACTCGGATGAAAACTTTGAAAACGAACATATTGAAATGAATCTTTTACTATACAAAGCAGCAAAAAGTCCTAAGCTATTTGAAATTTTATCTGGCTTAACAGATTATATCCATATGTCTGCCAATATGGGTTACGAAGCACCTGGAAGACGTAAGGAATCATTAAGGGAACATATTGAAATCATGAAAGCAGTACGAAATAAAGAAGTAGAAATGTCGGAGTATTTAACAAAAATTCACATTGAAAATTCTAGACGTGCGTACATGAACTACATAGAAAAAAGAAAAGAGAAAACGACATAAATGTAGTTGATTAAGATTATGATCCTTTCGGTTTTATGTCCAAATTGATTTATTCTAAAATAAAAGCCACTAATAGTTAGACTTTTTATATGTCTATACTATTAGTGGCTTTTTGTTATGAACGTAGAAAGTTAGTTACTAATTACACATACAGTAAAAGGGAAAATATTATACTCCAATCACTATAGAGGAAGTTCTACTTTTTAAAGCATTACAAATACTCATTGCTACAATATAACCAGTCTTTGGATTAGTAGCAGAAGGAATATTTTGCACCTTCACTTCCATTTCTCCAAAATAGCCGTTTACGAAAATTTGATGTGTATTACGGGTTATAGTTGGATCAACGTATACTTCAACTTTTGTTTTATCAAATCCTACTCCTGCAAGACTTAATGTAGCTGAAACATTAGTGCTCTCCGGAAAAAGCTTAGAAGATTCTCTTGCAACACCACTGTAAATGCAAAATGGTTCTTTAACAGTGTTCAAGTCTATCTTTTCTTCTGCAATAGTCCCTCTCCAAGCACTTGGTGGTTTTTTAGTTACAAGTTTCACTTCGTCAACACTCTGTAGCATTGAAGCAGCCACACGATCCAATCCAGCAATTGCAGCAGAAGGAATGATGATCCTGCTGTTATTATGTTTTGCAGCGGTTTCCAGTTCAGCTAACAGAGTATCATCTGCTAGTGCCCCCACAGAGGCAATGACAAAATCACTACCAGAAGATAAAGAAGTTTTTCCATACTTATAGACAGCTTCATGACCTGCAGCTTCAATAATAACATCCAATCCTAACGCGAAAAAAGCTTCTTCGTTGTCGTAAAATAAGTCGCTTATTTGCGATTCGTATTGTTCCTTCCTTCGCACGAGTACTGCTTTTAGCATGACGTCTCCGGCTTTTCCTTCGTTTATATATTTGATGATATCCTGTCCAATCGCTCCATAACCTATTAGTCCTATTTTAAGCAAAGTAATCACCCCTATTTTTTGAAAATTCAGATGTGTTTGGTATACAAAATATTATATCAAACCGGAATACAAAAACAAATAGAGTAATATAAATTAAGAAAAATAGCTAAAAATATGTATTTTTAATATTGTCAGAAAATTATAAATATGGTATATTGTATACCAAAGAGGTAAAGGGGAGGATTTATATTATGCCGAAGCTGAATTTTGCTACTAGTGGAAAGGTATTAGAAGTACCGGAAAACTCCAATATTTTACGTATGTCTCTTCGTTTTGATGGAGAATTACCAAATCGATGCGGTGGAGGCGTTTGTGGCTCCTGCGTCTGTAAAATTGAAGAGGGTACTGTTGATCATATAAAAGTACAAGAACGTCGAAAGCTTGGGGAAGAATGGTTGAGTAAAGGGTATCGTTTAGGTTGTCAAGCTTTCATCAATGACGAAGATGTAACGATTTCCTGGGATAAAGAAGTAACAGAAGAAGTGAAAAAACGAAAATTAGATCATCCGAAAAAGAAAGTGACTACTACACCATAAACTATTTTAGGAGCGGGAGTGAATTATATGTTGTTAGCTTGCGATAAACATATGAAAGAAGCCTTAAAGTTAGTAGAAATGCCACAAATTCAAAAAGCTTCAATTGGTGAAACATGTTCTTTTTGTAATACGGAGACTTCACTTTTAGTTAGCATGGTTAATCAACCTAAGCCAATTAAGAAGATGCCATGTGGCAAATGTAAAACATGCTCTTGTCTGATTGCAAATTAAAAGAACGATAAACTAAAGGGATTGATTTTATGAAACAATTAAACATCTTTATCGCCTTTTTTAGAAGCAGTATGCTTGGATATGGAGGTGGACCTTCGACCATTCCTTTAGTACATAAAGAAGTGGTTGATCGTTTTAAATGGATGAACGATGAAGAATTCGGTGATGTTCTAGCAATTGGAAATACGTTACCAGGACCAATCAATACAAAAATGGCAGGATACATCGGATTCAAAGTTGGTGGCTCGCTGGGGATGATCAATGCAATTATCGCGACGATCCTACCGACGATTATCTTAATGGTTATTCTATTAACAACACTCGTTACATTTAAAGATTTAAAATGGGTGCAAGGGATGACTAAAGCCATCGTTCCAGTAGTTGGAGTAATGCTTGGTGTATTAACTTGGCAATTTGTACAAGGTTCGGTTAAGGGGCTAAAATGGCCATTTACAATCGGTCACATTTTGGTAGGCGTTGTTTTAATGCAATATTTTCATATACATCCAGGATTTATTATTGGTGGTCTCTTGATATTTGCATTAGTTAAGCCAACCAATTCAGTTGAAAGTAAAAAATCAAAAGGACTGTCTGCATAATGGTATATTGGAACATTTTCTGGTCGTTTTTTGTTGCTAATATTTTAGGGTATGGCGGGGGTCCAGCGACGATTCCTCTTATTCAAAAAGAAGTGATCGCAAGAGGATGGCTAACGCATCAAGAATTTAATGAGGCTCTTGCTATGGGGAATTCTCTACCAGGTCCGATTGCTACGAAAATGGCGGGATATATCGGATTTCATGAGGGAGGAATATTAGGTTCGTTTTTAGCAGTATTCGCTACAGTAGCGCCCTCTCTGATCCTCATGTTGACTTTAATGGGAATTTTGTATAAATATCGTCATTCGATCCAAGTTAAGCGAATGACACTATACGTCAAACCGACTATCGCTGTATTACTTGGTGTCATGGCATATAATTCATTTCATGATTCATATTCTCAAATCGGTATCGGGCAATTTCTATTTTTAGGAGTAATTAGCTACATATTAATGGAGAAAGTAAAACTACATCCAGCATTTATTGTAATGGGAGCTTTGTTGTACGGTGGATTAAATTTATAACTCGAAAAAAGGGTAAGCAAATTTTCATTAAATTTTGCTTACCCTTTTTTGCACATTAAGAAAGTATAAATTGGCATCGGTGGAGAAAAATCGACGTAGAGGCCAATCTTGAGATAAGTATAAGTGCAACTACGCCTCTGTCTTCACCTGATGGCTCGCCAATCGGCGAGTTTTCTTTACAATTTATACCCTGGTTTGTAGTTTGTTATTGTAATTTGCTTTCAACTTGTTGGCAAATTTGGTCAGCCGTTAAGCCACTTGCCTCAATTACTGATCCTTGTGTAGCAGTATCTTGCATTCCCATAACGTTTGAATCAAGTCCTGTTACTACACAGCAATCACAACCATTTGCATCTGATTCTTGTTTTAATTCAACTACATCATGCCCTGCTGAACGTAATGCTTCTTGGACATTTGTTAAAGATTGTTCTACTCCGATTCTAGCCATAAAAAACACCTCCTCAGAAATATAAGATTTGCAATTAATAGGAAAATTATTCTTTGAATAAAGAAGTTAACGTTTAGAAAAAGTAAAGATGGAGGTGATTGAAATGGGAAAAACTAAAAAAGATCCATCTAGAGCTGGCTTAGGGTCACCAAATGTACAAGGCCAAGGGACTACTACATCTGAAACAGGTGTGGAGATGTCTTCAAGTAGAAAAAAACAAAAAAGAGATTAATTTTAGACTGTTTATCTTTCAGAAAAAAATGTTTAGCCACCTATAAATAGGTGGTTTTTGATTTTAACTTAAAAATAGTGATCAATGTTAAAGGATTCTACTATCTATAAGAAGAATTAAGATTTTAATTGAATAATCTTTTGATTTTGCTAAAGTACATTACAACAATATTTAGGAGTAATGTATTTTCTTTTTAATTAAAAATAATAGGAGAGTAGATGAATAGATGAATCATATTGTAAATGGTGACGTGGTTGGTGGGAAAATACAATCTTTAAATGGTAATATAATTGTCTGGAGAGAAATGTATGATTTTGGGCCACTGAGTAATGAGTGGTCTTTGGAAGAAACATATCGAAAAAGAGCAGAATTTTTTGAACAAAAGCTACAAATTCCTGCCGATTTTTTTATTGAAAATTGTCAAAAACAATATCGATTATTAAATGAACTATCACGGACTGAGGAAGTAGTTTTATGGTTCGAACATGATCGCTACGATCAAGTGACGATTCTATATTTATTAACAGAATTATCATCACTTGGATTTCAAAAAATTTCAATGGTTAGTATCAATGAATATGAAGGTTTTGATCCTTTTCATGGATTAGGTCAGCTATCTTCTGAACAATTAATTGAATTACTTCCAACTAAACAAGAAATGACAACAGAACAAATTGAAGAGGCATGTGCAGGATGGAAAGCTTATCGATCAGAAAGTTTGGAGGAACTTGATAAGTTTATTCAAGAATGTCATTCACTCCCATTTTTAAAGCAAGCCTTATTAAGTCATAAAACTTATTTTCCATCTTCACAGAATGGATTAAATGAAGTAGAATATTTAGCTTTATCAATGATTAATGAAGGAATTAACACCTTTGCAGTACTATTTAATAAACTCGTCAGACAAAGAACAAATGATGGATTAAGTGATTTATATTTTGCCGCAATTTTAAATGAATTAATGAAGGGTGATTATCCGCTAATAAGCAGTAATAGTGAATTACCAAGTTATAAACAACATAACCCAAAAGCAAAGATTGATTTAACAAGTTGGGGATTAGATGTACTAAATGGAAAAGCAAATCGAATTCATTTAAATGGAATCGATTGGTGGGTTGGAGGAGTTCATCTATTCGAAAAGCCCACAATGTAAATACTGAAAGAAGAATAAAATAAATGGCAGGTATTCATAATGGATGTTGTATTTAAATCAGAAAACAATGTATTTAATTTAAGGGTAGCAGGTATTTGGATTAAAAACGGGCATGTACTAATTCATAGGCTAGCAAGTGAATCAATTTGGTCCTTACCTGGAGGTAGAATTAAATTAAATGAAGAATCACATATAAGCTTAAAAAGAGAGTTTATTGAAGAACTCGGCATAGAAGTTGACATCGAAAAAATGATGTGGACTGTAGAAAACTTCTTTCATTATAATGGCAAAGATATTCATGAAGTTGGTCTTTACTATAAAGTTAAAAGTGAACAGAAGATTATTCATATGATGAATAAATCGTTTTATGGTCGTGAAGGTGATAGACTAATATTTAAATGGGTACCGATTGAGAATCTTGAAGAAATTGAATTATATCCGGAATTTTTGCGAACAAAATTAAAGGATTTTTCAACGGAAAATCATTTTATTGTTAAATAGTTGAATGAGCTAAGAGGTGGTGGTTTAAATGCGCCCAATTTTATTGGGAATATTAGCAGCATTTTTCTTTTCAATAACATTTATTTTAAACCACTCAATGGAATTATCCGGTGGAAGTTGGATTTGGAGCGCGTCATTAAGGTACTTTTTTATGGTTCCTTTTTTAATGATGATCGTAATTTCTAGAAGAAATCTTACTGTTTTATTGAAAGAAATGAAAAGGAATTTAAAAGGTTGGATTTTATGGTCAACAATTGGATTTGGTTTGTTTTATGCACCAATCTGTTTTGCAGCGGTTTATTCTCCAGGTTGGCTAATAGCTAGTTCATGGCAAATCACGATTTTATCTGGTTCATTGTTAGCGCCTTTATTTTTTATTTCAGTGCGAACACCTAATGGTTTACAAAAGAAACGTGGCCAAATTCCATTTAAAGGGCTAGGGATGTCATTATTAATTATATTTGGTATTTTATTAATGCAGATGGAGTTAGCTACAAAAATAGCTGTTTCAACAGTATTAATTGGCATTTTACCAGTCATTATTGCTTCCTTTTCCTATCCACTTGGTAATCGGAAAATGATGGAAATATGTGATGGAAAGCTGGATGTATATCAACGTGTTTTAGGTATGACTTTAGCAAGTTTACCATTTTGGCTTATTCTTTCAATCTATGGGTTTTATACGGTAGGGCTGCCGAGTCAAAGCCAAATTTCACAATCATTAATTGTAGCGATCTCATCAGGAGTGATTGCAACTGTATTATTTTTTCAAGCAACTGACTTGGTCAGAGGAAATATGCAAAAATTAGGCGCGGTAGAAGCGACCCAATCAATGGAAGTATTGTTTACAGTAATTGGTGAGATTTTCTTCTTATCTTCAGCACTTCCAACGATAATTTCTTGGATTGGTATGCTTATTATAATGGTAGGTATGATCTTACATAGCTATTTATCACAGAAAGAAAAAGTCTTAAAGCAAGATAAAGAGACTGTTAATTTATGAGCTGGAATCTATTTTTATCCCAGAATTTGAAAAGAGGTAATTAACTTGAATAAAGAATTCAGAGAATCACTTGTACTAGATGAAAGTAAGAATTCGATATCCATTTTAACACCAAAAGATTTCTCCTTTAAAGAATGCTTAGTGTTTTTAGCAAGGTCGAATAATGAAGTACTCCATCAAGTTAGAGGGGAGTATTTTTTTAAGCTTATTAAAGTAGAAAATGAATTAATTTTACTCAAAGTCAGCAGTGACCAAAATCGAGTTTTGATTGAGTTTCCTGACCAAATTTTGCGTGACGAAATAAGAGTAGCTGCAGCAGCATTTGTTTGGGATTTATTTGATTTAGATCGAAATCTTACAGATTTCTATCAATTAAGTAAAAATGATCAATTGCTACAGCAACTAATTAATCAGCATTTCGGACTTAGAGTAATAGGAATTCCAGATTTATTTGAAGCATTTACATGGGCAATTATGGGGCAGCAAATCAATCTTACATTCGCATTTTCTTTAAAACGAAGCTTTGTTGAAACATATGGAGAGAGTTTTAAATGGCAGGATGAAATTTTTTGGCTATTTCCAACTCCGAATGTAATAGCCGAACTAGAAGTTTCAGATTTAACTAGCCTAAAATTCACTACTCGAAAAGCAGAGTATGTTATTGGGATTGCAAAACTTATGGCAGACGGTCTCATTTCAAAAGAATATTTGCAAGAATTAGGCTCTTATGAGAAGAAGCTAAGTAAACTAGTAGAAATTCGAGGCGTTGGTAATTGGACAGCAGATTATGTTTTAATGAAATGTTTAAAAGAAAAATCTGCTTTTCCAATTGCTGATGTAGGAATACATAATGCTTTAAAAAATCTACTATCTTTAGAGAAAAAGCCTTCAGTAGAAGAAATCAAGAAATTGTCGACAAGCTGGGAAGGTTGGGAAGCATACGTAACTTTTTATTTATGGAGATCTTTATATTCCTAATATGTGATGTGTTTATCCGGTAAAGTTGAAAAATCCCTCTATTATTCGATATATAATTGGATTTTATTGTTAAAATAATGGATAGTAACAAGAGTAGTTGGGGGAACATCATGAAAAGATTTATATTACTCAAATACGAATAATGCATCTAAGGGCAAAACATTTAAGAATTGTGCAGACTTAAGAAAAGTTTATCCAAATGGTGTGCCAAAAGGAAACAAAGCTTATCAAGAAAAAATGGATCGAGATCATGATCATTATGCATGTGAAAGTGACTAAAAAAGCACCTACTTTTAGGTGTTTTTTATTACTGATTAGAATCTTTCCTTTTATTTTGCTATTTGAATTGAATTTCTTAATTTAAGAACAAAAAAATTTTTAAAGAGTAGCGTTTATACAAAGGATTTTTGATTTAATAGTAGAATAATTTGATTTAATAGTAGAATAATATTAGTGCCTAAAAATTTATTTTTACAATTTTGTTTAACAGTGTCAAAATATAAATAAGAAAATATTGAAGAGGACGGGACTATGATTAAATTTTTTAAACGATTATTTAGTAAAGAAAAAACAAATCAGGTTACACTGCCATTAAAAGAAACTCGTTCCCTATCAAAAGTGGAAATCGAATATATTATTAATGAGTTCACTGATAAACAAAATAAAGTAGTAGATGATATGAGAAATAATTCTATTGATCATGCTGATATTGAGTTTAATGAACTAATGACAAACAGAATAACGAATAATTTAAAGTACAGAATACCTTTTTTAGCAATTGAATTAGTTTATTTAAATAATACGTTAAGAGGAAAGAAAGTAAAATACATAAAATATAAATTATTTCATCAAGTCAAAGATATAGAAACAACGGAAATAACTGATATGGTAATAAATCAAGGTTATTCATTTGTTCCTTCAGTTGGTTATTTGAAAATTGGATAAAACTATGAAGAAAACCCACAAGATCCTTGTGGGTTTTTCATTTGTAATCTACGTATGTGGGTTCAAATAATTGAGTTTCATCTATTACACATAGAAATCTCTGGTTTACGCGCGAAAAACTAGCGTATATGCACGAAAATCAGCTCTTTATGAACAAATATCCCTGGTTTATGCACAAACAATTCAATTAATAATGTTCACTTAGTGTTCGCCGCGTTCCTTATACAATTGCCTCATCCTTGTTCATGCATTTCAAAGTTCTCATTTGCTTCCGATTTAGGCAAATCGTTTACCTCATAGGCTACTCTTATCCCGGATTCGATCGCACCTTGAATCCAACCTGGAGCAGTAGAAGTGTGATCACCAGCGATGTGAATTCTTCCTTCTGGTGTTGATATATAAGGGGAAATTTCAGTTTGCTGGTCAGGTTTGAAAATGGCAAAAGCACCACCTGAAAATGGATTTTCTGCCCAACTAAATGTATTACCTGTAACATACTCGCTGTATATTTCTTTCCCATAAATTTTGGATAAATCTTCTAACGCATTTTCTATTTGTTCTTTTTCTGTTAAGCTATCCCAAATTGCTGCGTTGTCTTCCCATGTATAGCTTGCTAATATGACACCTGGGCCTTCTGAGCCAACGGATTGACTTGGGAAATAGGAATAACGAACAGGTAAATCAGAAATCATTTTTCCGCCAATATTACCTTCTTTCTCCCAAAATCTCGTTCTAAATTGCAATCCGATTTTAGTGGAGGGCACATAGTGTAATTGTCGGATTGCTTTATATTTGTTGTAAGAAAATAAATCACGTGGAATTACCTCAACGAAATTTAGTAATGAAAATGGGATTGTAATGATGGCTAAGTCACCAGTGACAGTATATTGTTGTGAGGTTTGTGTATCTTCAGTATGGATTGTTACATATGAGTCATGTTGTTCAATTTTTTTCATTTTTTGATTGTAATAAAGATTGTCTTGTAATTCTGGAAGGAAGGAATATGGCAAATGGTCATTTCCACCTTTAATTTCATAAAACTTAAGCCCGGGAGTAAATAAAATCATTACTTCTCGAAGTAATGCAGTGAATGAAAGCTCTGGAAAACCTTCCATACCTAGCATAACCTTAATCATATCAATTGCTCCAACTGATAATGTTCTGCCATATGGATTGTATTTTAAATAATATTCCATAGAGTAACGATCAAGCAATTTAATCACGATTTCCCAATTCTTTTTTGGATTCTTTTTTATGAAATCAGTTACAGGCTGCATAGCATACTCGGCCAAATATTCTGCTGTTTTACCTTTTTCAGATGGTGATGTGGGGAAGTTTAGAATGTCTGGATTTTCTTCATAAAGCTTTTGAATAGTTCTTACGTTATTAACATAAATAATATCTTCTGGAGTGCTATTAATGAATTCTTCAAGAGTAAGATTAAATTTCTTAATATATTCTAGAACAAGTAAATGAATTGAAGGTATTCGCATTGCACCATTTTCCATATACTGGTTTGCATAAAAAGAACGATTTGTATAAATTCGTCCACCAATGCGATTATTTCCTTCGAGAATCGTTACTTCATGCCCTGCTGCTTTTAAAAGAGAAGCAGCCACTAAGCCAGAAATACCTGCACCAACAATGATTATATGTTTAGGTTCCAATGTTTTTGGTAGTCCTGTACGAATAGTTTGAAGCATTTGTTCCATAGAAATAGGAGGCTCCATACTTACTGTCATATTTTCGCTCCTCTATTTATGACATTCATAGAATCTTATTCAACAATAGAGGAAGATAGAAGAGCTAAACAGAGAAATAAAAAACAAAAAGAGCTTGAAAATTCAAGCTCTCGATGTGTATTGATCCTGCTATTTTTTACGTCTAAATAGATTAACGATAAATACAATGATTGCAATAATTAAAACAATATGAATTAATCCACCTGCGATATGGAAAGTAAAATAGCCTAATACCCATAAGATTAAAAGAATAAAAAATAAAATCCACATAATGATGAACATTCCTTTCTTGATGACTGTATTATTACGTTGTCCAATTTTTACTTTCATATCCAATTAATAAGCTCTAAACGAAAAAAAGCCGCCAAAATTGGCGACTTCATTTTAGAATTTATCAAATACAGTATAAGGCATTTGTCTCTTATGTCTGGATTTATTAAACCATGATTCGATCTTTGCTTGTGAGTCACTATTAATTTCTTTACCTTCTAAATAATCATCGATATCATCATATGTAACACCTAGAGCGACTTCATCTGCTAATTGTGGGCGATCTTCCTCAAGGTCAGCAGTTGGAACTTTTTCATATAACTTAGCTGGGCAGTTTAATTCTTTTAATAGCATTTTGCCTTGACGTTTATTTAGACGGAAAAGTGGAGTTAGGTCAGCGCCACCATCTCCAAATTTAGTGTAAAATCCAGTAATAGCCTCAGCAGAATGATCTGTTCCTAATACGACACAACCATTCATTGCTGCGACACTATATTGAGCTTTCATTCGTTCTCTAGCTTTTTCATTCCCTTTTGCGAAATCAGTAAGTTCTATGCCAATATCCTTTAATGTGCTAACACTAGCATCTACAGCAGCTTTAATATTTACTGTGAAAGTCTTAGTTGGTTGGATAAATTTTAATGCCTCTTGGCAATCTTCTTCGTCCATTTGTACACCATAAGGTAAGCGAATTGCGATAAATAAATACTCTTTTTCCGTTTGCTCACTATTTAATTCATCAACTGCTATTTGTGCAAGTTTACCGGTTAAAGTAGAATCTTGGCCGCCCGAAATACCTAAAACAAAACCATTTAAAAATGGATGTTTCTTTAAATAACTTTTTAAGAAATCAACACTAATTCTTATTTCCTCTTTAGGGTCGATAACAGGCTTCACTTTCATTTCTTCAACGATTTCTTTTTGTAAATTGTTCAATCTTCATTCTCCTTTTGATACAGATTGTATTTTTTAATATAAGCGTAGCATTCCTCAGGCAATAAATATCTTGGCTCGCCGCCTTTAGCAAACTCTTCTCGGATATAAGTTGAACTAATTTCCATTGCTAATCCTTTATCAATTAAATGAAATCTAGAGCCATTATCATTATTTCTTAATAGGGGAGAACGAGAGATGGTCTTTAACATATCAATTCCATCACGCGCCATAACAATGAATTTATTTTCAGAAACTAATTGATCCCCGTATTTCCATTTTCCTTCTGCAATATCTTCTAGAAGGTCAGCTCCCATTATGAAATAAACTTCATCTTCACTATACTTTGCTTTAAAATGATTCATTGTATAGTAAGTAAAGACTTCCCAAGCCTCTTTGCTCATTTCATAATCGTCTGCAATAAATTTAGTGTTATTTTGAATTGCCAAATTTAACATATTCCAACGATGTTCATCAGTATTATGTAATTGTTTATCCCTTCTTTTTGAAGAGCAAGGTAAAAATATTACTTTGTCCAATTGACAACGATGAGCAATTGTACTAGCAGTCCATAAATGAACGTTTGTGATTGGATCAAATGAACTGCCGTAAATCCCAATTTTAGCCATTTTTCATTTCCTCTGTTTTCTTTCTAGCTTCAGCTATTTTTTCCATTTTGTTATCCCAGCATTTTTGACTTAAGTCTACTGGATATTCTTCTGGGTTTAATGCACGCTTGTATTCTTCCCAAAGTACACTTAAATTGTTTTCAGCAAAATCTTGAATGTCTTTAATCGCAGGCATTTTATAAACTAATTCGCCTTTTGTAAAAATTTGGTGATGAAGCTCTCTAGCCTCAAAATTAGTAACAAACTTACTAATGTATGGATGAACTGGATGGAATAACTTTATTTTTTCCTCTGACTGTGGATCTTCATCTTCAAGGGCAATATAATCAGCCTCAGCGTGATGGTTAACCGTATTAATAATTCGATACAATTTCTTTAGCCCTGGCGTTGTTACTTTTTCAGGATTTTGAGAAATTTTTATAGTATCAATCATCTTACCGTTTTCATCTTCAATACTTACTAATTTATAAACTGCTCCAAGAGCCGGTTGATCATATGCTGTAATAAGCTTTGTACCGATACCCCAAGAATCAATTTTAGCACCTTGTGACTTTAAATTTAAGATTGTATATTCATCTAAATCATTCGAAGCAACAATTTTCGTATTTACGAAGCCAGCTTCATCGAGCATTTTTCTAGCTTCTTTTGATAAATAAGCTAAATCACCACTATCTAACCGGATTGCTGCAAAGTTAATTTTATCACCTAGCTCTTTAGCAACCTTAATCGCATTAGGGACTCCACTTTTAAGGGTATCGTATGTATCTACTAAAAATGTACAGTTGTAATGACGATCTGCATATTTTTTGAAAGCTATGTATTCATCTCGATAAGCTTGCACGAGCGCATGTGCATGTGTACCTGAAACAGGAATATTAAATAATTTACCAGCACGAACATTACTAGTCGCATGAAATCCACCAATAAAGGCAGCTCTTGCTCCCCAAATTGCTGCATCAAATTCTTGAGCACGTCTAGTACCAAACTCCATAAGAGTGTCATTACCGACAATATGTTTAATACGTGACGCTTTTGTAGCAATTAAAGTTTGGTAATTAACGATATTTAATAAGGCAGTTTCAATTAATTGAGCCTCTAATAACGGGGCCTCAATTCTTAAAAGTGGTTCATTTCCAAATACTAATTCTCCTTCTTGAATTGATCTAATGGAACCTGTGAATTTTACACCAGACAAATATTGAATAAATTCATCTTCATATCCAAGTTCTTCTTTTAAATATTCAAGATCTGTACTGCTAAATTTGAAGTTTTGCAGATAACTAATTATTTTTTCTAAACCTGCAAATATCGCATATCCATTCCCGAATGGGAGTTTTCGAAAATATAGTTCAAAAATAGCGTTTTTATTGTGAATATTGTCTCCCCAATATGTTTCTGCCATATTAATTTGATAAAGGTCTGTATGAAGTGCAAGGCTATCATCGTGAAAGTTGTAATTCATCTTATTTCCGCCCCTAAAGTATTTTTAAAATGACTTAATGCCCATTCATGACCAGCTGCATTAAAGCTTGCAACTGCCTGCTCGTGAACGACTATTTTATAACCCTTATTATAAGCATCGACTGCTGTATGTAATACACAAATATCAGTACAAACCCCAATTAAATGAAGTTCATTAATTCCTCTTTCATTTAGTTTTATCTCAAGGTCAGTTCCTGCAAATGCTGAATAACGAGTCTTATCAATCCATTGAATAGTTGCTTTACCTTTTGATGAATTGTATAAATCCATTAAGCCACCATATAAATCTCTTCCTTTAGTATGTCTAATATTATGAGGTGGAAATAATTTTGTTTCAGGATGAAACGGATCATTCTCATCATGGACATCTACAGCAAATACAACATAATCTTGATCTTCAATGAAAGTTTTGGTTAATTGAAGAATACTTTGTTCAATTTCTTGAGCTGGTTTACCACAAGTTAATGAACCAGCATCTGCTACAAAGTCATTCATATAATCAATAATAATGAGCGCTTTTTTATTCATTTTCAAATCACCCCAAGTAAATAGAATGTTAAATTCTTCACATAGTGAAATAAATCAAATTAGTTTTTCATCTTCAATATTATTATAAGTTAATTCATATGAAAACCTAAATTTTGGAAAATTAATATTTCATTTGGAATTTATTATTACCTTTTCTATAAAAAGTAATAAAAGATGAAATGTAGCTTTTGTGATCATTAAAGGATTTTTTTGAAATGGAAAGAACTAAATACTAAATAAGTTTAAAGATAGTAGAGGTGACAAAATTGGAAGTAGTTCAAGCGAAATCAGAGCATATTGTAGAAGTTGCAAAGCTATTTGATCAGTATAGACAGTTTTATAAACAAGAAAGTAATGTAAATGAAGCGATTAATTTTATTACAGAAAGAATTAATAATAAAGATTCGGTTATTTTTATTGTTAAAGAAGGAGAGGAATCTTTAGGGTTTACTCAGTTATATCCTACTTTTTCTTCAGTATCAATGAAAAAATTGTGGATATTAAATGACTTATTTGTGACTGAAGCAGCAAGGAAAAAGGGAGTAGCACAAATGTTGTTAGATGCCGCTAAAGGATTTGCAATCAATACAAAAGCAAAGGCATTGGATTTACAAACAGCGATTGATAATAAATCGGCACAAGCATTGTACGAAAAAAATGGTTATCAAGTTGATAAAGAATTTTTTTCTTATTCGTTGAATTTGGAAAAGTTAAGTTAATTTTAAAATAAGTTAAAACTCTCTAGGTATATACTAATACAGAACAACTTTTAAATTCATTGCAATAGTTAAAAAAGTTAGGCTATAAAAATACTAACTTGAAGGAGAACATAATGCTTAAAGTTAACGGTACATTTAATGAAGCTAAAATATTTACAGATAATGTTGAGCAAGGTGCCATTGGGCAAATTATTGAACTATGTAATCAAGAGTTCGTGAAAAATTCGAAAATTAGAATTATGCCTGATACTCATGCTGGTAAGGGATGTACGATTGGGACTACGATGACGATTCAAGATAAAATTGTTCCCAATCTCGTTGGGGTTAACTAGAACGGCTCCAACGTTAAAAAACTCGCTCAATTGCTGGAAACCCTAACGTAAAATATAGTCGAGGGCAATCAGCAGCCAGAGGCTATGGTGACATAGTCAAATGGTTCAGAGACTTGCACATTGTTTGTAGACGATTGTGCAGAATTATTCCAGATTTTAATGTAAGAGGGGATAATTAACACGGCGAGCCTACATTAGGAGCTGCATACTCCGATGATTGTAGTGAAGGTATAGTCCACTCCCTAAGAAATTAGAGGTTAAAGTACGATATAGGTTGCGGAATGGAAACAATAAGAATCTCTCAAAAAGAAATTGATTTTCAAAAGCTAGACCAGGTCATCCGTAAACATGTTCCATCCGGGTTTTCAATTCGTAATAATAAGCATGCTTTTGTGAAAAATATCGATTTTTCTAAGCTTTATTGTTTTAAAGAGTTAAATGAAACTAGAACAAAGCTAAGCCTTGGGTCACTTGGTGGTGGAAATCATTTTATTGAATGTAACGCGGATGAAGATGGAAATATTTATTTCGTTATTCATTCTGGAAGCCGAAACTTAGGCAAGGTTGTAGCGGAATTTTATCAGAAAAAAGCGTATGAGTTATTAAAAAGTCAGTCAGAAAATCGTTCAAAGATCGTTCAACAATTAAGGAATGAAGGTCGTGAAAAAGAAATTGAAACTGCATTAAAAAATATTACGTCGTCATATATTCCAAAGGATTTAGCTTATTTAGAAGGAGAATGGTTTGATCGCTATATGCACGATATGGCCATTGCCCAAGATTATGCTTTATGGAACCGTAAGGCAATGATGGATGAGATTGTGCAGAATATGGATTTAACTGTTGTGGAACAATTTACGACCGTGCATAATTATATTGATATTGAAAATATGATTCTTCGTAAAGGGGCAATTTCTGCTCAAAAAGGTGAAAAAGTATTAATCCCGATTAATATGCGAGATGGGAGTTTAATAGCAATTGGAAAAGGTAACCCAGATTGGAATTATTCTGCTCCTCATGGTGCTGGTCGAATTCTGAGTCGTACAAAAGCTAAAGCCACACTTTCTCTTGATGATTTTAAAGAAACAATGAAAGATGTTTGGAGTACATCAGTTTTAGAAAGTACACTTGATGAAAGTCCAATGGCTTATAAGGAAATGAACGAAATCATCGAAAATACAAAGGACTCAATAGAAGTAATCAAAGTGATTAAACCACTTTATAATTTCAAGGCAAATTAATTTAATAGACAAAACCAAAGCCACCTACATAAGGTGGTTTTTTTTCAATCATTTCAAACGGTAAACTCTTGGATGGTCTTTTTATTCTCATCAATTCTTTCAGTAAAATTACCATTAGTATAAGAACGAATCACATTTCTCCAAAAAGCTTTAGCCGGTTCATTTTTTTCAATTTGGGAGATGCTCCATTTTCCGGGAAACATATTGAATAGTTCAATCGCTACTTTCTTGCCAATGCCGTTCCCTTTATATTTTTTAATAATAAAAAACTCTTCTACTTGATTTGAAGCAGTCTCTGTTAAGCTTTCAATTAAGGCAAATCCTATCAACTCATCTTTATGTTTAATAAACAAAGCATGATAATTTTGATTTACCCAGTACTTTTCCAAATTAAACTTATGATAAGTTCCGCTTTGCCCGAGTTTAAGATCGGAAAGATATTTAGTAAATTCATAAATATAAAATTGCATCAAATTATGTAAAATAGATTCCTCTTCTTTTTTAACTTTTATGATGTTAATCAACATATTACCTCCAAATTCTAATTCTATATTTATTAATATTTAACTAGATTGAATAAAAAACCTTTATATAAATCAAAGGAAATAGAAATACATGTGTTGAATAAATAGAGTTAGAAGAGTGCATTTACTTAATTAATTAAATTTCTTAATAAGGATGGCAACTAAGATGAGTAAAAAAGTCATTACATTATTGTTAATCTGCGTAGCTTCTTTGAGTATATTTACATACATATCTTTTAATTTTAATACAGAACAAAAAGCAATTAATTTTGCTATCCATAAAGATTTACCGGAATTAAAGAACCAGGATTATCAATTAGTTAAAATCCCTCATAGTCCATACATTCTTTGTATTACGAATATCCCACATAGTATTTATATATTTAAAACATCAGCGTTTTTAAATATGAATTTTGCCTCTATTTCTGGTGCAGAGCATTTGTACGCCGGAGAAGGCACGGGAATGCATTTTTTAAATGATAAACTAATCTATGGATTTGATAAAGGCGAACCTAAAGGGAAAGCAATTTATATTGATGGGAAAAAAATGAGTAAGGTTGATTTGAATAAGTATTTTGCAAAAAGTAAGTACAAAATGAATTATAAAAATTTAGTGTTCTATTATCCTGATAAGCCAATGGTGACAACTAAAAATAGTTTAGGGTTTACTGAAGTTACTTATCGTTAAACGAATTATGCTGATGCAATACATTTTTTAGTATTGCATTTTTTGTTGTGAAATTTAGGAGGTTAGAAAAATGTTCGATCAATCTAATTATGAATGTCGAGTAGAGTGGGGAAAAAGGGGCGCAAGAGAAGCAGCAGAACGAGGGGATATTACAATAATTGTTGATGTACTTAGTTTTTCGTCGACAGTAGTTTCAGCAGTTTATCATAATGCACTTATTTACCCTTATCCACCAAATTTAGATGGAAAAGCTTATGCAAAAAATATTAGTGCTGAGTACATTTTAGGGAGAAATGAAGCGGCAGTTTTAGGGAAGGCGACTCTTTCACCAATCTCGTTTAATGAGAAACATGCAACTAAAAAGTTTGTTTTAAGTTCATTAAATGGCGCATTTTGTACTTGGATCGCTTCAAAAGTACCAGCATTATTAATTGGCTCATTACTTAATGCTTCATCGGTTGCAACATATGTTAATCAAATAAAAACAGCTTCAAATGCTAATATAACAGTCATACCTTGTGGTGAAGTTTGGAATGATGCACGAGAAAACGAAGATGTTTTACGTCCATCAATAGAGGATTATTTAGGTGCCGGTGCGATACTAGCTGAGCTAGAAGGAACAAAATCTCCTGAAGCGGAAATCTGTATTGGCGCATTTCTTCATTCAAAGCATAAAATAAAAGAGTTTATTTGGGAATGTGGAAGTGGGAGAGAGCTTAGGTTTAAAGACTTTGAGGATGATGTTAAACATTGTAGTCAACTAAACAGCTACAATGTAGTCCCAGTTTTACAGGATGGTTGTTTTCAAGATGCTCTAAAAATAGAAAAAGGATGAAACTGTATTCATCCTTTTCTTTTTAACGCTCATAAATAGAGTATGAGCTAACGTTCTTTAAAAGTAACTTAGTATTACTGCCATTTACATTAGCAATCCATACGTTTCCGATGACATCCAATTCTCCTTTTCTAAACCAAGTTATTTTGTGTGAAGACTTAGAGTAGATTGGATAATAATCACCCTTACCTGTAGGCGGATTTGTTATTTTTGTTTGTTTATGTGTAGAAAGATTAATTACGTTTAATGATGGTTTTGGACGTTTTTTTTCATCATTAGACCATTCACTTTCCTTTACTCTAGAAACAACTATTGCTGAATCATCAACCCAAGTAAATGCTAATTCAGCAAAATGTGGCGGAGTTAAATTTGTTGATGTAAAGGCTGGCATTTCAGTGACTTTCATCTTTTTATTTTTGTATCCAAATACTAATCTTCCACCACCTGCAATATATCCTAAAATATTTTTAGTTTGTGCCCACTTTGGATTATCTAAATGTAAAATAATTTCATCCTGAACTTCAAAAACTTTTCCATCTGAAGAAATGATACATAGCATATCACTATCCATAGACCATGAAGCTGTGGGGTTAACGATAAAGGAAATCCATTTTTGATTAGGTGAAAATTGAAAGTTCGACGCATTTATAGACGGTATGGAAGTATTGCCTTTTGTTAATGTTTTAGGAACGACAAAAAATTGTTTTACGTTGTTTGTTGTGCTAGTAATCTGTTTTAAATCATTAGGTAAAGTGATTTTATAAAGAACTGGGTTTGTCCAACCATCTGGATTAAGTGAAGCAGCTGAAGAGGCAATAAATCCTTTGCCATTTGGTATCCAGCTATAGTCATCAACACCTAGTGCAATATTGTAAAAGTTATTAAAATCAGAAACATTTAAGACGCCGCTATCTAAGAAAGCGATAATATTTTTAGTTGGTGACCATTTCGGATTTTCACCATCATAGATGATTTTTTGTTCTTTTTTTGTTTTCATATTGTAAACCCATATTTCTGAGCGGGTAGGGTATGAAGTGGTTGGGCCAGTTGGTATTTCTTTTTGATACATTAAATAAGAGCCATCAAATGACCACTGGGGCTGTTCTGAATAAACTCCTTTTACTTTTGTTATTTTTTCCTCTTTATTATTTATTTTTACCCAAACAAATCCATCACGTATAAAGGCAATTTTTAATGCCGGATCGGTTGTTTCTGCATGACTAAATGTCGGTAAAATTAAACAGATAATTGTAATAAAAATGAATAGTATTTTTCGCTTCACAAACTCACCCCGTATTTCAATTTTGATTTATTTTTCCCAAGTAAGTATAGAAATATCAAAATGAAAGAAGCTCGTTATATGGAAGGGGAGGTTACAAATAGATCCGTCAAAGTTCAAAATTATGAACAGTAAATTTAATTTTAAAAAGCATAAGTAAAAGCCGCCCGATAAAAATCGAACGGCTTTTTAATAACTTAATATTCTTCCACTGTAGCAATATAAGGAAGGTTTCGATATTGCTGTGCATAATCAATTCCATATCCAACAATAAATTCATCTGGAATGACAAAGCCAACATAATCAACAGGTAGGTCGATTTTTCTTCTTTCAGGCTTATCTAATAAAGTACAAATCTTAATGGATTTTGGCTTATGCATTTGAAGATGGTCACGTAAAAAATGCAATGTTAGACCACTATCAATGATATCTTCAATTACAACAACGTTTTGATTGGTGATATTCTCATCTAAATCCTTTAATAGTCTAACTTTTCCAGTTGATTCAGTTTGGTTGCTATAGCTCGACACAGAAATAAAATCTACATTAATATTCCCCTTCATTTCACGAACTAAATCAGCAGCAAATACAAAAGAGCCTTTTAATACGACGACCAGGATAAGAGGTTCGTTATTAAAGTCTTTTTCAATTTGTTCAGCGAGTGCTTTTACTCTATTTTTTAAATCTTCTTCAGAAATTAAAGTGTCCTTAATTCGATATGCCATTTTAATACCTTCTTTACTTATTATTAACTACATTTATGTTGTTTGATGAGCATTCATCATTATGTCCATTTTAACAATATTTACTAAATAGTAGAATGAAAAGTTAATTTAATGAACTGACTCAAATTTGGTAATAATAACCACATTACAGATTTGGAGGTACTCAAATGAATGAGAAAATTGATTTTAATGGCTTACCGACCCACTCAAAGCCATTATGGAGAAGTGGACTAAATATCCCAACATTTGAACCGTATAATGATGATGGTGAGTTTGATGTAGTAATTGTAGGTGCTGGTATAACTGGGATTACTACTGCATATTTTTTGACACAAGCGGGAATGAAAGTTGCTTTACTTGAAGCAAATAAAATTATTAATGGAACAACGGGACATACAACTGCAAAAGTAACTGCACAGCATGATTTAATATATGATGAACTAATTCAACATTTTGGATTGGAAAAAACAAAAATCTTTTATCAGTCTACTAAAAATGCGATGGATTTTATAAAGAAATATAGCATTGATAATCAAATAGACTGTAATTTTGAGATTCAAGATGCAACACTTTATACAACTTCAGATGATTATGTAAGAAATTTGGAAAAAGAGTTGAAAGCCTATGAATCATTAGGAATTGACTCATTTGGAGCTGTAAAAACTTTATTACCATTTGATACTAAATATTCGATTACAATGAAAAATCAGGCTCAGTTTCATCCATTGAAATATTTGATTCACTTATTAAAGGAGTCCATTGAAAACGGATTAAAAGTATATGAAGAAACTGTGGTCATTAATGTTGAAACAGGGGATTGCCCGGTTGTCGTAACTCAAAGTGGAAGAAAAATTAAATGTAAGCATGTTGTAAGTGCATCTCATTTTCCTTTTTATGATGGCAACCAAATGTTTTTTACTAAATTACATGCAGATCGCTCATATGCATTAGCTGCAAAAATAAAAACAGCTTATCCAGGAGGAATGTACATAAGCGCTGACAATCCAAAAAGGTCTTTAAGATCGATTAAATATAATAATGAAGAATTAGTTATAATTGGCGGAGAAAGTCACAAAACTGGCGTGGAAACACGCACAATGACATTTTATGAAAATTTAAAGCTTTTTGGTGAAGAGACTTTCGGAATTGAAGATATTAAGTTTAGATGGTCAGCCCAAGATCTAATAACTTTAGATAAAATGCCGTATATTGGCAGATTGTCATCGAAAAACCAAAATATATATGTGGCTACAGGATTCCGTAAATGGGGTATGACAACAGGAACAGTTTCTGCTCAGCTGATTAGTAATTTAATTTTAGAAAAAGAAGCAGTTGATGCTGAAGTATTCTCACCTTCAAGATTCCAAGCAGATCCTAGTATCAAACATTTCTTAATGCAAAACATTGATGTAGCTAAACATTTAATTGAAGGTAAATTAGAACCAGTTTCTAGAAAAATTGAAGAGTTATATAATGACGAAGGCTCAGTAGTTACGTTAGATGGAAAAAGAGTTGGAGCTTATAAAGATGTAAACGGTGAAGTTCATTGTGTCGACACTACTTGTACTCATCTAGGTTGTGAGGTCGAGTGGAATAATGGAGAAAAATCATGGGATTGTCCTTGTCATGGTTCAAGATTTTCAATCTATGGCGAAGTTTTAGAAGGACCAGCTGATCAACCGTTAAAACAAGTTTTTGTGCAGTAAGTAAAATAATGATATGGGATGCCTCTATATACGAGGCATCCTTTCATTTTGTATTTTCAGTCTTACAAGGGAGCTGACTATGACAGAAGCTCATATTCCATCACAAAACAATCTCTATATTCGCCTTCATGTAGCTCATGTTTTGGAAGTAATCGAATTTTTTTAAATCCACATTTTTCATAACATTTAATTGCGCGTATATTCCAAGTTTGTGGATCTACTACTATTTTTTCAGCGTTGTGATTGGAAACTAAATAATTTACCACTGAAGAGACAAGCAAGCTTCCAATCCCACGATTCCAATAATTTATATTACCGATAAATTGATCCATTCCGTAAATAACTTCATTATTTAGTTCATAACCATATTCACTTTTTGACTCAGCATCTAATTTATAATATTGTAAATAACCAATTTCAATATTTTCATAAACGACAATGCACATTTTAATTGAAGGATCTTTCGAAAAAAAGACTTGTTTAACTTTTTCTTCATCAAACGGATTATCTCGACCTTCATAATATTGAAGAACTTTAGGGTCAGAAAGCCAACTTGATAAAAGTGGAACGTCGGTTTCATTTAATAGACGAAGGCTCAGTTTATTATTTTGGAAAATCAAGTACACCCCTCCTTAAATCTGAAAATAGATGATGGTTAATAAAATCATATCATTTTGAAGGTTTAGTTATTATGTTCTTCGTAATGATAAAAAAAGATTTTTCCTATCTACGATAATCATTTAA
This sequence comes from Bacillus sp. AFS002410, assembly GCF_002556365.1. Lineage (NCBI taxonomy): Bacteria > Bacillati > Bacillota > Bacilli > Caryophanales > Bacillaceae > Bacillus > Bacillus sp. AFS002410. The sequence goes on from NZ_NUEU01000001.1 coordinate 192,460, forward strand.
TAAAATAAGGAGTTCAAATTGACAATAGGTATTTAACCGTGTTTTGTCGAATATAGTATTGCAAAAGAAAATTATCATTCTTCTATGTTTTATTTCTAAAATCGAAATACGATAAGGAGGTGCTAATTAATATGAGGAAAATTAGGGTTAAACCAAGTAAAGGGCAGTCTTTCTTTGCTTTAATTATTGGACTTATTTTTATCGTGATCGGTTTTAAGATTGTCATTCCAGAGGCTGGTTTATTTGGATTGCTTTGGACTGGATTTGCACTAATGATTACAATCATCAACGCTTATAATTTATTTAGTAAACGCGGAATTTCAAATTATGAAGTAAATGTTGAAGAATATAGTACTAGAGAGAAAGTGGACTTTGATTTGAAGCTTCGCAAATTAAGCAAATTAAAAAACGATGGAGTTATTACGGAAAGTGAATTTCTAAAACAAAAGGAAAAAATTTCCAACCGAGACATGTAGAAGAATTACGGGGCATGGCTTCATATTTACTTATTAATGTTTTGATTTTTTGTAGGGGGAGTTTTACTTCCAAAATGTTAGAAACGATATTCCTTCAAAGATTACTATACAGACAGTTATTTCCTCGATTATTTAGAGCAATCTAGCTTTGCCAATCCTAATTTAACTTCTAGTCTATTCTTTAAATTGATTCATTCACAATTCACCTCGAAAAACATTTTGTAACTAGTTACGGTATGTATTAAAAAAAATTAATTTAATTTAGAACATTATTAAATTTATCGCAATAAATTAATTTAGGGGGGAATAGTATGAAAAGACTTTTATTTATAGGAATGGCCATTTTAAGCATAATTTGCCTAACAAGCTGTCAGTCAAGCGACTTCGGGTATAGCAAAAAGGATGACAAAACAACGCAGGTTGATAAAAATAAATCTTCGGACAAAGACCAATCCACCGATAAAAACAATTCAACAGATAAAAATAATACAACGGATAAAGGAAATAACAATCCTCCAAAAAAGGATGATAATAAACCGCCAGTAAAAGTTTTTACGCCAGTTGAAAATGACGCATTTAAAGTTACTTCGGTCGTAAATGATTCAACAGGAAAAAATGTGTTAATTGTTGAAGGGAAGGCTAGTGTTTTTGAAGCGACATTTCTATATAAATTAGAAGATGGGCACAATGTTTTAGCAGAAGGGAACACCATGGCTGATATGGGTGCACCTGAGTGGGGAAACTTTAAAATAGTGATAAATTATAATGAACCAACTAGTCCGAATGGAGTACTGACATTATATGTAGCAAGTGCAAAGGACGGCCAACCTGAACATATATTAACTATTCCAATTCAGTTTAAATAAAACTTAACTAAAAAAATAGACAAAATTCTGAGTGTGAGAAACCATTAAAATTTCTCTACACTTTTTTTGTTTTTATAGCCAAATTTCTCTTAGGAGTATTAATGACAAAATAAAAAAATGTCGACTAATTCGACGGCCTGAAAATAGAAAATATGTAAAAGACAGTTTAAATGGTTTTACCTCTTGTTTTTTGTTTTATGAACGTTGTTAGGAGTCACTTTTTACATACGAATTTGCATGTGGAAAATTAAAATTTAAATAAATTTTAATCATTTTTAAGTGAAATTATTAGAAAATGTAAACAATAGGTAGTATTATCAAGATTATTAAGTTAATAAATTAAAAATTTCTAATAAAACTCTTATTAAATTTTAAAAAATCCGTAAAGCCATTTTCATCTTAAACAGATATCCTTATACAGTATAAATAATTATTTTATAGATGTTATTATATGAAAAATGAGGGATAAAATAAATGAAAAAAATATTAATTATAGAAGATGAAAAAGAATTAGCAAATTTTATACGATTAGAATTAGAGTATGAAGGAAATGAAGTTCATATTTCAAATGATGGTAGAGATGGATTAAACCAAGCAATTGACCAAGAGTATGACTTAATCTTACTTGATTTAATGCTTCCTAATTTAAGTGGAATTGAAGTTTGTAGAAGAATTAGAGCTCATAAAGACACTCCAATTATTATGATTACAGCAAGAGACAGTGTTTTCGACCGTATTTCTGGTCTAGACAGTGGAGCTGATGATTATATTTCAAAACCATTTGTTATTGAAGAACTTTTAGCGCATATGCGAGCAATTTTTAGACGTATTGATCGCTCAACAAATTTACATTGCTTAAAATTTAAAGACTTATCATTAGATTCTGCAGCAAGAGTTGTTAAAAAAGATGAAGCGGTTATTGATTTAACTAAAAAAGAATTCGATTTATTGTACTTATTAATGAGTAATGTAAATCGTGTATTAACAAGAGAAATTTTATTAGAAACTGTATGGGGCTATGGCTCTACAATTGAAACAAACGTAGTGGATGTTTATATTAGCTATTTAAGAACAAAACTAGATGATAAGAATAATACCTATATTCACACTGTAAGGGGTACTGGGTATGTAATGAGGATGTAGAGGTGAATCTTTCCTTGTTTAATAAGCTTTCGATTAGATGGAGAATAACAATTACAATCGCTGTACTTATGTTTTTCATATTTACATTATGTAATCTTATTCAACTTGGCTTAATTCAAATGTCAGTAATGAATCAACAACAGCATCGAATTGAAAAAAGGTTGAATGAAACGTCAGCTTATTTGGATGAAGATTATAAAACGAAAAAACCGAATGCTGCTTCTTTTGCAGAAAACAAAAAATTCTTTGAAAAAATTATCCAAAATAATGAGATGATTCGACTATTAGATAAAGATGGAAGAGTAAAATTTATTGTTTCAAGAACAATGCCTAAAATTTATATAAATAAAAATGACGTTGGCAAAATTCAAAAATATCGATTACACAATCAAGAGATTCTAATTATAAATAAACCATTACACTATAAGAATTTTGACGGTGTATTAGAAGTTGCAATGAATGTAGAAATCTTTTCGAAATTTATTAAAGAATCGTTCATGATCCTTATTTTGGGAACAATTATCTCGCTAATTTTAAGTATGTTCAGTGGTTACTTTTTATCAAAAAGAATAATAAATCCTATTAAAAATTTAAACCAGACGATGATTAAAATAAAAAATAATCAATTAAAAGAGCGAGTTATTGTTGGAGAAACGAAAGATGAGCTATCGGAACTCGGATTACTTTTTAATAAAATGATGGATGAGTTAGAAGCTTCAATTACAAGACAAAAGCGGTTTGTTGAAGATGCTTCTCATGAATTGAGAACACCTTTAGCAATCATTCACGGCCATTTGTCTCTAGTTAATCGCTGGGGAAAAAAAGACGAAACTGTTTTGGAAAACTCATTAAACACTTGTATTAACGAAGCGAACAGAATGATTGTTTTAACGAATGAACTTTTACAGTTGACGAAGCTAGAGAAAAATACTGAGAAAATAGAGCAATATGCACCGACAAATATTATAGAAGTTTTAAACGAAATCATAAACAATTATCAACTGCTACATGAAGATTTAGAAATTCACTTAGGTGAGACTAATCAAGTTGTTAATAAAGCAAATATCGCAAGAGAGCATTTAATGCAAATCTTAATTATTTTGTTCGATAATGCCGTTAAATACAGTAAAGAACACACTATAATAGATATTTCTACTTCGCAAGTTGCTAACAGAATCGAAATCAAAGTTTCAGACAACGGGATCGGAATTAAGGAAGAAGATATTAATCATATTTTTGACCGATTTTATCGAGCAGACAAAGCAAGAAGCCGAGCTAACGGCGGTAATGGTCTAGGCTTATCGATTGCGAAAAACTTAATTGAAAACTATGGCGGAGATTTAAAAATTACGAGTAAAAATGGAAAGGGAACAACTGCCATCATCACATTAAACACAATATAGATTTGTGGAGTTGTCTTCCAGTGAGACCACAAGGGTATTTAATTATCCTTGTGGTTTTTTTATGGAGATTTAGATGGTCAACATCTAGATTTAGCATTAAATTAACGAGAATAGGTTCGTTTTAACGAAAACCGGCGCTATATCAACAAAAAGTGGGGCTATACCAACGAAAAGAGGGACTAAATCAACGAAAAGTGGGGCTATACCAACGAAAAGAGGGACAAAATCAACGGAAACTGGCACTATATCAACGAAAATCGGCACTAAATCAGCGGAAACAGGCGCTATATCAACAAAAAGTGGGAATATATCAACAAAAACCATCAATATATCAACAAAGTTCACAAAGCGTTCGGGGCTATCCAATTTAGTAATCAGTAATTCTACATCATATTAATAGTTTGCGACTGTAATTTATGATAAAGTTGAATAAAAAGAAAATTCTTGTAATTCGGAGGGAGAACAACAATGAGTTATGTAGGGATCGCAATAAATAATGCCATCATGATTGAAAGACTGCGCAATGCTGGTGTTGAAAATGAACAGTTAATTAATGCTCTGAAAGAAGAGAATTACGAATTTTTAAATGAGTATGGTAATGGTTTTCCTGATTGGGAAACTTTAGTAAATTTATATAAGAAAGATGAAGAAAGTTTTATTAAACTAGTGAATGAAGGATACCAAATTAAATTTTTAACAAAAGGTTCATTAATGACTTTATTAAAATATAAATTTGGAATTGAAGTTGAAAAAGATTATGAAGATGTTGGAACTGCAATTCAAGGAATCCAATTATCCAATGAAGCAGTTAGCAATATTAAAAATATGCTTGCAGCAAATTGGAAGCTAAGTACATATGTTGATGAAAAAGACGGGCTTACGAAAATCCGTATTGAGCTTGTTAAAAGTAGTGAAGTTGTAACTAAATAAAATTAGATTAGAGGGACAAAATTGTTCCTCTTTTTTTACTCATTTTTCAATTCTATATCAATTGCCCCAACTCTAATTCCATATTTAATTAATTCCTCATATGGATCTCCAATTAACCCTAAAATTTTACAAAATGCTGGTTCTGTTTTATAGCCTTCTGTTTTTAGTTTTATGATCTTAGTTTTCAGATTTGGATTTTGTGTCAAAATAAAATGCTCAATGATTAAATGAAGATAAGCATTTTGTTTAATAGATGGAATAGATTGTCCGAAAATTTCAATCTCAAATCCTTCGTAAGTAAAATTTGCTGTAATTGTTCCGATTCCTCTTACAATTGAGTGGGAAATCCGAAAATGTTCTTGTTCCTGATATATATTCTCCAATAGTATTTTGAATGATGTTAAATCATTTACCTCTGTAATAATATCTAAATCTGATCCCTCTATATCAATCCCAATTGGAATTGTTCCGCATAGAACAGGGCTAAAATCTTTTAATTCATTCAGTATATTTAATCGTGTTAATGCTGAATGTGCAAGCTGTTGTTTAGGATTACCATGTTTTAAATAATCAATGGAAAGAAACATATAGACTCCTATCAAATAAGTTTTTTTTAGTATAATATGCATTTTTAAAAAATATAAAGGGAAATCATCCATTAAGTGGAATCAATAGTAAAAATGCAAAACTTAAAAGGAGAAAAATGATGAGTGTAAAAAAGCTATTTTGGAATGATCCTTATCTCTCAAAAACGACTGCAATTGTTACAAAAGTAGATGGTCAAATGGTCACACTAAATCAAACAATTATTTATGCTTTTTCAGGTGGGCAACAATCAGACTCTGGAAAAATTGGAAATTATGAAGTGATTGACGCAAAAAAGGATGGATTAGATATTATTTATACTTTACCAGAAAACCATGAACTACAAAAAGGGCAGGAAGTAGTTATTGAGATCGATTGGGAGAAAAGATATCAAATTATGAAGTTGCATTTTGCTGCGGAAATCATCTTAGAACTAATGTATCAAAACTATAATGAACCTGAAAAAATTGGTGCAAATATTACAAGTGATAAAGCAAGAATTGATTTTTATTGGGATGGAAAAATTTCAGAAACATTTCCTCTATTAGAGAAGAAAGCAATGGAGCTTATTGATGCAGATTTAGAAATAAATAGTGATTATGACGATCAAGAAAATCAGAGAAGATATTGGGAAATCAAAGGTTTTGGAAAGGTTTCGTGCGGTGGAACGCATATTAAGAGAACTGGAGAAATTAAAGAAATAAAGCTAAAGCGAAATAATATTGGAGGAGGAAAAGAGCGGATCGAAATATACTTAGTATGATTAGATGAAGTGAACTTTTGAGTTGTGACTGTATTGAATTAGTCATAGGTCCGTTATTCACTGAGTTGCTTAAGGAGTCTAATTTTAAAGGAATAAAATAATAAATGACTACCTTTCAGTCGAATGGTAGCCATTTTTATTATATCTTACTTATTAAAAATCAAAATTATCAGGGTCTGGACCTACACGTTTATTTGCATTAAGTGTAGCAATTTGTTGCATATCATTAGATGAAAGCTCGAAATTGAATACATCAAAGTTTTCTTGAATTCGTGATGGTGTTATTGATTTAGGAATAACGATTACATTACGTTGTAAGTGCCAGCGGATAATGACTTGGGCAGCTGTTTTACCGTATTGCTCTGCAATCTCTTTAATAACAGGATTTGTTAAAGCGTCGCCACCTTGCATTAACGGGCTCCATGCTTCTATAGCAATACCATTTTTTTGACAATATTCATGTAATTCGTTTTGTTGGAAAAATGGGTGTAATTCAACTTGATCAACCATTGGTTGAATATTGCGATGAGCTGCAATATCTTCTAAATGGTGGATATGAAAATTAGAAACACCAATCGCAGGAACAAGCTTATCATCGTAAAGTCTTTCTAATGCTTTATATGTATCTAAATATTTTTCTTTAACTGGCCAGTGAACTAAATAAAGATCAACATAGTCCAAGCCTAATTTTTTAAGGCTTTCATCATAAGCTTTTAAAGTTGTATCATAGCCTTGATCAGCGTTCCACACTTTTGTTGTAATAAAAAGTTCATCACGAGAAACACCAGATTGACGAATTGCTTCACCTACTTGTTCTTCGTTTTGATAGACTGCTGCAGTATCGATGTGACGATACCCTACTTCAATAGCTGTTCGGACTGCATCAACACCATCTTCTGGTGACACTCGCCACACACCTAAACCTAATTGTGGCATTTTAACTCCATTTTGTAATGCAATAGAATGTTCAAACTTCATTGTTAATTCCCTCCTTATTAAAGACTAAATCTAGTGTACAATATAACCTTTGAAAATAAAAAAAATTTGATAGAAATTAATGGAAATTTAAAAATACGTACGAAAAAGGATTATGTTTATTTAATAAAAAATAAAATTAATGCGTAATAAATTAATGAATTGGTTTAGAATAAGACTATTAATGAGTGCAAATTGGTTGTATATTTTGAGCTTTTCCTTCAAAATAGGTTTAGGAAAAAAGCTCTTTATTTTTGTTTGGAGGGGAATTTTTGTGTTAGATCAGATTTTAGAATTTAATAAGAAGTTTGTTGAGAATAAGGATTATGAGCAATATGTAGCTTCAAAGTTTCCGAACAAAGAAGTTGTAGTTGTTACTTGTATGGATACACGTCTAGTTGAGCTTTTACCGAAGGCTCTTGATATTCATAATGGTGACGTAAAAATGATTAAAACGGCTGGTGCAATTATAGCGCATCCGTTTGGCTCTGTTATGAAAAGCTTGCTAGTTTCGATTTATGAGCTTGGTGCGAAAGAAGTATTAGTAATTGGACACCATGAGTGTGGTATGGGGAATACAAACCCAGCTAAAATGAAGGAAAAAATGATTGATAGAGGAATTAAAGAAGAGAACTTAAAGATTTTAGATTTTTCAGGTTTAGATTTAGACAAATGGTTAACTGGATTTACAAATGTATATGATAGTGTTAATCATAGTGTTTCAATTATTAAAAACCATCCACTTATTCCAGAAGGTGTAGAAGTTCATGGCTTAGTAATTGATCCACATACAGGGAAATTAGAAGTTATTAATAGAGATGAAAATTCTGCTGAATAATGATTTAAACAAAAAAGTTATCCTTTAGGGGATAACTTTTTTTAATTCCATCTAATATTTTACCAAGACTCAAATAAATCTCTCCCATTTAAAGGTTGAATCGGACGACTATTTGGATCGAAATTGTCTTGATAGAATTGAATTTGTTTTTTTGAAAATTGTAGTGGTTTTGTAAACACAATCCATTTTATTCCTTCAGTACATGGTGGTGTTGTAAAAGAACCGTTATAGGCCACTTTTTTACTAGAATAAGGAATAAGCGAATGTAAATTGATTTTTACATACTTCTCTTTATTTTGTTCGTCCACCGGATTGGCTTTAATTATTTTCTGAAATTCTTTATTTAATCTTCCATCGTTAACTAAAACGCCTATTGTAACAACTGCCTTTTTCTTATTTTCATTAATAAAATGTATCTCTAAATTACTATGTAAACCGTTTAATGTATGTTCACTTGGTGTGTGAAAGTGAAACTGTTTTAAAGTAAAGTTTGTTCCATTTAAATTAATGTTATTTGAATCATTCAAGGCAACTAATTTTACGGTGTAATGATTTTTTTCTATCTTAAAAAGTCCGCTATGATAGTTAATACCTAAAGGAAGGGATTTTGTTACAGTTTGGCTAATATTAATTGGTGATTGGTTTTTACCATTAGAACAAAGATTAAATTCTTTATTCATTGAGCTCCAATAATTAGGTCCAGTTTTACCTGTATATGACCAAGCTTCATGACTTGTTCCTGAAGCTATTGAATTATTTAGATGAACTATATGGTCTGTATCCCTATTTGAACAAGATGAGAGAATAATGCTGAGTATGATGCTAATTAAAAAAAAATAGTTCATTTTATACTTTCCTTTCATGTTATGTATGATAGGATTCATTTTAGACAACGATGGTACGGAACAAACATTTATTAAGGGGTGAAGAGATGAAACTAGAAGAGGTTATGAAAGCATTAGAGGAAATGGGGACTGAACAAACGAAAAAGACTTTTTTGCGTCATGGTGCAAAAGAACCCTTTTTTGGAGTGAAAATTGGTGATATGAAAAAGCTTGTTAAATATATAAAAAAGGATCACGATTTAGCGTTATCACTTTTTCATACAGGAAATTCGGATGCTATGTATTTAGCAGGATTATCCGTCAATCCAAAGTTAATGACAAAAGAAGATCTTCAAAAGTGGGTGAAGGAAGCACACTGGTATATGATTTCTGAAAGTATTGTTGGTGCTGTTGCAGCCGAGAGTCCGTATGCAATTGAATTAGCGACAGAGTGGCTAAAGTCAGATGACGAATTAATTGAGGATTGTGGATGGAGTACTTATAGTCATTATTTATCAATTGCAAAAGACGAAGCAATAGATAAGGAAGAAATTCGTAAGTTACTTAATTATGTTGAAAATAATATACATACTTCAAAAAATAGAGTTCGTTATACGATGAATGGATTTGTAATTGCTGTAGGAAGTTTTATTCCTAGCCTAACAGTTGAAGCAATGATGGTTGGACAAAAAATTGGAAAAGTCCGAGTAGACGTAGGGGATACAGCTTGTAAAGTACCTCTTGCAACGGACTACATTGAGAAGGTAGAAGCGAAAGGAAGGCTTGGAGTTAAGAAAAAAACATGTATTTGTTAAGATGAAATCGGGCGCCTATCTAACTAAATAGGTGGCTTTTTATTAGAACAAGGAGATAACAATGATCATTCAATCCAATAGACTTTATTTAAGAAAGCTTAAAAATGATGATTTAACTAATTTACATAAGCTTCAATCGAATGCAAATGTAATGAAATACATAATGAATCGGCCTAAAACTCTTGATGAAACTGAAATGGAATTAAATAGGATTCTCCAAATGGATCAAACTCATAACGAGAATTTTGTAGTAATGGCAGTTTGTAAAAATGAAGATAATCAGTTTATTGGAACTGCTGCCGTTATAAAAGATGAAAATAATGAGTTTGAAATCGGCTATCGCTTAGTAGAAAAAGAGTGGGGAAATGGGTATGGTTCTGAGGCTGCTAGTTTAATAGAAAAATATTGCTTCGGGATGAGAATGCTAAAATCGATAGTAGCTACTGTCGAAGCTAAAAATAGTAATTCAGTTAAGATACTTGAGAAAAATAATTTCACCTTAATTTTAGAATCAATCGATGATGAAAATGGAGAATTAGTAAAATATTTTCGTAAAGATCGTCATAGTTATTAGAAAGGATAAATAACAAAAAGGAGAATGCTATGCACGGTCAATTCTATTTTAATGAATATCACCTGGCTTCCACGATTATTACGTTAGTAAATTATCTAGTTTTTGGATATGTAATTTTTTGGGTCTATAGGACAAATGTTTTAAAACCTAAATTGTGGAAGGCATTGATCGCTGTACTTATAGGATTGTTTGTATTTAGTATTAACTTTAATTTTGATAATTACCACATTGTCATACCAATTTTACCACTTGGATTATGGATTCTACTTTTGATTTGTAAACATAATGGTAATGAAGAAAGATGGGCAAAATATAGACGTTTTGCATGGGCTGGGTTTCTAATAAGATACTTCTTTTTAATAACAAGTCTATTGCAAATACTAATTGAAAAGTGATTAATATTTCTTTAGATTGAGTTTAAACACCAATGACAGTTTGAAATGCCGTTTTCTGATATTCATAGTTAATAAATACAAGATGCCCATCGAGTAATGGTCAGACAGTTATTGTAACCGTCTGGCTTTTTTTATTTAAATTTCTAAGTTTCTTATCGAATTAAATGGCAGATTAGTAGAATTAACATTTTTTTGTAAAAAAGGCAAAATTCCCCCAATTACAATTTTTCTTAATTATTGGTATAATTTTCTAAAAATATATTATGGAAGATGTGAGTACAATTCTAGGTGGGAAAATGAAAAAAATATTGTCTTTAGGTGCAATTCTATTCGTTATCTTATACGTCTTTTACATTAATTTATCGGAGTCACCAAAATTGGCAGCCGAAACAAATATATGGGTAGGAACAACAAAGGATGGAAATATACAAGCCGTCTTATCTGAAGGGCTAAAAGGAAATTACGATGGTGAATTCCGTTGGACGGGTACAACATGGGGTTATCACAAAGCAACAATTCTGCATTCTGCATATCTAGTGAACAATAAAACAGAAGCAGGAGGAGGATCTTGGGAAGAAAAAACGAAGGTAAACGATAGTGGGTTTGTTGATATGACAAGTAAACCTGAAAAAAATGAAAAAATTGAAGTAATGGTAGAATATAAAATTAAAAATAAAACGATTAATGAAATCATTTCATTACATAATAAATAAGAAGAGTGTAGTAGAGGTACTAGGCAACTAGCCGAAGCGTTTGTTACACAACTTAATCGGCTATATAGTCGATTTTTTTATGTAGTAAATTGCACACTATCCTAATGGTAATTTTCTGAATTTACATAAAAAAGGAAAAATTTCCTAACACAAAAACGATTGGTATTGATATAATTAATCCAAATACTTCCATTACTTAAGCGAATGAATGTTGTATATCTTAAGTCGGATTAATAATAAAAAGGAGTCAAGTGAATGGATAACCTAACAAATGAAACAATTAATCAGGCACATAAATTTGGTATGCTAGACTTGCAATTTACAATTCTTAAATTAATTAGTGCAGGTTTTATCATTACACTTTTTGCAATTATAATAATGTCTACCTATTTTTTTCTTAAAACAAAACATAAGAAGCAAGTGATGGAATATGAACACGAATTAGGGGAAGGCAATTCAAACAACTAGAGGGATTGACATGAATCGCTTCCCATGGAAAGCGAGAATCCTGTAGTGGAAATCAACATCAAACAGCTTCCTTTACATGGAAAGAATTATCGATTAATTGACAATTTCTTTTTTCAACAGCTTGAAAAGCAGTTATTTAACTGCTTTTTTATTATGCATTCATTTAAGAAGTGGCGGATATCACTGGAGAATTTTAAAAATAATTAAGGGACACATCGTAAAAATACATATATAATTAGAGAAGGTATATTACAATACTTTACACATGATGAGAAAATTAACAACTATGACGTACAGTTGGAAAGTGAGATAACATAATTATGAAATATGATTTAATTTTTGATTTAGATGATACGTTAATTCAAACTCAAGCAGCGTTCCGACAAAACATAGACTTATGTGCGGATTTAGTCTATGAAGTACTCGGTGGAAAAGTAATAATTAATGATATTAAAGAAATTTTCAATAAAATAGATCTTGAGTTAATAAAAGAGTTGGGATTCAGTAAAAAGAGATATCCTTTTGCGTGGGCATCAACTTTAGAATTCTTTATAGAAAAACATAATATCGAGGTTTCTAGTACAGCCATTGAACAATTACAATCATTAGCAAAAATGATATTTCAAGAAAATGTTCCACTACAAAGTGACACATTTATAATAGAAGAATTTGCAAATCACAAAGATGTAGCAAGTATGACTATTTTGACATTAGGTGAAAAAGACGTACAAACAAAGCGTGTGATGGATACTGGCTTAGTACAATATTTTGATGAAGTTATAATTACACAAAAGAAAGATATAAATATATATCTTGAGTTAAATAAAAAATTAAGTAATCCAGTAATGATCGGGAACTCACTTAGAAGTGACATTGTACCTGCAATAGATGCAGGAATGAAAGCAATTCATATTATTAGAGATTCATGGTCTTATGACGAAATTGAGCATCACCATAGAATAGATAGTATTCAGTCATTAGATGAATTAAAATTACTTTTATTTGGAAATTTGGTAAATCAATAAATTTTAAAACTTAATACTAACACTTAAAACTGTCTAATTAGGCAGTTTTTTTTATATTGCCCATCTAATTGAATTTGCGAGCTAAAAACTTACTAAACTAAGTATTCCTATAATGAATTTGAATATTCCTCAAAATTTTACAAATAATACTTTGACACATATGAACAATCACTCATATAATATACATATAGAAAACATATGAATGTTTGCTCATGTATTCATAGGAGGACAGTTTATGATTGAAGAAAAGAAAAAAGTAGACGATTTATGTGAAGATGTTTGTCAAACAACGGTTATGCATGAGGATATTATTCTTTCAGTAAAAGAAAGAATGTTAAATACTGATACACTCACAGTGCTTGCAGAGCTTTTTAAAGTTCTTGGAGATAAAACAAGAACAAGAATATTACATGCACTTAGTCAATCTGAGATGTGTGTATGTGACTTAGCACACTTATTAGAAATGACTCAGTCATCTATCTCACATCAGTTACGTGTACTAAAACAAGCGCATTTAGTAAAAAATCGTAAAGAAGGTAAAGTAGTTTATTATTCATTGGCAGATGACCATGTTACACAAATTTTCAATCAAGCACTAGAACATATTTTAGAGGATTAAGATATGTGTTTTCCTGAGAGGAGATGAGTTTGTTGAGTAGGGAGCAAAGGCAAATAAATAGTGAGTTAAAATTAGAAGGACTTGATTGTGCAAATTGTGCAATGAAAATAGAAAAAGGGGTATCCACACTAGAAGGCGTCGACGCATGTTCAGTAAATTTTGCAACATTAACGATGACAATTACAACGAGTGAGGACCAAAAAGAAACGGTTTTAGAAAGTGCTAAGGATAAAATCCGCTTATTAGAACCGCATATTAATCCTGTTTCAAAAATGGATGCAAGTGTAGGACAATTGAAACAATCTGGAATGAATGCCGAAACAAAAAAATTAATTGTTAAATTAGGAGTCGGTACTTTTTTATTAATTTTAGCTCAATTACTAAACTTACCGATTCTTTATCAAATGATTCTTTTTATAGCTGCCTATTTAATAGCTGGTGCTGATGTCGTATTAAAAGCAGTTCGAAATATATTTAGAGGCCAAGTATTTGATGAAAATTTTTTAATGGGTGTAGCAACAATTGGTGCATTTATTATTGGGGAGTACCCTGAAGCTGTCGCAGTAATGCTTTTTTATCAGCTAGGTGAATTATTCCAAAGTATTGCAGTCAATCGATCTCGTAGCTCGATTTCGAAATTAATGGATATTCGTCCTGATTACGCCAATTTAAAAACTGGCGATCAAACTGAAAAAGTATCTCCAGAGAAAATTCAATTAGGAGATATTATCGTAGTAAAACCAGGAGAAAGAGTTCCATTAGATGGAATCGTTAAAAGCGGTTCTTCTAGTGTTGATACTTCAGCATTAACAGGTGAATCATTACCGCGAGAAATAGTTGAAGGTGATGAAGTATTAAGTGGGTTTATAAACGTCCAAGGTTTATTAGAAATTGAAGTAACAAAGGAATTTAATGAATCAACTGTATCAAAAATTTTAGAGCTTGTTCAAAATGCTACAAATAAAAAGGCACCAACAGAAAACTTTATAACAAAATTTGCAAAAATCTATACACCAATCGTTGTAATTACAGCAGCTATTATTGCAATAATCCCTCCAGTGATTATTCCTGGTGAAACATTATATGATTGGGTATATAGAGCATTAATTTTTCTAGTTATTTCATGTCCGTGTGCTTTAGTCGTTTCAATTCCATTAGGTTTTTTTGGAGGAATTGGTGCAGCCTCTAGGTCAGGCGTTTTAGTAAAGGGAAGTAATTATTTAGAGGCATTAAATGATGTAAAATATATTGTGTTTGATAAAACAGGAACTTTGACGAAAGGACAATTCCAAGTAAGTACAATTGTACCTGCCCGAAGTTATTCAAAAGACGATCTACTTGAATTAGCTGCTTATGCAGAGTTTTATTCCAATCATCCTATTGCATTATCAATTCGCCAAAAATACGGTAAAGAAATTGTAGAAGGAAAGCTATCCAACTACACTGAAATTGCCGGACATGGGATCAGGGTTATGTTTAATGAAGACGAACTTTTAGTAGGTAATTCAAGACTAATGGAGAGTCATTCAATTTTATATGAACCAACTAGAGAAGTTGGGACTACGGTTTATTTAGCAAAAAATAAGCAATACATTGGTTCAATTGTCATCGCAGATCAACTAAAGGATGATGCGAAAAAAGCTATTTCAGAGCTAAAGCAAGTTGGCATTAAAAGGTCTGTGATGTTGACGGGTGATTCTACTTCTGTTGCAAGAAAAATCGGTGACGAATTAAAAATAGACGAAATTTATGCAGAGCTTCTTCCACACCAAAAAGTTGAAAAGCTTGAACTAATCGAGAAAATGAAATCTGAGAAGGAAAAAATTGCCTTCGTAGGTGATGGTATCAATGATGCACCAGTACTAGCGCGAGCAGATGTTGGTATTGCAATGGGTGGAATTGGATCTGATGCAGCTATTGAAGCAGCGGATGTAGTATTAATGTCAGATGAACCTTCTAAAATAGTAGATGCAATAAAAATTGCCAAACGAACAAGAAAAATCGTATGGCAAAACATCTTTTTCGCTTTAGCTGTAAAAGGATTTTTCTTATTACTCGGAGTGATTGGAATTGCAACAATGTGGGAAGCGGTAATTTCAGACGTTGGCGTGACTGTATTAGCTGTATTAAATTCGATGAGAGTTTTAAGACAGAGATAATAAGGAAAAATAAAAAACTCGAGACTTATGATTAAATGTCTCGAGTTTTTCTTTTATTATTTTGTGGCACGTTTTCTTTTTTTCATAAACAGGAGAATAAAAATTACAAGTCCAATCCCTAAAATCCCATAAATTATACTAGAATATACATCCATATACTCTACAATCTTCTCCCAAGAAGCACCGACTGACGCTCCGACTAACACTAAGACTGTGTTCCATATTAATGAACCGAGGGTAGTAAATAACAAAAAGATCCAAAAATTCATTCGTGACATTCCAGCTGGTATCGAAATAAGGCTACGAATTAATGGAATTAAACGACAGAAAAAGACAGTCCATACACCATATTTGGCAAACCACTCGTCTGCTTTATAGAGATCCTTCTTAGTTAAACGTAAAATATGACCCCAGCGCTCTACGATTTTTTCTAACTTTTTTACATCTAATAATGTACCGATCCAATAAAGTATGACTGCTCCTACTACTGAACCGAGAGTTGAAAAGAAAATAACTCCTATATTAGAAAGTGAAGATTGCGTTGCCATAAATCCGCCAAACGTTAAAATAACTTCGGATGGGATAGGAGGAAAGATATTTTCTAATGCGATCAATAAAAAGATACCTAAATAACCGAAAGTATCCATCGTTTCAATAATCCAATTTTGCATGAAATTACCTCAATTTGTTTTTTTTGATTAGAAAGTTTTAATATTCCTTGTGAAAAAATATACTATGTAACTACTAATTTAGGCAAGTTATTGTGAAAAATGTTACATAAATATAATAAATAGTTCACCAAATTAAATGTACATTTAGTATAATGTAAGAATAATTTGAATTAATTAAAAATAGTTATTGCTATCTGGATGTATTAAGGACGCAAATATAGAGTAAATGGTATTTTAATAGCCTATTCAATCTAAGATATGCAATGTGTAAAATCAGTAGAAAAACTAGTGAAATTGAATTTTTTTGTTAGAGGATTTTAACAGTTTATGGAGAAGTAAAGTAGACCCATAAAAAAGCAGAATTGATTTAGCTCTTTAATAAAGTATTAATATAGAAACTTTGAGACAAGGGTAATACTTACCGCAGTTCTTATCAGGAGGAATAAAAATGTTTAAAGTACAATTAAGTAGTGACCTTTCAATTAATTTATTAACACCAAAATATGCAGAAGAATTAGTAGAAGCGCTAAAAGAAAATCAAAACTCCTTAAAAGAGTGGTTAGTTTGGGCTGAAAATATTCCAGTGATTGAGGATTATCAACGATCAATCATACCGATGTGGCTACAAAAATTTGCTGATAATAATGGATTTGAAACGGGTGTCTTTTATAAAGATGAGCTAGTTGGTATGTTAGGATTGCATTATATTGACTGGTCAAATCAAACTACTGAAATCGGGTATTGGCTGAGTGAAAAGATGCAAGGACAAGGGATCATGAGCCGTGCTGTAGAAGGTTTAGTTACATATTGCTACGAAGAGCTTAATTTAAATAGAGTCGTTATTAGAGCGGCTGTAGAAAATGAAAAGAGTAGAGCGATTCCAGTGCGTTTAGGATTTAAGCATGAGGGAGTTCAAAGAGAGGCGCAACAAATTAGAGATAAGTTTTACGACATAGCAGTATATAGTATGTTGAAAAATGAGTGGAAAAAGTAAATAAATTAGTTAAACGCGTTAGCTAAACATGCTAGCGCTTATTTGTGCCGAAAGATATGGAAAATGATGCTTTAAACGATCCTATTCGATTTTGATGATTTAATGGGATTGTTATTAATAAAGCGATGTTTTGTACAGAAGGAGGAGTTTGTTTGAAGAACGGAAAAATACATTATGCTTGGATTATATTAATCGTTACATTCCTATCTGTTCTTATTGCAGCTGTGACAAATACAATGTCTGGAGTGATGATGATTCCTTTTGAAAAAGAATTCGGATGGAGTAGGGCATCAATTTCAGGAGCGTTTGCGGTTTGTATTACTCTCGTTGGATTTTCTGGTCCATTTATAGCTGGGTTATATCAAAAGTTTAATGTGAGAAGCGTGTTGTTAATAGGAATGGGTGCATTATTAGTAGCAATAGTACTAACAACAATTATGACACAAATATGGCATTTATTTATTATTTGGGGAGTCATGATTGGACTTAGTGCAGGTACATTTTTAACAGTATTAAATGCTTATGTCGCTACGACATGGTTTGAAAAAAAGCGTGGGTTGGCACTAGGACTTTTAACTTCTAGTTCAGCTGCTGGTCAACTCGTATTTTTACCGTTGATGGCATATATCGTTGAAAACTATTCGTGGAGAAGTGCAGTATTAACAATCTTCTCTTTCGGTGTTTTTGTTTATGTTTTACTTTGGATTTTTATGAAGAGTGACCCGTCAGATGCTGGAGTTTTGCCGTTAGGGGCAGAACATAGTAATAAGAAACAAGTAAACAACATTAATCCAGTGAAGGCAGCGTTTGATGGATTAAAATTAGGTGCTAAATCGAAAGTTTTTTGGTTATTAGCAGGTAGTTTTTTTGTTTGTGGTTTTTCAACAAGTGGTTTAATCGGTACGCATTTTATATCCCTTTGTATGGATTATGGTTACAAAGAAGTTACTGCTGCTAGTATATTAGCTTTTATGGGGATATTTAATATTATTGGAACTACGTTATCTGGCTATATTTCAGATCGTTTCGATAATCGTTGGTTATTATTTTGGTACTACGGTTTGAGAGGTTTATCATTATTAATTCTTCCATTTGCACTCTCTACAAATTCATTAATCTATTTAAGTGCTTTTGCTATATTTTATGGAATGGATTGGATTGCTACAGTACCTCCAACGATTAAACTAGCAACGGATCATTTTGGTAAAGAAAAAGTAGGCGTCATCTATGGATGGATTTATACGGCGCATCAATTAGGTGCTGGAGCGGCAGCATATGGTGGTGGGCTAATTTATTCTTGGTTAAACGCATATCAGTCAATCTTTATTGCAGCAGGAATTTTTTGTTTAGTCGCTACATTATTTGTACTTAATATTAAAAGAAAAGCGGTCTTAAACCAAGATCTTACTGCGTAAAAAATATAGCTTATTTGAAAAATTGTTTTGTGTTTCTTAAGCTTGTATTTTTGTTAGCGTCAACTGATAATTATATGATAGAGAACAGATATAAGAGGTGTTTATATGACCTATCTTTATAAAATAACAAAAGATAAGTATAAAATAATGCGTGGGAAAAATTGTTTTTGGGAAGGTAAGATTAGCAAAATTTGTGATTTGGAAAAGATAGATTACAAGAGGCTTACTCGATTTTCATACGGTGGGAATATTGTTTTTAGTGTAGATGGTAGAAGTGTTATTAAATTATATCCATCCTATGTGAATGATGAGTTTGTAAAGGAGAAGCAAGTTCTTGAGTTTTTAAATGCCCGAACTTTTTCTGTAGATCTTCCTCAAATAATAACGACCGGACAATTTGAAGGTTGGAATTATTTAATAATGAGTGAACTAAAAGGTACACTTTTAATCGATATTTTTGATGAGTTATCGCTAGAAGAGAAAAAGCAAATTGCGTTTGATTTAGGAAAAATAATTAGAGAAATTCATGAAGCAACGATTACTTCAAGGCAAGAAGACTATGAACATTGGAATCAATTTTTATCGAATCAATTACAGCAATTAGAAATTCATCATAGAAATAACGGAATGAATGAAGGGCTATGTAGCCAATTACAAAGTTATGTTGTTCGTAAAACATTTCGAGACAATGAACAGACCGTACTATTAACTGGAGAATATACGCCATTCAATTTAATCATGAATAAAGTAGATGGTATGTGGAAATTTACTGGTTTAATTGATTTTGCTGATTGCTTTGTAGGTAACGCTAAATATGATTTACTTGGACCAATTGCATTTATGTTTTATCCATACGAAGGACTAAATAAAATTTTTCTAGAAAGCTATGGATATTCCGAAAATGAATTAAATGAAGAATTTCAAAATGAATTAATGATTTATTTATTACTACATCGATTTAGTAATATTAGTTTTTATCAAGAGAAGTCTGAAGCAGCTAAGAAAGCTGCTAGTTTTAAAGAACTTGAAGAGATATTTTTTAATTTTAATCATTAAAGGAAAAGCATCGAAAATGGCTAGATTAGTCAATTTCGATGCTTATTTTATTAATTTAGTGCTATTAAAAAAGGGTATAATTCAGCGGTCATAACATTCTTTTTAACTGCTGGATCATTTTGCATTATTCCTTGAGCATGTTGTAAGTTTTCTGCATGCAATATGACAATTCCAAACTCAGCGTTTTCTGTTCGGCCTGCTAGTGACACGGTTTTTTCTATATTTAAATTTTGAAGATAATGAAAATGCTCTGATACGATACTTCTTTCTTCCTCTGTTGAATCGTTTAAAAAAGTTGATCGAACTGGTTTTAAAACATAAATAAAGTTTTCCACTTGTCACACATCCAATCGTTTATACTAGTTATACTATAGCATGTAATGAAGGAGTTAATCATGAAGGAAATCATTTCTGAAAAACTAAAACAAATAGAACGTGAACATGATGTAAAGATTCTCTTTGCAGTTGAGTCGGGAAGTAGGGCTTGGGGATTTCCATCTAAAGATAGTGATTATGATGTAAGGTTTGTTTATGTTCACCGGAAAGATTGGTATTTAAGTATTGATCAAAAACGTGATGTCATAGAATATCCAATTAATGATTTGCTTGACTTCAGTGGATGGGATATAAAAAAGGCACTTAATCTATTTGCGAAATCAAATCCTGCGTTATTAGAATGGTTGCGATCACCAATTGTTTATTCAGATGATTTAACAATTTCAGAAGAACTAAGATCGATTGGTAATGAAATCCTTTCTACAAAGGCTTGTGTCTACCATTATCTTCATATGGCCAAGGGGAATTATCGAGATTATTTACAAGGTCAAGAAGTGAAAATTAAAAAGTATTTTTATGTATTAAGACCGATATTAGCTTGTATGTGGCTTGAGAAATATAAGGAAATTCCTCCAATTTTGTTTGATGACTTACTAGAAATTGAAGGTTTAGAGAAGGAATTTTTAGAGGAAGTAAACCAGTTATTAATCCGAAAAAAACAAGGTGAAGAATTTGATTTAGAGCCAAGAAAAGATGTATTAAATGAGTTCATTGAAAATAAAATCCAATTTTTTGAAGAGTATGTAAAGGAAATCAAGGAGTTTAGCAAAGTAAATATTAATGATCTGAATGAACTATTTCGAAATACAATTGAAGTATCGTGGAAAGAATAGAATAGAAGTCACTCCTTTTGGGAAAAATTTCTATGTATGTATTTAAACAAAGAATAGCCAAATGGAGTGTGAACAAAATTGACGAACTTAGAAAGTTTATTAAATCAGCAACTCGCGAACTGGAATGTATTATATGTAAAATTACATAATTATCATTGGTATGTAAAAGGACAGAATTTCTTTACGCTACATGAAAAATTTGAATTATATTATGATGAAGCGAAAGTAATGGTAGATGAATTAGGAGAACGAATTTTAACAATCGGTGCAAAACCAATTGCTACACTTCGTGAATATTTAGAAACTGCTACGATCAAAGAAGGAAATCATACTTTTTCTGCAGAAGAAATGGTATCAGATTTAATTAAAGACTATGAAAAAATTGTACAAGAATCACGTGATGTAATTTCAATAGCAGAAGAAAGTAATGACCAAGAAACAGCTGATTTATTTCTAGGTAAAATTGCCGAAATAGAAAAGATGCTTTGGATGTTAAAGTCATTTCTTGGTAAATGAATAAATATTAGTGAAGGTGAATTAACCGACTCGTAAATGGAGTTTGGTTGGTTCACCTTTTTTTATTTTTAGTGGTTTTTCCAGTTTGTTTTCCGGTGTGATGGTAGTAATACCAAGGGTTTTTCTAGATGTGGTACATTTATCTAAAAAAATTACCAAAAAAAACTAAAAAAGGAATTGTATAATTATTTATATTTGTGTATAATAATTCATTATATAAGAATCTGATGCTTCTAAAAAAGGGGATGGATTTATGAGTAAAGTATTGCAAGAAAATCATGTGAAAAAAACTAACTATACACAAATGCCAAAGGGGAATGTTACAAAAGGGAATTTTAGCTCTGTAAAATGGTCGGATTTTAAAGGGAAAAATTTTCTAACGATTAGTGAGTTTTCATCAAGTGAATTATTATTCTTACTTGAAAAATCATTAGAGATGAAAAATATGCAAAAAGCGGGAGAGGCGCATCCATATTTAAAAAACAAAGTATTAGGGATGATATTTGAAAAAAATTCAACTAGAACGAGACTTTCTTTTGAAATCGCTATGATGCAATTAGGTGGTCATGCAATCTTTATGAGCAGCAAAGATTTACAGTTGGGTAGAGGTGAATCTGTTCATGATACATCTAAAGTATTTTCTCGATATGTAGATGGAGTAATGATTCGTGCAAACTCTCATGAAATGCTAACGGAGTTTGCTGAGCACTCGTCAATTCCCGTTATCAATGGATTAACAGATCTGCACCACCCAGCTCAAATATTGGCTGATTTCTTAACAATTCTTGAACATAAAGGTAGATTAAAAGGTTTAAAGATTGCTTATGTTGGAGATGGGAATAATAATATTTGTCATTCGTTAATTGAAGGGGCAGCTAAGCTTGGTGTTTATTTAACGATTGCTTGTCCCGTAGGGTATGAGCCAAATAAAGTTGTACTTCAATCAATGAAGCATGTTGCAAAAACGACTGGAAGTGTGATTGAAGTAGTCAATAATCCAATTGATGGTGTAAGCAGAGCGGATGTTGTTATAACGGATGTTTGGACCAGTATGGGGCAAGAGAAAGAAACTGAAATACGATTAAAAGATTTTAGCCCATATCAAGTAAATGATCACTTATTAGAAAACGCAAAAGAAGATTATTTATTTATGCACTGCTTGCCTGCACATCGAGGAGAAGAAGTTACGGCTTCAATAATTGACGGTAAGCATTCAGTTGTATTTGATGAAGCGGAAAATCGACTTCATGCTCAAAAATCAATCCTTGTTGCTTTAATGAGTAATTTATAATTCTAACAATCTATTCTATTTTTAAAATTCGACTATCGGGGGTAATAACATGGGAAATGAAAAAATTGTTTTAGCATATTCAGGTGGTTTAGATACTTCAGTTTGTATTAAGTGGTTACAGGAGAAATATAACTATGATGTCATCGCACTTTGTCTTGATCTAGGGGAAGGAAAAGATGTAGAATCTGTTCGTCAAAAAGCGTTAAATTTAGGTGCAATTAAGTCATATATGATCAATGTTAAAGATTTATTTGCAAATGAATATATTGTTCCCGCTCTAAAAGCGAATGCCTTATATGAAGGGAAGTATCCTTTATCTTCAGCTTTATCAAGACCTTTAATTGCAAAGCTATTAGTGGAAGTAGCTGAACAAGAAGGGGCAGTTGCAGTAGCTCATGGTTGTACTGGAAAAGGAAATGACCAAGTCCGTTTCGAGGTTTCAGTAATGGCTTTAAATCCTAATCTAAAAGTAGTAGCTCCTGTTCGTGAATGGGGGATGACTCGTGATGAAGAAATTCAATATGCAAATGATAATGGTGTACCAATTCCAGTTGATTTAGATAATCCATTTTCAATCGATGCAAATATTTGGGGAAGAGCATGTGAAGCGGGTGTATTAGAGAATCCATGGAATGAAGCTCCTGAAGAAGCATTTGATTGGACGAATGCTATTGAAAATACACCTGACGTACCTGAATATCTTGAAATTGAATTTATTAAAGGTGTTCCTGTTGCCTTGGACGGTCAATCTATTGATCTAGTTCAATTAATTGAACAGTTAAATGGCGTAGGTGGAAAGCACGGAGTTGGAAGAATCGACCATATTGAAAATAGATTAGTAGGCATTAAGTCTCGTGAAGTTTACGAAAACCCAGCGGCATTAATTTTAATCAATGCCCACAAAGAATTAGAGTTCCTTACATTACCTCGTGAAGTGACAAACTTTAAAGTAAATATCGAACAGCAGTTTTCAAAAATGCTTTACGATGGATTATGGTATTCACCTTTAATGGGAGCTTTAGATGCGTTTGTTAATACAACACAGGAGACGGTATCTGGTGTTGTTCGTGTGAAATTATTTAAAGGTACTCATACAGTAGTAGGTAGAAAATCTGAAAACAGTTTATATAATGAAGAGCTTGCAACTTATTCAAAGGGTGACATGTTTGATCACAATGCAGCAGTAGGCTTTATTAAACTGTGGGGATTACCAACGAAGGTATATAGCGAAGTAACACATAAAAATACTGTTTTAAGTAAATAAAATCGTTTTGTAAATAGGAGGTAGCTATGTCAAAGCTTTGGGGCGGACGTTTTACGAAGGATACAAATCAATTAGTAGAAGAATTTACAGCATCAATTGAATTTGATCAATTAATGGCAAAGGAAGATATAGCTGGTAGTATAGCGCATGCGACTATGCTTGGCGAATGTGGCATTATTGAACTAAAAGAAGCTGATTTAATAATAGAAGGTTTAAACAAGATTTTAAAAAAAATTGAGAAAAATGAAGTTCAATTTAGCGTTGAAAATGAAGATATTCATATGAATATCGAAAGTTTGTTAATTGAAGAAATTGGACCTGTAGGAGGAAAACTACATACAGGTCGCAGTCGAAATGATCAAGTTGCAACCGATATGCATCTATTTTTAAAGAATAATACGTCCTCCATTATTCAATTAATTGAAGACGTTCAAAATAAAATTGTTTCTCAAGCAAAAAAGCACGTAAATACAATTATGCCTGGATATACGCACTTACAAAGAGCACAGCCTATTTCATTTGCACATCATATCCTTACTTATTTTTGGATGCTTGAACGTGACAAGAGCCGTTTCAAAGATGGTTTAAAACGTGTAGATATTTCACCATTAGGTGCAGGCGCATTAGCTGGAACTACATTTCCAATTAACCGTTATCGTACTGCTGAATTACTTGGTTTTAGTGATATCTACCATAATAGTTTAGATGCAGTAAGCGATCGTGATTTTATCGTAGAGTTCCTTTCACATGCATCACTACTCATGACACATATTTCTAGGTTGTCAGAGGAGTTTGTCATTTGGTCTAGTCAAGAATTTCAGTTTATTGAATTAGATGATGCCTTTTGTACGGGCTCTAGTATTATGCCGCAGAAAAAGAACCCAGATGTTCCAGAATTACTTCGAGGTAAAACAGGAAGAGTCTATGGTAGCCTAATCGGATTATTAACAGTTTTAAAGGGACTACCTTTAGCTTATAACAAAGACATGCAAGAAGATAAAGAAGGTATGTTCGATACTGTTTATACTGTTGTGGGATCATTGAAATTACTTTCAGGAATTATCGATACAATGAAAGTAAACGAAAATCGTATGTATGAAGCTGTTAAGAATGATTATTCAAATGCTACCGATTTAGCAGACTACTTAGTTAGAAAAAATATTCCATTCCGTCAAGCTCACGAAATTGTTGGCAAAACAGTTTTATATGCAATCGAGAATCGTAAATTTCTTGGGGAATTAGGTCTAGAAGAATATAAGGAAATAAATGAAGTGTTTGAAGAGGATATTTATCATACATTAAATCCAAAAACAGTTATGGAAGCAAGAATAAGTGAAGGTGGAACTTCAACGAATGAAGTTTGGAAACAAATCCTGAAAGCGGAAGAGTGTTTAAGCTTTTCGACGAATATGGTATAATTTTCTAATTGAAAGCGTCCAATCATTTGGACGTTTTTTTGCACATTAAGAAAGTATAAATTTGCAGGCGGTGAGGATAAGTCGACGTAGTTTCCAATTTTAGGAATTAAATATAAGTGCAACTACCCCTCTGTTTTCGCCTAAAGGCTCGCCAATCGGCGAGTTTTCTTTATGCTACTATTTATAAATAATTTTCGATACATTTAGCAAATACTAGGAGTAGTTACTAAAAAAAGGTAGGTATAATATGAGTACGCAAGAAAAAAGTAGTGTTTTTAAAGCATCAGAAGGTATTGCGCATGCCGTATTTGTTATGATCGGGATCGGTTCTTTACTTGAAAGTATTGGGAAAATTTTTCACTTTGAATCGTTAATGACGATTGGACTTTCAACTAAGTTATTAATGGCACCAGCTATTGGAGCAGGAATAGCAGTTTTATTAGGGTGCGGTACACTGATTATATTTTCAGCAATGGCCGCTGCGATAATAGGTTCTGGAGCATTATTAATGGTAGATACGGCAATGACCATTAAAATGGGAGAACCAGTCGGAGCATTATTGGCTGCTTTAGTTGCTATATTTATTGGAAAAGCGATTCAAGGTAAAACGAAACTAGATTTAATGGTTGTACCTCTTTTTTCAATTTTAATTGCCGGATTAATTGGACTATATTTATCAAAATGGATTTCACCGATCTTAATAGCAGTTGGGAATTTTATTAAAGGATCAACTGAAGGTTCACCAATTATTGCTTCTATTGTATTGGCTGTAGTTTGGGGGATATTAATTGTTTCACCTGCTTCTTCTGCTGCACTAGCAATTGCATTGAATCTAGATGGCATAGCTGGGGGAGCTGCATTAGCGGGATGTGCAGCACAATTTGTAGGTTTAGCTATTATCTCTGCTCGAGAGAATGATCCAGGAAGTATTCTTGGATTATTAATTATCACGCCTAAGTTACAGCTGCCAAATGTAACTAGAAATATAAAAATCCTTATTCCAACTATCGTTGCAAGTGCTGTCGCTGGACCAATATCTGCATTCTTATTTCATATAGAAGCACCAAAAGAAATTGCTGGATTAGGATTATGTGCACTCGTTGCTCCAATGAATTTATTGGCTACATATGGAAGCGCAGCTATTATACCTATGGTGGTAACGTACATATTAGTTCCAGGGATTGTTTCGTATATCGTGTATATGTTCTTAAAACAAGCAGGTATGATTAAAGCTGGAGAACTGAAAATCTTATAGATTTTCGATAAGATCATGATGAAGTGCAAATAAAATGATGAAAACTGCAAATAAAATTAGTGAAAGTGCAAATGAAAAAGCCAAAACTGCAAATAAAATAGTGCAACTGCAAATAAAATAGCTAAAACTGCAAATAAATATTGCAAATCTGCAAATAAATATTGCAAATCTGCAAATAAAAAAGTGAAAACTGCAATTAAAATCGGGTATTCTGCAAATAAAGGACCATGAATTATGAATATTTGAGGGAAACCTACTAAATTAAACGAAATAATAATAAAATAGAATGTGAATTAACTAAAACAGAACAAAATTATATAAAAAAACAATAAGATCAGAGTAAATAGATAAATTTTACTTCCCAACAAATAGAAAAATGAGTACTAATTAAAGTACTCATTTTTCTGTTCAATTTAAAATGCGTTTTCATCGGTCCATAAAAAATAGTTTTAATCCGATTGCCGTAAAAATAATTCCTTGTGCTAGATTGATAGCTTTAGAAGATTTCTCATTTTGTAACAATTTTTCACCTAAGCTACCTGCAAAAATCGCTATAATAGAAAATACAATTAGTGTTAATACCATAAAAGTTAAACCTAAAATAATCATTTGTAGAGGAACTGCCATACCGCTCTTGTTTATAAATTGAGGTAAAAATGCTAAAAAGAATAATGAAACCTTAGGATTCAGTACATTCATCAAAAAACCACGACGGTATAAAGCTGGTAAAGTTTGTTTTTTTGGTTTTGTAAAGGAACCGACTTCACTACTTGAACGGAAGGCTTGATAAGCTAAATAAAGTAAATAAAAAGCTCCTAAGTATTTTAAAATGGAAAAAGCGACATCTGATTTATATAAGATGGCAGATAATCCAATCGAAGCAGCAAGAGTGTGAATTGTCACTCCTGAACAAAGACCGCAAGCCGTTGCGATTCCTTCTTTTTTTCCGTAAGAAATGCTTTGAGCCATAACAAAAATATTATCTGGTCCAGGTGCTATAATTAATAATAAAGATACTCCAATAAATGATAAGTAAATCGTTAAATCCAAATAAATACCTCCTTTAATGAATTTGGCTGAATTTAATAATCATACTTTAACACACTGGAGGCACGAGTTGATAGGTAAAATGGAAAGAAGGGATTAGAAAAAGATGAAGAAAGATATTATGAGTGAAAAGGAAAAAATGATAAATGGTGAGCTATATTTGGCGTGGGATCCTCAGTTGGTCGAAGAGAGAGTTAATGCTCGACGTTTAACGCGTGAGTTTAACATAACGCTTGAGACTGAAAATAGTAAAAGGGAAGAACTATTGAAACAGTTATTTGGTTCGACTGGAGAAGCACTATACATTGAACCGACATTTCGTTGTGATTACGGATATAATATTCACGTCGGTGAAAATTTTTACGCAAACTTTGATTGTGTCATTTTGGATGTATGCCCTGTTCATATTGGAGTAAATTGCTTTATGGCACCTGGTGTACACATCTATACTGCGACACATCCACTTGATCCAGTTGAAAGAGCTAGTGGAGCAGAATTTGGTAAACCAGTTACGATTGGTGATAATGTTTGGATTGGCGGAAGAGCCATTATTAATCCAGGAGTAAAAATTGGTCATAATGTAGTTGTGGCATCTGGGGCCGTTGTAACAAAAGATGTTCCAGACAATGTAGTCGTTGGAGGAAATCCTGCGAGAATTATAAAGGAAATTAAGTAAGAGTATTTGCGAAAAAGTCCTTTTTAGAAAAGCACACAGCGCGATGAAAATTTTCCGATGCTGGAAATGGAGGGCTATATGTTAAATCTATTTATCATTTGTATAATACTAGGTTTTCTTTTGTTAGTTTATATGTTTATAGAAGCTCACTTAAATATAGTAAGAAAACATGAATTTTCTTTTTCAAATACTCCTCTTGAAAAGCCAATTAGACTATTTTTTATTTCTGATATTCATAGAAGGAAAGTTCATTCTTCTATTATAGAGCAAATGAAAAATCAAGTTGATCTTGTCATTATTGGCGGAGATTTAGTTGAAAAAGGTGTGCCACTTAAACGCCTTGAACAAAATATTCAGAGGCTAAGTAGTCTTGGTAAGGTTTATTTTGTTTGGGGAAATAATGATATTGAAATAGAAAAAAAGGACATAGAGAAAATTTTTAATAAATGGAATGTAGTCGTATTAAAAAATGCAGCTGATATGATAAGTCATCAACAAAATGAGTGGGCAATAATTGGAGTAGATGATTTGAAGACAGGGCATGTTGACATTGATCTTGCCTTTCAAGGTGTTGAGCAAGATACATTTAAGCTTTTAGTGAGTCATAATCCGAGAATTTTGAAGTCACTAACTGAAGAACATGGAGTATCACTTGTTTTAAGTGGTCATACGCATGGTGGGCAAATTAGGATTTTTGGATATGGTCCCTACGAGAAAGGGAAAACACGTAAATATAATGGAATAACTCAAATAATTAGTAATGGATATGGAACGACGAAAATACCACTTAGATTAGGTGCACGTCCTGAAACACATTATATTGAGATTAAGAGTAACTAGAATTGTTTTAGTAAAAAAGGAGACACTTAGTC
Source organism: Bacillus sp. AFS002410 (assembly GCF_002556365.1). Classification (NCBI taxonomy): domain Bacteria; kingdom Bacillati; phylum Bacillota; class Bacilli; order Caryophanales; family Bacillaceae; genus Bacillus; species Bacillus sp. AFS002410. The sequence continues at coordinate 221,675 of NZ_NUEU01000001.1, forward strand.
TCTTTTTTTTTGTAGATTTTTTTCTTAATTTTTTTTAATTTTGACTGTTTTTATTAGTGTTTTATTAAGAAAAAATTAGTAGTTAAATTTAGTTTAATTAAAAAAATATAATGAAGCTTGATCGAAAATGCAAGGATTTATTTTTTTGGATTAAAAAGTAGAAAATTCCCCCTAATGATTATTATCTAAAAATAAAGCTCTATAAGTAGTATTAGTTAATCTTTAGTGAAAATTCGGATGCTAAATTGATTATTTTTAGAGTTGAATTGTTTAAATTCCCCCAATTTACGATGTCGATTGCTAGCGCTAAAATGAAAAAAAGAAAGAAAATTGTCAAAAAATTATAAAAATTGGGGGAGAACAATTTGAGTAAAAGGAAATTAAAAACAAATTTAGCGAAAACGTCAATCAGTGCATTTGTTGTTACATCGCTGATTCCGTTTAATGTTTTCGCTGCTGCACCTAACATCGCGACAAATCAAACTACCACACCAAAAACGGTAATGGGCTCTGTTGCACAAAAAACAACTACGCCTAACTTAACGGCAGATCAAATTGACGCGTTAAAGAAAATATCAACAAATAGTGATGTAAAGATTTCACCAAAAATTGACACTACGACAAGTAATCCAGTGCGTGTCATTGTCGAATTTAAACAAGCACCAGCAAAAATAAGTGTGCTACAAAAAGCAGTAGAAGGTGAAACAACTACATTAAGCGCAGAAAATAGCGCAGTTAGTGCTTCACATGCATCATTCAAGTCATTTGTGAATGGGTTAAACAAAAATAATAATGAAAGTAAAGCTAATACAGTGTCTGCATTAACTATTACACAAAATGAAGCATCTACTGAAACATCTGGCAATGATGGCGACGCAACGGCTCAAATTACGCGTGAATATACACATGCATTAAATGGGGTAGCAATGACCCTACCAGGTAATTTAGTTGAGAAGTTATTAGATTCTGATGTAGTAGCTCGTGTGCTAAACGATAATATTGTTAAGCTTGACCCAAGTGAGCTAAAGGCTTCGGCAAAAAGTGAACAAAGTGTTAGCGATCTACCAGAAAATTATATTCCATTACCTGGAATTGATGACTTGCATAAAGATGGCACGACTGGAAAAGGAATTAATGTTGGGGTTATTGATACAGGGATAGATTATAATCACCCAGATTTAACGGATGTATACAAAGGTTACCGTGCAAAAGCCGGTGAAGATGCAAGCAAAATCGACCCATCAACGGTTAAAGGTTGGGATTTCGTTGACAACGATGCTGATCCAATGGAAACAACAGTTGATGATTGGGTAAAAGCTGGCAAACCAGAAGGTGATGGTGGAGAGCCATACTACACATTCCACGGTACACACGTTTCAGGTACGATTGCTGCTCAATCGAAAAATAATGTAGATTTCCCAGCTCAAGGGGTTGCGCCAGGCGTAAACTTGTATAACTATCGTGTGCTTGGTCCATACGGTACAGGTTACGATGATGGAATTATTGGTGGAATTGACAAAGCCGTTCAAGATGGTATGAAAGTAATTAACTTATCTCTTGGAGCACCTGTAAATGATCCATTATCAGCTGAAGCAGTGGCAATCAATAATGCAACTCTTGCAGGTGTTACATGTGTAATTTCAGCAGGGAACTCTGGTCCAGGTGAAGGAACACTTGGTACTCCGGGTGCTTCAGCGCTTGCGATTACGGTTGGAGCAAGTGACTTCCCGGTAAGTATTCCGACTGCATCAGCAAAAGTAGGTAATGAAACATTTACTAACTTCAAGTTACTAGGAAAAGGATATGGCGATCGTATAACAGATCTTGAGAATAAAACGTACCAAATCGTTGATGTTGGTTTAGCGCAAGCAGCTGATTTTAAAGATGCAAATGGTAATCCAATCGACTTATCTGGAAAAGTTGCACTAATAGCACGTGGTACAAACGCATTAGCCGAAAAAATTACGAATGCAGCGAAAGCAGGCGCGGTAGCAGCTATTATGAGTAACAATATTGATGGGGATATCGATAATTATTTAGCAAGTGATGATGGGTTTATCCCAACATTCCGTATGACAAAAGCTGATGGTGAACGTTTACGAACTGTATCAGGCACAAATACGATCACTTTTTCAAATATTAGTTCAACGAATACAGAGGGCAATCACTTAGCGAGCTTCAGTTCTAGAGGTCCAGTCGCTTCGACATATGATATTAAACCAGATGTTGTTGCACCAGGTGTATCGGTTTATTCAACATATCCATATTTCGTCCATAGCCCAGATAAAGTAGATTATAGTAACGCATATGCTCGTATTTCAGGTACATCGATGGCATCTCCACATGTGACAGGTATTGCGGCACTAATTTTACAAGCTCACCCAGATTACACGCCAGCTGACGTAAAAGCAGCGTTAACGAATACTGCTGGAAATCTAGACGGTAATTATTCTGTATACGAACAAGGTGCGGGTTTAGTCAATGTAGTTAAAGCAGTAAAAGGTGACGTGAGCTTTAAAGCGCAAGACACAACTGAAAACCTTGATAGTAGCGGTAATAGTGTAACTTTGAATTACGAAAAAGGCTCATTAACTTTTGGTGCAGTTTATAAAAAAGATGGTGCGGTCAATACAAGTAATCGAACAGTGAAAGTAAAAAATCGTGGAAACACTGACAAAACATTTGATATATCTGCAACTTTCATTAAACCAAGTGCATCAGTAAGTGATGCAAATAAAAACGGTATTACGGTGACAACAAACACTCCATCACTTACAGTAAAAGCAGGTGAAACAACGGACTTTACAGCAACTGTAAACGTGCCTGATAGTGCGGAGTATGGTCGATACGAAGGGTATTTGAATATTGTGAACCATAATGATCCAACTGAAACGTATCGTATGCCACTTGCTGTTCGTACGGTGGAAAAAGGAGTCAGCAACTTGATGATGGACGACAATGCTGCCACGACTAGAAAGCCAGTCATCCCTTCATTTTTTAACCTTGGCAGTTCAAGGAATATCGGCTTCACATTAAACAACCCGATGAAATACGTGTGGGCAGTAATATATGACAAAAACGGCAACGCACTTGGAGCTACGGCACCATCGCCGATTAGTGCAAGTACAGCGCCAACGGATGTGTTTTTATCGATTCCTTTTGACGCAGGTATTTACTATCCATTTATCGGCGATCCGTCGAAAGAATTGACAAACCAGTTCACCAAAGCAGCCTTACCAGAAGGTCAGTACACGATTAAATTCCGTGCCACTGATACGACAAATATGTATGCTAAAACGTATGAGAAGTCGATGCCATTTGTAGTGGACAACCAATTGCCGAAATTGACCTATAAAGACCATGCTCCAGGCGTATACGAGCTAAATGATTCAGATTATACGGATGAAAAACAGGAGGGCAATACTTATCATGCTTTCTGGGTTCATGCCAACCTATATGATGAAGGAACCGCACAGTTGGCTCCCTTAGGCATCACCCAATCGAATAACTCGTTGTTCTATTACTATAATCGCATTGACGATCCAGAAGGAGTATTCCCGACCGATTCAAATGGTGATACAAAATTCGGGATTGAAAAATCGGACATTGAAAATGGCCCAGCAATCGTCACTCTCTTCCCTAATGATGTAGCAGGAAATGCGGAAATTGTTAATGATTTCCATCAGTATGTATTTGTTAAACAAGGCACGCCGTATATGGTGCCGACGTATGACAAACAAAAAGTGACCCTGAATGATACGGTCACAATGACTTTGAATCTTCACAATGTACAGCAAATGATGTCAGGGGCATATAATGCATCGTACTTCAACGATGTGTACGATTTGCAAGGGGTGACGGTAGCGCCAGAATTCCAAAAATGGGCAAATGATCATGGCGTGAAGGTCAATGTGGATACGCCGGTTAAAACGCCTGACCCTCTTTATGCAAGCAAAACCATGATTAATGTAGGCGCACATTTAAGCGGCGGAGAAGACTTTAAAGGATTCAGCGGCGATAAGATGCCATTCCTGAACGTAACATTAAAAGTGAAGAACGATGACCCGCAATCGCCGGCAGGGATTATATATGGGAATATGGTGGAGGATGATGTAAAGACCGACTTCAGCATGATGCAATATGGTCAAACGCAGCCGACCAACATTGCAGCGTTTGGTCGGGTCAACAGCTTCCAAGTTCTACCAACGCATAATTCAATCCAATCCTTTGTTAGACTTCAAGCGTTTAATAACAACTTTACTATCGACTATAGCACACTAAATGCAAAAGCATATGCACTACTTTCGGATGGTTCTAAGTACCCAGGAACAATTGATCCGAAAGGGTATGTAAATATATTAGGCATTCCGCTTTCAAACGACCCATTTAAAGTGATTATCGAAGCACCGGGGCACTTAAAGAGCGTTCAGACCATCACAATGACGGCGCAGACTCCATGGGGCGACAATGTAGGTCAGTTTAGCGGCTATATCGGAGCTACATCTAAGCAACCGAACGGTCTAGCAGGAGATATAAACGGAGACGGCGTGATTGACGTTCTTGACGTAAAAGCCGTCGCAAAGAAATACAGCGTGAAAAAAGCAGGTCCCGCTTTCAATCCGGAAGACTTGAACCAAGACGGCGTGGTGGATATCACAGATATGAACTATCTTGTCGGGAACCTGTACAAAACCAATTTCGATGCGACGATCACACCAAAAGAAATGGTAGATGGAAAATACGCTACTGATTACTTTAACGTACTTGGTATCACATCAGGTGTAAACACATTCAAAAATGTGGATAGCAGTGCACACAAAGCAACGTTCACATGGGACCCAGCAGTGGATGCAACAGCGATCAAAATCCAAACGAGTGTGAATAACGGTTCTTCATGGCAAACAGCTACTGTTGATGGGCCATTAAATGTAACAGATGGAAAAGCAACGATTACAGGTTTAGCAGAAAATACGACATACCAAGTACGTGTAGCGATCACAGGCGGTTTAAATGCAAGTGTATCGAACGCAGTAACGATCACAACAAGTACGGTACCAACTCCAAACGCACCAGTTGTAAAAGGCTTAGGTAATGGAGATACAACAATTTCTGGAAAAGCAGACCCTAATGTTACAGTTACAGTAAAAGCGGGAGACACTGTTTTAGCAAGTGGTAAAGCAAATGCAGCTGGCGATTTCAGTTTAAGCATCGCTAAGCAATCAGTAGGAACAGTATTAAGTATTACAGCAACGAATGATGACAATAAAGTTAGCTCAGTAACTTCAATTACAGTGAGTGACAACGTGGCACCAGATGCACCGGTTGTTGACAATGTAGGCGATAGCAGTAAGACAGTTACAGGTAAAGCTGAAGCAGGTTCAACTGTAGTTGTACGAAACAATGATGGTGTACTTGGAAGTGCAAAAGCGGATGCAAATGGAAACTACTCAGTTACGATCGCACCGCAAAAAGCAGGTACAACTCTTTATGTAAGTTCAACGGACGCAGCAGGAAATGCAAGCAAGGATGTAACAGTTTCTGTTACTGACACGACTGCGCCTACTGCACCGGTTGTAAATGCTGTTACCGACCATGATACGCAAATTTCTGGAACAGTAGAAGGCTATGGTACGGTTACTGTGAAAGCAGATGGAAAAGTAATCGGTACTGAAGACGCGAACAAAGCAGGCAAGTTCTATATTGGAATTAGCCCACTTGCTGGAGGCACTGAATTAACAGTAACTGTGTCTGACGCAGCAGGAAACGTGAGCGCAGCAACAACTGTTAAGGTTCTAGATAAAACGGCTCCAAATGCACCAACAATTAACCCAATTGCTGATAACGAGTCAGTAATCACAGGTAAATCAGAAGGAAATGCAACAGTTTCAGTAAAAAATGGCAATACAGAAATTGGAACTGGAAAAGCAGATTCAAACGGAGTTTATGAAATTCAAATCGGTAAACAAACAGCAGGCACAACATTAACAGTAACTGCTAAAGATTCAGCAGGAAATGAAAGTGCAGCTTCTACTACAACAGTATTAGACAAAACAGCACCAAATTCTATTATCATTAATCCAATTGGTGACAATGAAACAGTACTAACTGGAAAAACAGAAGCAAATGCAACAATTACAGTAAAAAATGGTACTAAAGAAATCGGATCTGGAAAAGCAGATGCAAACGGATTATTTGAAATTCAAGTAGGTAAACAAACAGCAGGCACAACTCTAACAGTAACTGCTAAAGATTCAGATGGAAATGTGAGTGAAGATGCTAATACAACAGTATTAGACAAAACAGCTCCTGCTACACTTGTTATTCATTCATTCAGTGATAATGATACGGAAATAACAGGTAGTACAGAAGCAGGCGCTACAGTTATCGTAAAAAATGGAGATAAAGTAATTGGAACAGGTAGAGCATATTCAAACGGCTATTTTGTAGTTCAAGTAGGAAAACAAGCAGTAGGAACAATCCTTTCAGTAACTGCAAAAGATCAAGCAGGAAATGAAAGTAATGTTTTCGATGTTGTAGTACTGGACAAAACAGCACCTACAGTACCAGTGGTAAATGCAATTAGTGATAAAGATGCGACATTAACTGGTAAAGCAGAAGCAAATGCAACAATCACTGTAAAAGTTGGTAACAATGTAATCGGTTCAGGAAAAGCAGATTCAAACGGCTCTTACCAAATCCAAGTAGGTAAGCTAAAAGCAGGAACAGCTTTAACTGTAACAGCTACTGACGGATCTGGAAACGTAAGTGGGGCTTCTAATACAACAGTATTAGACAGAACAGCACCTACAGCACCAGTTATTAATGCTATTGATGACAACGATGTAGTTTTAACTGGTAAAGCAGAAGCAAACGCTACAATTACAATCAAGAATGGTACGAAAGTAATTGGAACAGGAAAAGTAGCTTCAAATGGAACATATAAAATTTCACTAAGTAAGCAAAAAGCAGGAACAGTTCTTTATGTAACAGCTAAAGATGCAGCTGGAAATGAAAGTGTTGCATCGAAAACAACAGTATTAGACCGCACAGCACCAAATAAACCAGAGATTACAAGTGTATCTGTAAGTTCGAAAACAGGTATTCAAGTAAACGGTAAAGCAGAAGCAAATGCGAAAATTGTTATTTCAAACGGCACGAAAGTTGTAGCGAATGTAAATGCATCTAGTAATGGTACATTTGCAGCGAAACTACCAAAACAAAAAGCTGGTAAATTAACAATTACGATTTATGCAGTTGATAAAGCAGGAAATAAGAGCAGTACAGTATCACGTCAGGTTACTGTAAAGTAAAACACTTTAAAAAGTGGGGTGTTGAAAAGGAATAGCCCCTCTTTTTATCAAATCAATATTATAAAAATAGTGAAGGCTTCTTCGGTAAAATTGAAGATGCCTTCGCTATTTTTTTTATGTTAAAAGTGCAGATCAATTGAAGACTCTTTTACGTGGATAGAGCAAGATAACAAAAACAGCTAGATAGAAAACCTAATTTGCTAAAAGAAGTTCCCTTTATAAAAAAGGTATTTTGTTACTTTATGGCGAATTGTTAGTATGTGTATTTTTTCTTTGGGGGTTCAAAAAATGAAAAAAGTTTTAGTATTAGGTGGTACGAGATTTTTCGGAAAACGACTTGTTCATAAGTTAATCGAAAAAGGTTATGATGTTTCAATCGCGACAAGGGGACTTACGGAAGATAGCTTCGGTGATCAAGTTAATCGATTTGTCATCGACCGACGAAATCCTGAGACTTTAACAAGTTTAAGTAATCATAATTGGGATCTTGTTTATGATAATATTTGTTATACTCCGATTGAAGCGAAAGAAATTATTAAACTACTAACAAATCATGTTAAAAAATATATTTTTACTTCTTCATTAGCAGTCTATGATACTGGCTTAAATCATGTGGAAAGTGACTTTGATCCTTTTAATTATCCAGTTGTGTATAACAAAGATAATGAATATTCTTATGCGGAAGGGAAACGCCTTTGTGAAGCTGTTTTATTTCAGGAAGCAAGTTTTCCAGTGTTTGCAGCTAGATTTCCAATCGTATTAGGACCGGATGATTATACTAAGAGATTGCTTTTCCACGTTAATAAAATATCTAATAATGAAGAAATGATAATTTCTGATTTAAACAAAGAGATGACCTTTATCGATTCTGATGAAACCGCTGAGTTTTTACTATGGTTAGGCGAAAACGAATCGATTAAAAGTGGTCCTTTTAATGCGAGCTCTAATGGTAGTATTACATTTAAAGAGATTGTAAATATATGTGAAAAGGAAACTGGAAAAAAGGCTATTATCAGCTCTAAAGGTCCGAGTGAACATCAGTCGCCATTCGATGCATATAGTGATCAGTCTTTGAGTAACGAGAAAGCTAGAAAAGAAGGTTTTCAATTTTTAGAAGTACATGATTGGATGGAGAAATTAATCCGACAGTATAGTTCAATTTAAAAAGTTCACAATATGTTCAAAGAATAAAATTCCGAATTTCTGGAATTTCCAGGTTTTCGGAATTTTATTGAAGTGAAATTCCGAAATCTCGGAAAAACTCTATTTAAAATAGTTAGAAAATTATAAATTACCCTAATATTAATAGTATTATAAAATAAATAGTTGTAGTGTACACAAAGTCCTAAAATTCTGATGTTCAGACTGATTGAAAACGTTTGTCTTTCGAGGCGCGAAGTCTGATGAGGAGCAGAGTTACCCTAAACGGTAATGAGCACCGCAGGCAGACGAAGAAACGAAGAAAGCGAGCGATTGTCAACAGTCTGAATAAATTTCAATAATAACTTGGCACACTATTTGCTTGTATAAAAGCAGAAGTACAATCTGTTAAAAAAAGCAAAATGCAGTAAATAGTGGATTTCAAACTACTTAAAAGTTTGGATGAAAGCGTTATCAAAATTACCAATACGTAAAGATAACAAGGAGGTTATTATGGAAATCATCATTATTTTATTAGCATTGGGACTTTTAATGTTTGTAGCTTATCGTGGGTTTTCTGTTATTTTATTTGCCCCAATTTGTGCATTATTTGCAGTACTTTTAACTGAACCAAGTTATGTATTACCATTCTTTAGTAATATTTTCATGGAAAAAATGGTTGGTTTTATAAAGCTATATTTCCCTGTATTTTTACTTGGAGCAATTTTTGGTAAAATCGTTGAAATGTCTGGAATTGCTGAATCAATCGCAAAAACAATTATTCAGCTAGTTGGAGCAAAAAGAGCAATTTTAGCGATTGTATTAATGGGGGCAATTTTAACATATAGTGGAGTAAGCTTGTTCGTTGTAGTATTTGCAATTTATCCATTTGCTGCAAACTTATTCCGTGAAGGCAATATTCCAAAGCGATTGATTCCTGGAACAATTGCATTAGGTGCTTTTACGTTTACGATGGATGCATTGCCTGGTACACCGCAAATTCAAAATGTTATCCCGACTACATTTTTCAAAACGGATATTTATGCGGCACCATTTTTAGGAATTCTAGCTGCTGTTTTTGTACTTGCAGTCGGTCTTTGGTACTTAGAATCAAGACGTAAGAAGGCAGAAAAAGCAGGGGAAGGTTATTTTGGGTTTAATGGAGAACTAGCTGCTACACAAGAAACTCAAACAGAAGTTCCTTCAATAACGACAAATACTCCTACACCAGTTTTAAAACAAATTGTAGCTTTCGTTCCACTATTATTAGTTGGATTTTCAAATAAATTTTTTGTTGTTTCATTCCCAAAATGGTATCCAAATGGATTTGATTTTAAATCGATTGGTTTAGAAGCTTTTGGGGTTGTTGATATTACTGCAGTTGTTGGTATTTGGTCAGTAGAATGTGCCCTCGTTATTGGGATCCTTTCAGCGATGATTTATGGCTACAAAAATATTCGAACAAATTTAAAATCAGGCATTAATATAAGCATTGGCGGAGCACTACTTGCGTCGATGAATACTGGTGCTGAGTATGGTTTTGGTGGAGTAATCTCTGCATTACCAGGTTTTGGATTAGTCAGTAAAGGAATTTCTCATACATTCACAGATCCATTAGTAAATGGAGCTGTGACGACTACAACATTAGCAGGTATTACAGGTTCTGCATCAGGTGGTATGGGCATTGCACTTAGTGCAATGTCTGATAAGTATATTGAGGCAATCAATAAATATAATATTCCGCCAGAAGTGATGCATCGTGTTATTTCGATGGCATCAGGTGGTATGGATACATTGCCTCATAATGGTGCAGTTATTACATTATTGGCTGTAACTGGTTTAACACATCGCCAGTCATATAAAGATATTTTTGCAATAACAATCATTAAAACAGTTGCAGTATTCTTAATCATTGCAGTATTTAAACTTACAGGACTTGTTTAAGAATGTTAAACTACTAATCTTACTTTTGAAGGGAGCAAAATAATGGGCAAGAATAAGGTAATTACTTCAGTAGAAGAGGTTGTTTCACAAATTCATGATGGGGCTACGATTATTGTCGGTGGCTTTGGTCTTTGCGGTATTCCTGAAAAAATGATTCTAGCATTACGAGATAAAGGGACAAAGGATTTAACAATCGTAAGTAACAACTGTGGAGTTGACGATTGGGGACTTGGATTATTACTAGCAAATAAACAAATTAAAAAAATGGTTTCATCATATGTTGGAGAAAATAAAATTTTTGAAAAGCAGTTCTTAAGCGGAGAACTTGAAGTAGAACTAGTTCCTCAAGGGACTTTAGCAGAGCGTATTCGTGCAGGTGGCGCTGGAATCCCAGGATTCTACACAGCTACAGGCGTAGGAACTCCAATTGCAGAAGGAAAAGAACATAAAGTTTTTAATGGAAGAACATATTTATTAGAAGAGGGAATCGTAGGTGACTTTGCATTTGTTAAAGCTTGGAAAGCTGATAAGCAAGGAAATCTAGTGTTTAGAAAAACTGCTCGTAACTTTAATCCACTTGCAGCGATGGCTGGGAAAATTACAATTGCCGAAGTTGAAGAGGTTGTAGAAGTTGGAGAACTTGATGCTGATGCAATTCATACACCGAGCATTTATGTACAACATGTTTTCCACGGCGAAACATACGAAAAACGCATTGAACGTAGAATGACTACAGGAGTATAGGAGGCTAATAACATGAAAGATATTCGTCAATTAATTATTCAAACTGCGGTTAAGGAAATTCAAGATGGCATGTATGTAAACCTTGGAATCGGACTTCCTACTTTGTTAGCAAACTATCTTCCAGAAGGTATTGAAGTAATGCTACAGTCTGAAAATGGTTTATTAGGTATTGGACCATATCCAACAGAAGCAGCAATAGATGCTGATTTAATCAATGCAGGAAAAGAAACAGTAACTGCTGCTAAAGGAGCTTCTTATTTTGATAGTGCTGAATCTTTTGCAATGATCAGAGGAGGCCATATCGATTTAGCTATTTTAGGTGGTATGGAAGTCTCTGAAACTGGTGATCTTGCAAACTGGATGATACCAGGGAAAATGGTAAAAGGTATGGGCGGTGCGATGGACTTAGTAAATGGTGCAAAGAAAATCGTCGTTGTTATGGAACATGCAAACAAATATGGTGAAAGTAAAGTGAAAAAAGCTTGTACTTTACCTTTAACTGGAAAAAGCGTAGTTCATAGACTAATTACTGAATTAGCAGTTTTTGATTTTACAGACAAAGGCATGGTTTTAGTAGAGTGTGTAGGTGAAGCAACGATTCAAGAAATTACTGAAAAGACTGAAGCTACATTCACAATTAGTCCAATCTTATTAAATAATGTGAACTAGTTTTTTAAGGGAGGCAAACAAATGCAGCAAATGCTTTCTGAGAAGGTTGCACTAATAACTGGTGCTGGTAGTGGAATTGGTTTTGAAATTGCTAAAACCTTTGCAGAGCAAGGAGCAACAGTTGTTTTAACCGACTTAAACGAAGGAAATGTTCAAAAGTCAGCTTCTTCACTACAAGAATTAGGGTTTAATGCGATCGGTTATGCGTGTGATGTTACAAATGAAGAACAAGTAGTTGACACGATTCATAAAGTAATCGATCAATTTGGTGAATTACATATTTTAATAAACAATGCAGGTTTACAATACGTTTCATCAATTGAAGACTTTCCTACGGAAAAATTTGAATTACTTGTTAAGGTCATGTTAACAGCACCATTTATCAGCATCAAACATGTATTTCCGATCATGAAAACCCAAAAGTATGGTCGAATTATTAATATGGCTTCGATCAATGGATTAATAGGATTCGCTGGTAAAGCAGCTTATAATTCAGCGAAGCATGGAGTAATTGGTTTAACAAAGGTGGCTGCATTAGAAGGTGCTTGTGATGGGATTACAGTTAATGCAATCTGTCCCGGTTATGTTGATACACCACTAGTTCAAAACCAATTAGCTGACTTAGCAAAATCAAGAAATGTACCACTTGAGAGTGTAATTGAAGAAGTAATTTATCCATTAGTACCTCAAAAAAGATTACTTTCAGTAAAAGAAATCGCAAACTATGCAGTATTTCTCGCTAGTGAATACACTGGCGGGGTTACAGGTCAAGCAAATGTAATAGATGCAGGATATACAGTGCAGTAGGACACAAAAAAGGTAGGAAGAGCAGGGACGTGTTCCTGCTTTTCGCTTTACCTGTATCCTACTTTTAAAGTGAGGTATCGTATGAATAGTATGTTAGAAAGACTTCCGTTTGAATGGATACAAGAGATTATTAATCTAGCAACTGAATGGATTGTCGTAGTTAATCGTGATGGCAGAATTTTATATATGAATGAATCGTATTGTGAGTTTGTTGGACGTTCTGCAGATGAAGTAATTGGAATGGCGGTCCATGAAGTTATTGAAAACTCAAGAATGCATATTGTAGCTAAAACTGGTCAAGCAGAGGTTGCTGAAATACATCCAATAAAAAACACAGAGATGGTAGCAAATCGATATCCGCTTTATGTAGGGGACGAATTAGTAGGTGCAGTTGGAACAGTTATGTTTAGGAATGCACAAGAGTGGGTTGAGTATTCTAAAAAAGTAGAACCAATAGTAGAGGAATTAAATTATTATAAAAAGAAATTTGAAAAAGAGTTAAGTAGTAAATACAACTTCAATCAATTAATTGGTGAAACTCCTGTTTTCAACGCTGCAAAAAATTTGGCAGGGCAAGTATCTGCAAGTTCATCAGCCATTTTACTTTTTGGAGAATCAGGTACAGGTAAAGAATTATTTGCACATGCAATTCACGATGCAAGTCCAAGAAGGAATTTTCCGTTTGTACGAGTAAACTGTGCTTCAATTCCAGAGCATTTACTAGAATCAGAGCTCTTTGGTTATGAAGAAGGTGCATTTACAGGTGCAAAAAGAGGTGGGAAAAAAGGAAAATTTGAGATAGCAAATCGAGGAACGATTTTTCTAGACGAGATTGGTGATATGTCATTGCATATGCAAAGTAAATTACTTAGAGTACTTCAAGAAAGAGAAATAGAAAGAGTTGGTGGAAGTTCTCCAATCTCCATTGATGTACGAGTGATTGCTGCTACTCATCGAGATCTTGAAAAGATGGTCGTTTTAAAGGAATTTCGTCAGGATTTGTATTACCGCTTAAATGTAATTAAAATAGATATCCCTCCACTTAGATCACGGATAAATGATTTACCTCTCATTGCAAATTCATTAATAAAAAAACTCGAAAGGAAATTTCATAGAAACGGTATTCAAATTTCAAATGAAGTTTTTCAAATTCTTAAGTCACATCATTGGCCAGGAAATATTCGAGAACTAGAAAATGTACTTGAGAGATGCATAAATGTCCTAAATGGTAAAGTGATTACACCAAAGCAATTACCTCTTTATTTATACGATAATCCGATCAATCAAAAAAAACCATTTACTGTAGAAAAAAATACATCCCAATTCATTTATCAAAATTCCATAAAATCGCTAAAAGAAATGATTGAAGAGACCGAAAAGGATGCTATTAAAAGAGCGCTAGTTGAATCTCAAGGTAATAAGATTGAAGCTGCGAAATTATTAGAAATAAGTAAGTCAACTTTTTATGAAAAATGTAAAGCTTATCACATTAAAAATTAATTTGTTAAAGGTGGTTTGGTTCAAAAGGATAAAATAAAAGGGGGAAATAAAATGCGTGAGAATGTTGTAATCGTTAGCGCTGTTAGAACTGCAATTGGAAATTTTAGTGGTACATTGAAAGATGTAAGTGCAGTAGAACTAGGTGCTAAAGTGATTAAAGAAGCGATTTATAGAGCGGGTATACAAGAGAGTCAGGTTGATGAAGTAATCATGGGAAATGTCCTACAGGCTGGTTTAGGCCAAAATCCAGCAAGGCAGGCAGCTTTAAAGGCTGGACTACCAAATACTGTCTCTGCAATGACAATAAATAAGGTTTGTGGTTCAGGTTTAAAATCAGTCCATTTGGCTACTCAAGCGATTTTAGCAGGAGATGCTGATATTATCGTTGCTGGCGGTATGGAGAACATGAGTCAAGCTCCATATCTGCTAAAAGGTGCAAGAGATGGCTATAGAATGGGTAATCAGAAAATTGTTGATAGTATGATTGCAGACGGACTTTGGTGCGCATTTAATGACTATCACATGGGAAACACAGCTGAAAACTTAGCGGTTCGCTATGAAGTTTCTAGAGAAAAGCAAGATGAGTTTTCGGTAAATAGTCAACAAAAAGCTGAAATGGCAATTAAGGCTGGTAAATTTGAAGATGAAATTGTTGCAATTGAAATACCACAACGAAAGAAGGATCCAATCATTTTTAAAGAAGATGAGTATCCTAAATTTGGTGCAACAGTAGAGAAAATTTCAACATTAAGACCGGCTTTCGATAAAAATGGAACAGTTACAGCGGCAAATGCTTCTGGAATAAATGATGGCGCAGCTGCTGTTATATTGATGAGTGAAAGTAAAGCAAGAGAACTTGGTATTAAACCGTTAGTAAAAATTAATGCAAATAGTAGTGCAGGTGTTGATCCTAGTATTATGGGAATTGGAGCAGCCTTTGCAGCTAAAAAAGCAATTGAAAAATCATCAATCGAATTAAGTGATATTGGCTTAATTGAAGCAAACGAAGCATTTGCAGTGCAATCGCTTTCTGTGTTGAAGGAATGCGGATTTGATGACACGATTGTCAATGTGAATGGTGGAGCGATTGCATTAGGTCATCCAATTGGTGCAAGTGGAACTAGAATACTAGTTACATTGATTCATGAGATGAAGAGAAGAGAAACACAATATGGTCTTGCAACACTATGCATTGGTGGCGGAGAAGGTGTTGCTACAATTATTGAAAATTGCTTCGAATAAATAAAAAGCGGTAGGGCAAAATTTGCTCCTACCGTTTTATTTCTATTTAGATGATTCTTACCGAAATAACGCCCTCAATTTCTTTTAATAATTGTTCGACTGGTTCATTGAATGTATCATCAAGGTCAATCATCGTATACGCAAAAGCACCTTTACTTCGGTTAAGCATGTCGGCGATGTTCACATGATATTTTGCGAGTAATCCAGTAATTTGTCCGACCATATTTGGAATGTTTTTATGTGCAATCGTAATTCGTTTCTTCCCTGTATAAGGTAATTCCACATTTGGGAAGTTAACTGAATTCTTTATGTTACCTGTTTCTAAATAATTTTTTAGTTGTTTTGCAGCCATACGCGCACAGTTCTCTTCTGATTCAGCTGTTGATGCTCCTAAATGAGGGATTGGTATGACATTTTTCATACCGATTACTTTTCCATTTGGGAAATCAGTTACATAAACTCCAACAGTACCATTATTTAGCGCATATTCGATCGCAGTATCTTCCACTAATTCAGAACGTGAAAAGTTAAGTATTTTCACTCCTTTTTTTACGACTGATAACAGTTTTTCATTTACAAATTCTTTTGTTTCAGCTGTAAGTGGAACATGAATTGTTATATAATCACATGTTGAAAAAATTTGCTCCAAATTATCAATTCGCTGTACATTTCTAGATAATCGCCAAGCTGTTTCAACAGAAATATAAGGGTCATAACCATATACTTCCATATCTAATGCAAGAGCATCATTTGCCACAAGTGCGCCAATTGCTCCCAAACCAATAATCCCTAATTTCTTACCTGCGATTTCTGCTCCAGCAAATTCTTTTTTACCAGCTTCTACAATTTTGGAAACATTTTCTTCACCAAATAAAGATCGAGTCCATTCAATCCCTTCAATAATTCGGCGAGAAGAAAGAAATAAACTTGTCAAAACTAGTTCTTTAACTGCATTTGCATTTGCACCAGGCGTATTAAATACGACAATTCCTCTTGAAGTACATTCATCTATTGGAATATTATTTACGCCAGCTCCAGCCCTTGCGATTGCCTTTACACTATTTGGAATGCTCATCTCATGCATACTATGGCTTCTTAATAAAATTCCATCAGGTTCATTTAAATTATTGTTAATCGTATAATGATCTAAAGGAAATTCTTTAATACCATGCTCAGAAATATTATTCAATGTTTGAATTTTTATCATCTTACAATCTCCTCTACAATTTTCTTTTCAAAGCGGCTCATAAACTGAACTAATTTCTCAACACCTTCTAAAGGCATCGCATTATAAATACTAGCTCGCATACCTCCTACTGATCGATGACCTTCAAGATTCACAAAACCAGCTGAATTTGCCTCAGCAAGAAATTGTTTATTTAACTCATCAGTAGTTGAAGTAAATGGGATATTCATAAGTGATCTGCTCTCTTTTTCAATTGGAGAAGAGAACAAGTCAGATTGATCGATAAAATCATATAATAATTGAGCTTTTAACAGGTTGTTTTGATGAATACTATTTAATCCGCCAGATTCTTGTATCCATTCTAAAACTAACATCGCTACATAAATGCTGAAAGTCGGTGGTGTGTTATAAAGTGAAGATGCTTCCGCATGTGTTTTATAGTCGAGCATTGTTGGACAAAGTCTATCAGCATGACCAATTAGATCATCTCGAATAATAACAATCGTTAATCCTGCAGGGCCGATGTTCTTTTGTGCACCCGCATAGATTAAACCGAATTTAGAGACATCAATTGGTTCGGAAAGTATATTTGAAGAAAAATCTGCAACTAGTGGAGAAATTGTTTTAGGGTAAGTAGTGTATTTTGTCCCTTCAATTGTGTTATTCGATGTAATATGTACATAGTCATATGGTTCGTTTAAATCTAAAGCTTCTAAATTAGGAATATATGAAAAATTTTTATCCTCAGAAGAACCGATCACTTCAACTTCACCATATTTCTTTGCCTCAGAGATTGCTTTCTTAGACCAAGAACCCGTATTGATAAAAGCAGCCTTTTTATACTTTTTCAATAAGTTTAGTGGAACCATTGAGAACTGAGTCGAAGCTCCACCTTGCAAAAATAAAACTTTATAATTTGCTGGAATTTCTAAAACTTCACGTAATAAGTTTTCACAGTTTTTAATAATTCCTTCAAATTCAGCAGAACGATGGCTCATTTCCATAACAGACATTCCAGAATTTCCAAAAGAAACAAGCTCTTTTTGTACTTTTTCTAATACTGGAAGGGGTAAGACAGAGGGACCAGCAGAGAAATTAAAGACACGTTCCATAACAATCATCCTCACTTCTTATTTTTTTAATATTCTAACTTTAAACTACCGTAATACGTTGGTCAATAAAGAATGAAATAAAATCACAAAATTTTCACAAATAGTATAAGTCTTATATGAAATAATCAGTTTGAGTAGGTTAAATTTTAAGTGTGATGAAAGGAGCGCTATTGAACGGAGGAAGTAAATAGTTAATATATATGTATGCTAAATAAAAAATAAGTCGTGATATACGAACACTAAGTGAACTTTATTGATAAAGTAATCATTTTTGTTGATATAATAATAAAATTTGTTGATATAATGGGGAAATTTGTTGATAAAACGATTAGTGGCCATGGCAGAGTAGTACAAAAATCTTTTTAAACGAAATGAGAGTAGCCTTATCGATAAAGGCTACTCTTTTCGCTGTACCAACCTGGAATAGATTGATTAAAATTCCTATGATCATCTAATATCATTCGAACTCTTTTCCACATTGAATCAATTAAATGAGGTGTTGTCTTATAAGACCAAATAATATCCGACGGAATAATCATTGCAGCATAGAGTGCGTACAAAGTCCAAAAATCATCAGGGGGATTGTTCGAGAAATACCCATCAATTTGTCCAATTGCAAACGGAGTGCTTATATCTTTTGTAAATAAAGCAACCTTGTGAAAATCATGATAAGGATCTCCCCATTCAAATCGATCAAAATCAATAACCGCTTTTAGCTGCCCATCTTTAAAAAGTAAATTTGCTGGATGAAAATCATCATGTAAAAAAGTAATAGGTCTATTTTTTAATAAGTGTCTGTTTTCCTGAACAAAGGAGAGAACAAAATCGAGTTCCGGAAATGAAATAGTAGATTCCTTCAGTAAATAGACGTATCGATTGAATTTAGCAAGTCGCGTATCTTCCCAAGATTGATTTTGACTTGGATTTGTTAATGAATGAATTTTAAGTAATTCTTTTCCAGATTGGTAACCTAATTGATACTGTTGTTCCTTAGGAATTGTTTGTAAATATTCCTCACCATCAAATCCATCAACAGACTCGACAGCGTGTATTGTGAGAGCTTCCTCACTTAACTCAATTAAGTGAATCGGTTTAGGAATAATTGATCCAATTTCATAAAAGTTCTCTAAATATGTATTAAGCAATTTAACATGACTAGTACGTTCAAAATCATAAATTTTGATAAACAACTCTTCACCTAAATCACTTTTAACCTTCCACTTCTCTTCAAATGAAAATCCTTTTTTTACTTGCGAAATAGAAACAGCAGACTGCAAAAATGGAACCTTTTGTATTATGCGATCATTTAATTTCAAAATTACACCTCCAGTTTTTATAAATTACAAGAAAATGCTTTAAATTCACTGTATTTTTACTTTGTTAATGGGAAATACGGGGAAGCTGAGACCCCGAAGAGGAAATCATCAAACGAATTTTCTTTAAAGACAACAAAGATCACTCATAAACCAATAATAATATGTATTTTTATCCTTTTTTTCGTCGAACTGTAACGTTTGACTGTATACTTTCTAAATTATATAATAGTAATACTATTTAAAATGGGGAGGGTTGTCACTTGGGATCGAGTATCGCATTGGGGAGTTAGCTGAAATAGCTCAAGTTTCAAAAAGAACAATTGATTATTATACAAAGTTAGGGTTACTTGAAGCAAAACGATCTGTATCAAATTATCGATATTATTCCACAGAGGCAATTGAGACTCTCAGATTTATTGAACATTGTAAGAAAATGAGAATATCCTTAGAAGAGATAAAAGATTTATTGCAAACTAATTATAATCAAAAAAATTGTGTTTTTGAACAAATTCAACAAATATCAAATCAAATTATTGAGCTTGAAGTTAAATTAGCTCAGTTAGTTCCTGTTATTTCGGGTATGAATGAATGTGAAAAAAATGCTTTAGTAGATTCTTTGTCACATCATACATCACCGTTATTTCAGACATTAAAGCATTTTGTAAAATAACGACTAAATTAATATTAAAACTTAACAATTTATTAAAGCTATAAAATAAGTATGTTTTACTAAATTATGGTAATCTATTAAGTAAGTAAAATAATATTTTTATATTTTTGTAGATTGAAAATCTCAGGAGGTGAATACTCGAGTATTAAAACTCGAGTTCGTCATTGGACATAGTTAACTTGTTTATGATTGCAGTATTAATCGCACTTACAGCTTTTTTCGTCGCAGCAGAGTTTGCGATCGTGAAAGTTAGATCAAGTCGAATTGATCAACTAGTAGCTGAAAAAAAGCGAGGTGCAGTAGCTGCTAAAAAGGTTACGACGAGTTTGGATGAATATTTATCAGCTTGTCAATTAGGTATTACGGTTACAGCTTTAGGATTAGGTTATTTAGGTGAGCCAACGTTTAAGCATCTTATATACCCAGTAGTAGAATTTCTTGGATTAAACGGGACAATTGCTTCAACAATTTCGTTTATTCTAGCTTTTTCATTTATGACATTTATTCACGTTGTAATTGGTGAGCTAGCTCCAAAAACGGTTGCTATTCAAAAAGCTGAATCACTCACACTAATACTTTCTACTCCACTTATTGTTTTCTATAAAATAGCTTATCCATTTATTTGGGTATTAAATGGTTCTGCAAGATTTTTTACAGGATTATTTGGTATTAAGCCAGCATCAGAATCAGAAGAAGTTCATACTGAGGAAGAATTACGAATTATTTTATCAGAAAGCTTTGAAAGCGGAGAAATTAATCAAGCTGAGTATAAATATTTAAATAATATTTTTGAGTTCGATAACCGACTTGCAAAAGAAATTATGGTCCCTCGTACTGAAATTATCGGTTTATATGCGGAAGACCCAATTGAAGAACAAATTGAAATAATTAAAAATGAAAAATATACACGTTACCCGGTTTTTGGTGAGGATAAAGATGATATTTTAGGCATGGTAAATGTTAAAGACTTTTTTATCCGTTATCTTGATGGTGAGGTTGAAAAATCATATGATTTCGCTAACTACACCCGACCAGTAATTCAGGTAATTGAAACGATCGCAATTCACGATTTATTATTGTTAATGCAAAAGAAACGTATTCCGCTTGCAATATTGTATGATGAATATGGCGGAACTGCTGGATTATTAACAATGGAAGATATACTTGAAGAGATTGTTGGAGAAATTCGTGACGAATATGATGATGATGAAAAGCCTGCTGTTCAACATATTTCAGACTCTCATAAAATTGTAGACGGAAAAGTGTTAATCACTGAAATTAATGACTTATTCGGACTATACGTAGAAGAAGATGATGTTGACACAATTGGTGGCTGGATTTTAACTCAAAACCACGATATTCAACAAGGTGAATCGATCATATTTGAGGACTTTGAATTTAAAGTTGTTGAATTAGATTCACATCAAGTAAAACTTGTTGAAATAAAAAAAAATGAATTTATAGAAGCAGTAAAATAATAATATCAATAAAAAAAGAAGGATAAAGAGTTAACTCTTTATACCTTCTTTTTTTTAGTTAAGGTACATTGTACAATGTTTCACAAAACGTTAACATATTACTAAACCAGTTGGTCTATATTTAGTATAAAATAAGGGTGTAAAGTTGATTTGTGCAGAAGTACTATTTCTTTCTAAGTTACAAGGAGAGAACCTTCTAGTTATAGTTGGATTTTAACTATTTCAATCAGCTTATTTTTTAATCGTTTCGTACAATACCTCATTTTTCCCCCCCTCTTCTTATTTTAAGAAAGAGGCTTTTTTTTTGCATAAAATTTCCTGTTTTGAATACATATTAAATAAATATTTGTAAAGGATTGTCGATAGTTAATGTTTAAAATCTTTAATTAGGGATGTGAAGTGCTTGTCTGATGCTCCCTCGGGTAAAGGAATATTGAATTTTTTTAACTTAATCGAACGGTTATTTTTTAGTAGTAATAATCAGAATGCTCAACTGCAAAATCACGATCCGAGCTTTTTGATTAACAACGATGGTGAACAGTCTAATTTGTACGAAGATGAATTATTTTTAAGAACAATTACATTTAAAGAAAAAAAAGTAAGCGACATTTTAACACCTCGAACAAATGTTGTTGCGATTGACATAAATGAATCTTTAGATGTAGTGTATGGAATATTTTTACAAGAAAGATACTCGAGAATTCCAGTATATGATCACGATATTGATCACATTATAGGTGTTATTTCTGAAAGAGAATTTTTAACTCAATTAATTCAACATCAAACTGCTAAAATTAATGAACTGATTAGAGAACCAATATTTGTTATGGAAACAATGAAAATTTCAATGGTATTAAAAATTCTTCAAAAACAAAACGCACATATAGCTATTGTTGTTGATGAGTTTGGAGGTACTTCAGGAATCGTGACAATGGAAGACATAATCGAAGAGCTAGTTGGTGAAATAAGGGATGAGTTCGACGATTTAGATGATGATTTTTTCCAAATAAATGAGAATGAATACCAATTCCAAGCCTCGATTGAATTATCCAGTTTTTTTCAAAGGTTTAAAATTAAAAAACCTACCAGTCGATATTTAACATTAGGTGGCTGGTTATTTGAAAGTTTTAAACACATTCCCCAAAATGGAGAATTACTCCAATATAAAAACTTAACCTTCACAATTCAAGAAGTTCAAAATAGAAGAATTCAAAGTGTAATTGTAAAAGTAAATAATACAAATTTACAAAGTAAACTCGGTTCTTAAGAGAACCGAGTTTTTTGCGGGTTTGCAATAAATTGTGTAAAACTCTGTGAAAACAATAGAAGAGTATCAACTCAATACAACTTACAAAAAGATTGAATATTAGCAATTCCCTGTTCTTATGATTAAATATTTGATCACAAAAAAAGAATTAAAAAGATAAAAAGAAAAATAATAAAAATATGAGATTTTTTTGTTGTAATTTTTTAATACATGCAATATATTTAAGACACACAATTCAAAACAAACAATTCCGATAAGGTTAAGGGAGATTAAAGAATGAATATTAAGAAAATTGGTTTAACATTAGGTTCGTTAGTTTTAGCAGCAGGTTTTATGGCAGGCTGTAATTCAAATAAAAATGAAAATACTGCAAAAGGAAAAGATTTATTAACTCAAGTAAAAGATAGTGGAGAGTTAAAAATTGGTACTGAAGGTACATATGCACCATTCACGTTCCATGATAAATCTGGTAAATTAACAGGTTTCGATGTTGATTTATCGAATGAAGTTGCTAAACGTTTAGGCGTAAAACCAAAATTTTATGAAACACAATGGGATGCAATGTTTGCAGGATTAGATGCAAAACGTTTTGACATCATTGCAAATGAAGTTGGTATTAGAGCAGATCGTGAGAAGAAATATTATTTCTCTGATCCATATATTACTTCTTCAGGTGCATTAGTTGTAAAATCAGATTCAAAAATTAACTCATTTGATGGCATTAAAGGAAAAAATGCTGCTCAATCTTTAACTAGTAACTACGGGGATTTAGCTAAAAAATATGGAGCTAAATTAGTTGGAGTTGAAGGATTTAGCCAAGCGATTCAATTAATTGAATCTGGCCGTGCTGATGCAACAATCAACGATAAGTTATCAATTCAAAATTATTTAAAAGAAACTGGTGACAACAAAGTTAAAATTGCTGCTCTAGAAAATGATGCTTCAAACAGTGGATTTATGTTCCGTAAAGACGATGAATCATTAGTAAAGGCAGTTAACAAAGCAATAGAAGATATGAAAAAAGACGGAAAGTATGATGAAATAGTTACAAAATGGTTCGGTAAAGATGGACTTAAATAATATACTCAGCCCAGAGTGGATTGACAATTTAACCATTGCGAAGGATTCTTTCCTTCCAATGGTTAAAACTGCTTTAATCGGTACTATTCCATTAACAATTATTACTTTCATAGTAGGTATAATATTAGCATTTATTACCGCACTTTTCCGTCTATCAGGTAATAAATTCTTAAATGGTTTAGCGAGATTTTATGTTTCCATTATTAGAGGAACGCCTCTATTAGTTCAATTATTTATTATTTTTTATGGATTACCTACTCTACATGTAACAATTTCACCTTATATTTCTGCAATTATTGGTTTTTCATTAAGTGTTGGGGCATATGCTTCTGAAATTATAAGAGGATCAATTCAGTCTATTGATAAAGGCCAATGGGAAGCTGCTTATTCAATAGGCATGACATATAATCAAACGTTGAAACGTATTATTATTCCTCAGGCTGCGAGAGTTTCATTACCACCATTATCAAATACTTTTATTAGTTTAGTAAAAGACACGTCTTTGGCCTCATTAATATTAGTAACTGAGATGTTTAGAACAGCTCAGGAAATAGCTGCAACTAACTATAAATTTTTAGTTGTTTATACAGAAGCTGCAATAATCTATTGGATCGTATGCTTCTTCCTTTCAGTCATTCAAGGTCGATTAGAAGCTCGAGTTGAACGCTATGTTGCTAAGTAATGGAGGAAGAGTAGATGATAAAACTAGAAAATATTAAAAAAAGCTTTGGAGAACTAGAAGTATTAAAAGATGTTAGCTTAAATGTAGAAAAAGGTACGGTTACGGCAATTATTGGTCCTTCTGGATCTGGAAAAACTACATTTTTAAGATGTATAAATGTTTTAGAGCATCCAACTGATGGGAAAATCACAATTGACGACCAGTCAATTGACTTTTCGAATAAAGTGACTAAAAAAGAAATTATCTCATTAAGAAGTAAAACAGGTATGGTTTTTCAACAACATCATTTATTCCCACATTTAACAGCGTTGGAAAACGTAATGGAAGGGCTAGTAACGGTACAAAAAGTAAAAAGAGATGTAGCGAAAAAGAAAGCTGTTGATTTACTTACAAAAGTGGGTTTAGAAGAAAAAATCAATCTATTACCACATCAGCTTTCAGGTGGTCAACAGCAACGAGTAGGTATAGCTAGAGCATTAGCTCTAGAGCCAACAGTTATCTTGTTTGATGAACCAACTTCAGCGCTTGATCCTGAGCTTGTACAAGAAGTATTGAAAGTAATGAAGGAATTAGCTGAAGATGGTATGACAATGATCGTAGTTACGCATGAAATGAAATTTGCTCGTAATGTTGCAGATGAAGTTATTTTTATGGACGGTGGATACATTATTGAGCAAGGTCATCCAAGTGATGTATTAGAAAATCCTAAGCATGCAAGAACAAAACAATTTTTACAATTAATACAGTAATCCAAGAATTAAGAGAAACCCAGCACTAGAGCGCCTTCTAGTGCTTTTTTTTATGTAAAAAAGCCGATAAAGAAATAAAAAAATTTTTTCCAAAATTTACATTAGCTAAACATACATATGTTAATCGATTAGAGTCATACTATCATTACACTTACATAAGGAGGTGAGACAACATGGCAAACAACAACAGCTTAGTAGTAAATGGTGCACAACAAGCATTAGATTCTATGAAGTATGAAATCGCTTCTGAGTTTGGAGTAACTTTAGGTCCTGATTCTACAGCTCGTGCTAACGGTTCTGTAGGAGGAGAAATCACTAAACGTTTAGTTCAAATGGCTGAGCAAAGCTTAGGTGGTTATTCAAAATAATATCTATGGCTAATAAGGATGGAGATTAATCTCCATCCTTTCTTAATGAAGAGTACATAATAGGAGTGTTAATAATGGATGGTATTTGTCCACTATGCAATGGGATCGAGCAATATAAATTAAAATGTCCTATTTGTGAAAATCATTGTGAAGATAAAGGAAGAGCAGTTGATTATGAAGATAAATACAGTCCATATTTAGATTATGATATTTCAGCAAAATCTGATGGATTAACTGAACAAAATTCAAATCAGTATTGTACACATATGTTTAATTGTCCAGATTGTAATGAGGGCTTTTTAAAAATTATTGAGAAAATAAAATAACGCAGTACCNNGGTACTGCGTTATTTTATTTATTTTTAACGAATACGTGATTCAGTTTCTTTATCAAAGAAATGAACTTTGTTCATGTCTACAGCTAATTTAATCACTTGACCATGTGTAAATGTTGAACGTGCATCTAATCTTGCTACTATAGTATGGCCTTCATAGTTAGTGTAAAGCATTGATTCAGCTCCTAGAAGCTCAGCTACTTCAATTTTTAAATCAAGAACTGTACCTTGAGATGCTTCGATAAACACTGGCTCATCATGTAAATCTTCTGGACGTACACCTAAAGTAACTTCTTTTCCAATATATCCATTATCGCGTAATGTTTTCATTTTTCCTTCAGGTATAGCAATTTTTTTGCTTCCTAAGTTAAAGTGACCATCTTCAACTTTACCAGAAACAAAGTTCATTGCAGGTGAACCGATGAATCCACCAACGAATACGTTTTCAGGACGATCGTAAACTTCTTTAGGCGTACCAACTTGTTGAATAATACCATCTTTCATTACAACTAAGCGCGTAGCCATTGTCATTGCTTCAGTTTGATCATGTGTTACATAGATAGTAGTTGTTTGTAGACGTTGATGTAATTTAGAAATCTCAGAACGCATCGCAACACGTAATTTAGCATCTAAGTTAGATAATGGCTCATCCATTAAGAATACTTTTGCATCACGTACAATAGCACGTCCTAGAGCAACACGTTGACGTTGTCCACCAGATAGTGCTTTTGGTTTACGACTTAAATATTCTTCAAGTCCTAAAATTCGAGCAGCATCTTTTACGCGTCTATCGATTTCAGCTTTATCAAATTTACGTAATTTTAATCCGAAAGCCATGTTGTCATATACAGTCATATGCGGATAAAGCGCATAGTTTTGGAATACCATTGCAATGTCACGATCTTTTGGTTGAACGTCATTTACACGAAGCCCATCAATAAAGAAATCACCTTTTGAAATATCTTCTAAACCAGCAATCATACGAAGTGTTGTTGATTTACCACATCCTGACGGACCTACGAATACGATAAATTCTTTATCTTCAATATGAAGATTAAAATCTTTTACAGCCGTTACGTTATTGTCATAAATTTTATAAATATGATCTAATTTTAATTCTGCCATTGATATTACCTCCAAATAGTTGTAATCGGTTTCATTAACTAAATTGTAAACATTTAAACATTTTCCAACAATGGCAAAGGTACACAAAAAAAATAGCTTCAATTGTACAAGGTGCACAAAAAAAGCTTTTGTTAATTTTCGTTCGTTAACTCAAGTAGGCGAATGGCTAGAAATATAACAAGACCTTCCTCAAAATGCTTTAAATCTATTCCTGTTTGTTCTGAAAATTTATCAAGACGGTATTGAACAGTATTCCGATGTAAAAAAGCTTTTTTAGAAGTAGCCGTAACATTTAGATTTTGTTGAAGATAAATTTTTACAGTTGAAAGAATTGGGTCATCAATTTTCATATCATTCAAAAATAGATTAGGTAGTTCTTTCTGTAAATCATCTGGTAAAAAGGAAAGGATATAGTAAAGCATCTCTTTTGAAAACCAGAGTATATGTTTTTGTTTCTTTATAGATAAAGCTTTTTTAAAACAATGATGTTCAATGTCAAAATACAGAAATAAATTTGCTAGTGGCGAGTAGCGTTTTCCAACAAGAAAAGTTACATCATGGTATAAGTCAGCTGCAATGATTTCTTGCATATGCTCTAGAAATTCTTTATTAAATGGTTGATCGATTATTTTTTCAATAATGACGCCTTCTTTTGCAGAATTCCAAACGACGATTACATCTTTATGAAAAAAAGCATTGATTGCTTCTTCAAACTCAATTTTATTTGTAAAAAGCTGATTACTGTAAAAATGAATAAATCGAATGGAGGAAGGGAGAGTATTTTCATTTTCGAATAATAAAGGATTATGCCCTTTATTGAAATATAAATATTGAAACCATTCGCTTTGTGCAGATGGCATCATAATTGCATCTGATTCTAATTTTGTAAAAAGACATTCCAATAGGTTATGTTGTTCATCAGATATAGAACTTTGTTTAATCCCAAAAATTTCTTGATTTTCTGTAGAAAACCACAAGTAATCCATATATGTATTCTGAACTGGTGTGACCGAAACGGACTCACTTCCAAATAACGTCTTAATTTTATCAATCATAATATTTACCTTTCGAAGCATTTTTCATTTAGTGTATCATTGTTAATTAAAATAAAAAAGAACAGTAGTATACAAACTACTGCCTAAAATTTGAAAGTTCATAAAATAGATGAATTAAGTTTTCAAGTCCTTGTTCTTTTATCGAGATTTCGTCAAATACCATTGGTTTAGAGTTTATTTCAAAAATATAATATTGGTTATTTTGAATACCGATATCCATTGAGAATTCATAAAAATGTGCCTCTTCATTATTTAATGCAATTCCAGTTTGTCTAACGATTTCCTGTAATAATTCATAGTTTAAATTAATTGGTAGTTCTTCGATTGAAATAATGCTGCCACCTCTAGGAACATGAGTTGTAATGCCATTAAATGTACCAACTCTTACTCCGATACCAGAAAGAATGAAATTATTTTCTTTTTTGTGTGCAAGAATTCGTAAATCAAACTTTCTTCCATCTGGCAATTCGCTTATTATACCTTGTTGGCAAATAAAATCCTCATTTAAAGAGCTAAGAAATTTCCAACAATCACTAATTGATTTCACTAATTCTACATGAAAAGCATTTCGGATGATGACTTCATTATCACTTTTCAAGGAAAGCTTAAACACTCCAAATCCTCTTGAAGAATTATGCTTTTTAATATAAAGGAATTTCCATTTTTTTAAATAGAAAAACAAATCTTTTTCACTTATTAATTCAATTGTTTTCGGAATATATGTTTTTAAATATTCGTTAGTGGATAAGATTGCCGTTGTTTGTATTTTTGAAAGATATGATTCATTAAAAAAAGGGATGTTTAACGCAGAAATTTTTTCTCGAAATTCTTTATAATCATGATTGGATTCATATTGTACAGATGGAATTCGATTGTAAATTACGTCTGGTAAAGGGGAAAATAGTTTAATCCATTTTTTTGTTTTAAAACAAAATGTATAACATGTAACTGAATGATTAGAAAAGGCGGTAGGCGTTAAGATAACCGGAATACCGCCGTTATTTAATACCTTCTTGCAAATTCGTTTAAATGTTTTAATATTTCCGCTAAAGGGTAGTCGATCTTCATTCGTTAAAATGCCGATAATTGGGCCTAAATGTGAACCATTTTTTTTAACATGAAATTGAATGGAATTTGAAGCATTATCTTGCATTGGTAAAATAGGAAGGTGGTTATAGCCAATTGAAAACTTTGATTCTATGTGATCATGCGACCAAGTATTTGTATCAAGATGGTAAAAAACAGAAATCATTTCATTGAAGCCTCGAGTTCATTTCCCTGTTTGGATAAATGAGTAGCATATTCTAAAAATAGTTTTTTAATTTGTTTGTCATTTTCTTGGAAGCTTGGATTTGAAAAAATTGATCTACCAGGCTTAGAGTTCGCTTCAAAAAGCCAAATTGTTTCATCTTTATCAACACCGATATCAAATCCAATTTCTCCGATGTGACCGTCAACTTGACGATCTAAAGATTCACTAATTTTTAAAGCTGCAGTAGATAATTTTTCATGAATCCTTTTAGCTTTTTCTTGATCAAATAATTCTTCAAGAGTTTTCACGCGACCACCGTTATTTAAGTGAGTAGTAGTACTACCTTTTCCTGCTATTTTCCCAGCTATTACGGTTACATGCCATTTTCCTAAAGCATCTTTGTTTGTATGAACTCGAAAATCAACAGGTTGATGCTCATATCGAATTAATGAAATACCTTGTTGAACGATGAAGTCATGTATTTTCATGTTACGGAAAACATGATTAATTAAGGATTGGAGTGTTGAGAATTTTTGAAGTCTGTTTGTTTCAAAATCACGATACCTACAATAATAAATACCTTCTTCACGCTGGTAGCGTATTAAAATTACTCTCGATCCGAGGCTACCGTTTTCGGGTTTAACATACACAAAATGATATTTGGATAATAACTCTTCAATTGTATCGAAATTATTAAACTTTAATGTTTTAGGTAAATACTGTGCAACTGAATCGTCATTTTTTAATTTTAAATATAAATCCCATTTATTGAAGAATCCTGGGTTAAACCAAGGGATTTTATATTCTTTTTCTAGTTTTTGGCGCACTCGTTTGATTGATTTATGAACTTCGACTTTCCTATTCGGAAGCCTATTATAAATCACGGTTGGAAAAGGAACTACTTCTTTAATCCATCTTTTATTTGTAAAGAAATAACCTTGAATTGTTTCGTTTTCCCAGTCAATTCCATGTGTGCCAAATACAAATATGAAGCTGTTTTTTTGATTATTTTCGGCTATTAAATTTGCAAACATAAAGCTTCGATCGCCAATTGGGCGAAGGAGGGACTCAGTAAAGCCAGCAGTGAAAATTCCAACTAGTGGACCGAGCTGTAATGTATTCCCAATAATAATAGGCTCAATAGTTCCTTCAAAAGGGATACAGAGCATTTCAATTAAATGCTCTGATATTGAAATGGTATTTTGAAGTGTATTCATCGTAACTAGTTGACAAGGGTATTTTTTTTGACCAAAAGCAATATATTCAATATTTCTTGATGTCGTAAGTTTTTCAGGTATACATACTAGGTTTTTACTCTGTCGATGAGTAACGATTTTATAAACTTCATTCATTATTTAATTTCACTTCTTTCACTTTTAGATTTCGATTGTAAGTGTAGACAATACTGAATTGGTGCCGAATAGAGCTTTTGTTGAATGGAAGGATCAGTTTGGATTAAAACTTTTCTTCCTGGTTTTGAATTAACATCTAAAATCCAGATTGCTTGATTCGAATCAATTCCTAAATCTAATCCTATTTCAAATAATGGAAGAAAATTCTTCTCAAGTACAATCGGTAATTGATTACAAATTGTTTCAATATCTTGTTGTAAAATTAGTGCAGTTCTTTGACTAAATTGAGTAATCCACTCATCAAATGCAACTGCATTACTGCCAGCACTTAAGTTTGCAATAATTGAATTTGGTTTTCCCACTCGGATCCCTTTACCAACAACTTGCCACTCGCCTTTTTCGTTTTTTTGTAAAAGAACGCGTAAATCAAATGCTTCGCGTGATTTTGTTTGAAGGTCTAAATTGTTTTGATAAACATAGTTTTTTGATTCGACAAGAGGCTGTAGCCATTCAAAAAATTCATCTCTTGTATCGTATACTGTTTCAACAACTTCATTTTGTTTTTGAGTTGAAACGCTAATTGAATAAGGACTTAAAGTAACAAAGTAAATATTTATTCCTCTTGATCCATGTATTGGTTTAATAACTAGCTTACGTGTTTTTCTAAGCTCTTCAAAAAATACAGCTAAATGCAATAACTTTTTTGTTTTTGGTATATAAGGATTTAAACTTTCATCAGTCGCTAGCGCTTGATAAGTTTCCCATTTTCCCGGTAGTCCGTAACCTAAAAAAGTAATATCTTTACGTTTTTTCAGCCAATCAACAATTGGTTTTGCTTGCTTACTTTTAATGTTAGGAGAGTAAAAGCATCGATCATAAATATAATTTGGAATTTCAAATGTTGTTTTCTCCCATTGTTCTGTTTCTGCAATATACTTCCAGCCAAGTATTTCTTCTGAAGCTGGTTGAATACTAAAAGGGGTAAATTGAACGAATTCATAACCTAGTTTACTTGCTTCCTTTGCCATGTGCTGTACGTATTCACCTTCTTGTCTTTCTTTGAGAGATAAATAACCTATTCTCATTCTTTTCACTCCTTGTACTTATAAATATGATTGAACAAGAGAAAAAATAGCCTTTGTTGAAGGTCTAATTTTTTGAATTGGGTCCGTTAAATGTAAATCCTTAGATGGCTTTGAATTTAATTCAATGACCCAAGGATTGAATTGGTTATCAATAGCAAGATCCACTCCAAACTCAGCGAATAAACCATCAAAGGAGGAGTCTATACACCTACAACATTCAATCGCTAATTCAACTAATAATTTTTTAAAGTGAACGCGCTCTTTTTTTGGTAAATATTGACTTAAAAATTCATCGATTTTTTGAAGGTCTCCGCCTCGAGCTAAATTACTGACAAACTGAGTTGGATGACCAATCCTTGCTACAGTTGAAGTTACTTCCCAATGATTAAATTTATTTTTGTGACATAAAAATCTAAAATCAACAAGTCGATTATCTTTACTGATTAAAGGTAAGCCTTCTTGAATAATACAAGTACGCTTACTTAATTGCTGTTTAATGATTTGAAATACTTCATGTATTGATTGAAATTCTAGTTCTACTTCAGAGTTCTGACTATTTTTTAACCGAAATAGATCCTTTTCTTTTGTGACCTTAAGAATATTTCTTCCTTGACTGCCGTGGATTGGCTTAATAAAAACAGTTTCATATTTTTGGATGAAATTTTCTAATTGTTCTGCTGAAATACATTCCTCAGTGTACGGTACATATGGTTTTATATAGGCAGAATCAATTAATGCTTGAAAAACTTCAAGTTTATTTAAGAAACGTGCATTAAAAAAAGGTATTTGCTGAGTTGTTAGAGAAGAATTTAGTAATTTAAATTCTTTAGAACGCTCAAGCTTTCTCGAATGAATGCGATTATGAATGATTGATGCAGGA
Source organism: Bacillus sp. AFS002410 (assembly GCF_002556365.1). Taxonomy (NCBI): domain Bacteria; kingdom Bacillati; phylum Bacillota; class Bacilli; order Caryophanales; family Bacillaceae; genus Bacillus; species Bacillus sp. AFS002410. The sequence goes on from NZ_NUEU01000001.1 coordinate 254,022, forward strand.
GGTACATTCATTAAAGTCCAGCCATCTTCTGAGCGTTTATAACCTTTTAATTCATTCGTAAATAGCTTTTTGAAAGTAGTTACATAAAAATCGATCTCAGATTCCCCGCATAACTCTGATAACTCCTCACAAAGTGTTGTAATGGAGCCGAGCGGATTTAATGATTCTTCATTGATCGAATCAGTTACTACTGCGAAAGATTGAGGCTCTTGATTTTTAGGAAAAGATTGCAATGATTCTCCTCCTTTCCAAAATAATGTCGTTGTATACTATGTGATATTCGCCCAGTTGGTGAATGTCTTTAAGAAATTTTAAGGTAGAAAGTTTGATTTGTTTTTTGAAAGACTGACATATAATAGAATGTTTGCTATAGTGGAGATACAAAAGTTTATAGGAGGTAGTTAACATGGCAGTAAACATTTATGATATTGCATACTCACTACAAAATGCTTTTAAGGAGCAACCAGAATTTAAAAATTTACAAGCACTATACTCACAAGTATTAGCTGATCCAACTGCAAAACCATTATTTATGGAATTTCAAAATTTCCAAAAAACTATGCAACAAAAAATGTATCAAGGTGAAGCAGTTACACCTGAAGAAAATGCAAAAGGCCAAGAGATAGTTGCAAAAGTGTCTCAAAATCCTTTAATTGCAAACTTAATGCAAACGGAACAAAGATTAAATTTAGTTATTCAAGATGTAAATAAAATCGTCATGAATCCATTAGAAGAATTTTATAAATCTTTAATGGAAATGTAAGACGAGAGGAAGAACAGGGAGTTTCCTGTTCTGAATATAAGAGAGACTTCATTTTTATGGAGTCTTTTTTAGTATAACGAAGGGCATAATAACAATCTGCAATGTTCTAATTAAATGAAGCATGTCATATATTCTAGTAAGGTATTTCTTCGCGAAATGGGGGAGATTAAGTGATTTATAAGTTACTTGCAATTAATATAGATGGTACTTTATTACAATCAAACGGAAAACTCTCAAAAGAAACGAAAGAAGCTGTTGAATACGTTCAAGATAAAGGGATTTACGTAACCTTATTTACAAGTAGAAATTTCCAAGCTACAAAAAAGATTGCAAAAGCATTAAAGGTTAATAATCTTTTGGTTTCGCACTCAGGCGCCTTTATTTCTTCTAAGCTTGATGAGCCACTTTTTGAAAAAAGGATTGAAGAAGAAGAAGCTTATGACATTGTAAAAAAACTAGAAAAGTATGATTGTAATATTCGATTGTCACATGAGCATTTTTCAATTGGAAATCGAAAAAAATTGCAATCAAACTTAGTTGCGAAAGCAGTTTTATCAAATGCAGATCCAGTATTTTATCCTATTCAATTTGTTGAATCACTTTCAGATAGTATTCTGGAAAATTCAATTTCTCCATTAAAAATAGAATGTTATTTCTCTGATGAAGTAGAGAAAAACAAAGTGAAAAATGAATTAAATACGAAATATCCACATCTAGATTGTCTCTGTGAGGAAGATAAGAAAATTGAAATTGTTCGTAAAGGAATCTCTAAATATACAGGTTTAAAACGATTAGGTGAACACTTAGGAATTTCCTATCATGAAATGGTTGTAATAGGCGATAATTATAGTGATTTACCATTAATCGAGCATGCAGGTTTAGGGGTTGCAATGTCAAATGCTCCTGTGGAGATTAAAAAGGTTGCAGACTGGATTACAAGATCAAATGATCAAAATGGTGTTCCATATATGATTAAAGAGCATTTCAGGAAACAATTTCCACTTCCTTTCTTAAAAACACATTTAAAAATTGAAAAATAGATATTAAGCCTGGCTTTCATGGAGACTTCTCTTTGAAAATCAGGCTTTTATTATGTTTATTTTTTATCGACTATTCACTTAAACATAATACATTGTGCCTGTCCTATATATTGACCTCTTATCTCTTTAATTCTATACTTAAGTGATAACTTAAAAAGGTGATAAAAGATGAAAATATATATAAAAGGTTTAGAGGATAGTCGTTTTCAAAGGCCGTTGGAGTTATTAGCTCAACTATTCTTTGAAGACTGTGATGTATCGTTAGAAAAAATAGATGCTGATATTGAAGTAAGTTTTGATTTAGATGAAGTAAACAAACAAGTCTCAGGAGAATTAGGATCTGATTTTCAAGCAAATACGAGCTATGTAGATGGTAAAGACGAAAAAGAATCGTTCAAATTTAAAAAGAAGGCTGTTAATTTTGTCTTTTTATCATTACTACAAGAGTATACTGGCATTCAGCAAAAGTGGGGAATTTTAACTGGGATTAGACCGACGAAGCTTCTTCATTCGAAGCTTAAGTCTGGTATGTCAAAGGAAATGGCACATGAAGAGTTACGAAATGATTACTTGATTCACGATGAAAAGATAGATTTAATGCAATCAATCGTTGATCGTCAATTAAAAGTAATTCCTGATTTATATAATTTGCAAAATGAAGTAAGTATTTATATTGGAATTCCATATTGTCCGACAAAATGTGCTTATTGTACATTCCCAGCCTATGCGATTCAAGGTAAACAAGGCGCAGTTGATTCATTCTTATATGGATTACATTATGAAATGGAAAAAGTCGGTGAATTCTTAAAAGAGCGTGGAATAAACATTACAACGATTTATTATGGTGGAGGTACGCCTACTAGTATTACAGCTGAAGAAATGGATTTACTGTACGCTAAAATGCACGAATCATTTCCAAATATGAAGCAGGTTCGTGAAATTACAGTTGAGGCAGGGAGACCAGATACAATTACACCAGATAAATTAGATGTGTTAAATAAATGGAATATTGACCGAATTAGTATTAATCCACAATCGTATATTCAAGAAACTTTAAAAGCGATTGGAAGACATCACACGGTTGAAGAAACAGTAACAAAATTCCATCTAGCTCGTGAAATGGGTATGAATAATATTAATATGGATTTAATTATTGGGTTACCTGGCGAGGGATTAAAAGAATTTCAGTATACTTTAGATGAAACTGAAAAGTTAATGCCTGAATCGTTAACTGTTCATACACTTTCATTTAAAAGAGCATCAGAAATGACGCAAAACAAGCAGAAATATAAAGTTGCTGATCGTGATGAAGTACAGCAAATGATGAATGAGGCAACAGTATGGACAGAAAAACATAACTATCATCCGTACTATTTATATCGTCAAAAAAATATATTAGGTAATCTTGAAAATATTGGGTATTCCGTAGATGGACAAGAAAGCTTATATAATATTTTAATTATGGAAGAAGAACAAACAATAATTGGGCTAGGCTGCGGCGCTTCAAGTAAGTTTGTCAATCCAAATACTCGTCAAATTACTCGATTTGCGAATGCAAAGGATCCTAAATCATATAATGACGGTTATGAGCATTATACGAATGCTAAAATTAAAATTTTAGACGAGTTATTTTCAAAAAGTAATCAATCAAATTAATGAAAAATAAAGGAAAATCCCCTTTCAATGTTTAATGTTTACATTAACTATGAAATTAAGGGGGATTTTTTTATGTCTATTTCGAACACTGCAGAACACGTATTGTTAAAAAAAGAGGGGCGAGTTGCAACTGTAGTATTTAATCGACCTGAAGTTTTAAATGCAATGAATGAAGATACATTCAGACAATTTCGTGATGTATTAGATGAAATCGCAAGCTCCGAAGTTGATGTAGTCGTACTATGTGGAAATGGCAAAGGTTTCTCTTCTGGTGGAGATTTAAAATCAATGCTAAGCAATACTGATGAATCAGCTTTTGGTCCAATAATGGATTTAATTTCAGAAGTAGTAGTCAAATTATACACTTTACCTAAAATCGTTATTAGTGCAATTCATGGACCTGCTGCAGGGATAGGACTAAGTTTTGCTTTAGCAAGTGATTTCGTTCTTGCACATGATTCAGGAATTCTAGCAATGAACTTTATTGGAATTGGCCTAATACCTGATGGTGGTGCACATTACTTCTTAGAAAAACGATTAGGTGAAACAAAAGCTAAACAACTGATTTGGGAAGGTAAAAAACTAAACTCAGCACAAGCATTAGAAATTGGCTTAATTGATGAAGTGATTAACGGTGACTTCGAACAAGAAATTAACGAACGTGTTAAGAGTATCCTTCAAAAGCCAGTCAGTGCGATGATTCAAACTAAACAAATTTACAGCAATGGAAATTTAGAGGTTTTAAAAAGAGTGCTATTAGCTGAAAAAGAAGGACAAAGTGCTATGAGAAGAACTGCTGATCACCAAGAAGGTGTTCAAGCGTTTTTACAGAAGAGACTACCAATTTTTACTGGTAAATAAGGATTGAAAAGCCGACTATATTATAGTCGGTTTTTTGTACTTTAAGAAAGTATAAATTGGCAACGGTGGAGATCAATCGACGTAGATGCCAATTTTAGATATAAGTATAAGTGCAACTACCCCTCTGTCTTCGCCAATCGGCGAGTTTTCTTTTTGGATGTAAGGATGAGTAATAAGGAAAAAACTGCGATCAATCATCGCAGCTATCTAATAGTACTATTACTATTAAGTATAAAAGCTTAATAAAGTCTTAGGTTTGACCTCTATACCAGAATTCTTTAAACGTTCTTTACGGTTTTTGTATAATTTTTTAATCAGTTTTTCAACTGTTTCAATCGGTCCATGATGGATTTTTTTATGGCAGATAGGACATAGGCTTATAACATTCGCTTCAACATCTAAGTTATAATCGAACATTTCCTCGAATTCCAATGGTATTAAATGATGCCCTTCAACATAATTTTCTCCAGTTTGTTTAGATAGAAAGAATGAATGTGATTCATCGATTTCACATTTGAAATTTGCTTCAACAATCGCTCTTTTTGTAACGGTTCGATTACGATTAGATTTATTCGTAATGAATGTACAATTATATTTAGCTTTAGGCTCATCCTTAACAGGAGTATGTGAATCAACGAATGTTTTTTCAACTTCAATAGTAAAAGTTTCCTCATCCATTTCATTGTCTAAAGCGTATCTTATATTTTTACTATAAAGATAGTTCATGAAATCATCATATTTATGTTTATCTAGATTTTGTGGTACTTCTGAAAAATTAATAAATTCTTCCCAAATTAATTTCATATCATCTAAGTTTAGAGGGTTAAAAATACAGATTGATGATGGATCGAATATAAACGTTCCTATAGTTCCATTAGCATTATTAGGATGCTCAAATATTGAAGACAATTTACCTGAAGCAATTATTTGGTCATTGTTTTGAAACAATAAGATTGCCCCTTTTGGTGTGTTCAATCCTTTTTTAAATTGATAACCTCTAACAGGTAATTCGTCTAAAAACCACTCCTGTAATTCTTCGATGCTATCATAACTAAATTCGAGATTTTCACATGAAATAGGGAAAGTTCTAATTGGTGGAGTGTCATCTAATATAGAAAGTTCTTCATACATTTCGTCCAATAGTGCATTGGCTTCTGTCTTTAATATACTCATTTCATAGTTAGCTCTTAATGGAGAGTATTCATATAAATTTTCTTTGAGACTATTTGATAGTGATTTAATCGGTTGTTTAACAAACCAACGTTTTAAAATATTCTCAGTTTTTCGGAAGTCAATTTCAGTTAGAAAATCTGAATCAAAATAAATATCTGAACACATGTCTTTATAGGCTATATAATTACTTGGACCGAAAAGATCGATTTCTTTTACATAATACCACGCGGCAAAATGTGATAACTTCATTTGAAGGTTTACATCTATTTTAATGTCTTCATTAAATTGTTTTATGTTTTTAATTACATCTTGAATGTCATCAACGAATGGATATTTATTTTTCTTCATTTAAGAAAACTCCTATTATATTCTGTCTTAAGTAAAAAATGATATAAACAAAAAAACTGCGAACATTATTTCGCAGCTTCTTATTACGGATGAAATAATAGGAGTTTACCAGTTTGACTAATGCAACGGTGTGTCTTATCAAGTGCACCAATTACTGAAAGTTTTTCTTTACCAATATCTTTTGCTTCTAAGTCAGAATTAGCTTCAAATTGTTCGTCGACAATTGATTCTCCACTTTTTTCAAAAGCAGTAATTCGATATGTTCCCATGTTCTAGTCCTCCCTTTAAATAGTTGCTATATTACTATTTTGGCATAAATTGAAAAGGCATGTAAAGTAATAATTTGAATTGTAAAAAGATTCTGCGATAAGCTAAAGTTCTGAAATACAATCTTTCATAGCAAGTTCTTGAGAATTGTTAGAATATGTCTTAATTTTTGTATGATCATTGTTGGGATAAGTAGCTATTTTAACGTATAATAGGATAAGTAAAACGACTAATACATAAATTGATTTTCCTTTTTCTTATTTTGGAGAAAATGGTTTTCCAAAATATTTTAAGCTATTTATACAATTTGTTCATTTTGTTTAGTATGGCGAAGGAAGCATATACATAGTGGAGGTACTTATGGATAAAAAAGTATATGATCATGAAGTTGGCGAACGTTTTGTGACGTTTTTATTTGTTAAAGCAGCTACTAAAGGTGTAGCAAGTAATCAAAAATCCTTTTTATCATTAACTTTACAAGATCAAAGTGGAGATATAGAGGCGAAGCTTTGGGATATTACTACAGAGCAAGAAGCAGCCTATGCAGAGGGAACAGTTGTAAAAGTTGAAGGTGAGCTACACGATTATAGAGGGAAGCTTCAGCTTAAATTACGCCAAATTCGTCCAGTAAAAGACACAGACGAAGTAAATCCAGAAGACTTTTTTGCGAGAGCACCAGTTTCGAAAGAAGTATTGTATGAGAAAATTACTTCTTACATCAATAATATGACGAATGAAAAACTTAAGAAACTAACTGAATATCTAGTATTAAAAAATCAAGAAGAATTCCTTGATTTTCCGGCAGCAACTAAGAATCATCACGAATTTGTTTCTGGATTAGCTTATCATGTTTTTTGTATGCTGCAATTAGGTGAATCAATAGCGAATTTATATCCTTCGCTTAATAAAGATTTACTATACGCTGGAATTATATTACATGATTTAGGCAAAGTAAGAGAGTTATCGGGTCCGGTTTCAACAAAATATACTGTTGAAGGTAATTTGCTAGGCCATATTTCACTAATGGCAATTGAAATTGGTAATGCCTCGATTGAATTAGGAATTGAGGGAGAAGAAGTTACTGTACTTCAGCATCTTATTTTAAGCCATCATGGTAAATATGAATATGGTAGTCCAAAGCTACCTTTAATTAAAGAAGCGGAAATATTACATTATATTGATAATATTGATGCGAAAATGAATATGTTAGATCGTGCACTTGAAAGAATTGAACCAGGTGAATATACTGAGCGCATTTTCCCACTAGAAAATCGTAGTTTTTATAAACCAAAATTTTAAAATAATCATACTTTCTCCTTAATAGCCATATAATGAAGCAAATGCTTGTCTACTAAGGAGGAAAATCAATGCCAATCTTACCATTTTGGATGTATATTGTGATATTAGGAATTTTTGTTAGTGGATTTATGGTACTATACACCTCTAAACAAGAAAGAGACGCAGATGAAGCTTTCATCGAAAAAGAGGGAGAAATTTACTTACAACGAATTAAAGAGGAACGAGAAAGAAGAGAGCAGTTACTTATTAACTCTGAGATTTCTTCAAATTAAAAAACCTGCCATTATGGCAGGTTTTTTTTATGATTTTTTATCTTGGCTTTCTAAATCTTTGTCTTTAACTTTAAATTTAGCTTTTTTAAGAAGTTCATCTGAAAATGCAGCGAAGTTATCTTGGCTTAATTTAGTCTCAGCAATTTTTGAACGAGCGTCTTTTTCATTAGCAGTCTTTTTACCAGTTAATTTAATGATATGGTATCCAAATTGTGATTTAACTGGTTTGCTAATTTCTCCAACTTTTAGAGCGTATGCAGCTGATTCAAATTCAGCTACCATAGCACCTTCTCCAAAATAGCCTAAATCTCCACCTTTATCTTTTGAACCAGTGTCAGTAGAATATTTTTTAGCTTCTTGTGCAAAATCTGCACCATTCGCTAAGTCTGTTTCTACTTTATTAGCTGTAGCTTCATCTTTTACTAAAATATGACTAGCTCTAATTTCAGGTTTATATTTTGCAATCTCAGCTTGTGTAACTGAAGCTTCAGCAGCTTTTTCAGTTAATAAATCAACTTTAACGCGATCTTTAAATGCTGCTTCATCTTTAAATCCGTATTGAGCTAAGAATGCTTTAAATTGGTCACCATTTTGTGTTTTATACTCATTGAATTTTTTATCAACGTCTTTATCGCTAACTTTGAAGTTTTTCTTTAAATAATCTTCAATAGCCATTTGCTTAAGCATTGCTAATCCTGCTGTATCCTTCATTTTGTCATATAAATCTTTTGAAGTGATATCTCCCGCATTAGATGTAGCAACTACATCATTACTAATACCAGCTGAACCACATGCGGCTAGTCCGAATACTGAGGTAGCTAAAACTGCAGATACGATTATCTTTTTCATTTAAACATCTCCTAATAATAATTTAAATTGTTTTTTATAAAAAAAAATTTACTTATTTAAGTATGGAGCATAAATCTTAATTTTTCCTGTATTTAGACATACCTTTTACTGGAAATTACTTCACTTAATATAACATATTTTTCTACAATGTGACAAAGTTTATCCAAAAAAAGAATAATTTGGAATGTTTTTTAATAAAAAATTAATCTAATTAAAGGAATCTTGAACTAGTTTTAAATAAAAAATAGGTATTTATGAGAGCAAGGTTAAGTGATGAGACTGAAGCAATACGAAAAAATTTTAATAAAACTTTATTAAATTACTTTTCCCATAACCTACCAATAGAATGTATTTATTTTATAAAAATTAGCTAGTCAACCGTGACATTCGCCCAATCATTTAAGGCATTCGTCTATATATTATTAAGAATTACTTTAGGGGGGTTGGAAAAATGGAAGGGAAAGCATCGCGTGAATTTATTTTAATTGTGATCCTATTTATTTTGCTAATCATTATTGGGTGTTCATGTCTATAGTACAAATCTTCGAAAATGAAGGTTAATTATACATTTGCCCAGACCATTTTTTACTACACGCATAAGATAAGATATGTAGCTAAAGGAGGTGTGAATGATGGGCGTAGGATTCCATGGTGGAGGATTTGCGTTAATCGTTGTATTGTTCATCTTATTAATTATCGTAGGAGCAGCTTGCATCTAATTTGTAAATAAGACAATTATTCAACCGGAGGTATTGTACCTCCGGTTGAGTTTTTATTACAGATAAAAAATAGATACCTTTGTACATAATTAGAAAATAGAAATCGTAATAAATTGGACTAAGTTAGAGGAATAACTAGAGGTTTTTATGTGAAGTTTTTAACAAAAATGGTTGAAATAAAAAGCGGAAGGATTTTTCATCTTGCCCCGCTTCTATTTGAGTTTATTAAACAACTACAAGGACAATCAACTCGTAATTGTAACAATTTAAGAAGATATTAAGGTTTTTTTATTAAACGGTTATCTTCTTCGATAAATTCTTTATCTATGTTACCTAAAGTTGTTTCAAAAATATCCATGAAATCTTTTCCGTAAATATTACGTAAGATGGCCATAATTTCCATATTTTCTGGGAATTTACCATAAAATTCTTTTAATGGCAGAGTACCTTGGAAAACTGAATTTGTTTCTGGATCAAATTCTCCTAGTATTTCTAATAGCATATTCTTACCTTTTTCTGTTAATTCAATATAAGTATTTCGCTTATCTTCTACTTTCTTAGAAAACACTAATAAACCACGCTCTTCAAGCTTTTTCGAAAAATTAAAAGCTGTAGATACGTGCATTACACCAAACTTAGCAATTTCAGAAATAGAGGCACCCTTTAAGTGGAAGGCGATCATTAAAATATGATGTTCATTGATATTTAAATCATAGGGCTTAATCCATTGTTGCCAGTCTTTCTCAACTGACTTCCATAATGCTTTAGAAATTTGGGCAATTCTTTGACTAAAAATCAAAGCTTCTTTCATTGTGTATAATTTTTGTTCAGTTTTCATCAATTCACCTTCTTTTCTATTTAACTATCTATTTATTATTATGCCAATAATATGTGAAGAAATAAAGAACTTTTAGTTAGAATTTTTAAAAATTTTCACAAAGTCATTGATAAAATTCTACAATTTTATATTATAATTAAGTGTTAGGCTTTAAAAAAGATATGCTCGTATAATATTTTTAGCGAAAATACAGAGGAGTTGTCGAAAAAATATTATTAGTAATATAGTAAATATATAATATTAATCTTCAAAAATATAGTGTAAAATGCAGAACTTAGCTGGAATATAAATGAAAAAACAAAAACAGGAGAAAATCAAACTCCTGTTTTTGTTTTTATTTGGATTTATTTTATTATTTTTTAATAATGTTATTATGAATCGATTTTGCGATTTCTTGGAGCGTTTCATTTGTGTATTGATTTTGGTTTGATTGCCATTTCACATCAAATCCATCATTTTTTCCGTATCGTGGTAAAATATGCATATGATAATGAAATACAGTTTGTCCTGAAACTTCACCACTATTATTTATGATATTGACCCCTTCAACATTAAATGCTTCTTTCATTGCATTTGCAATTAAAGGTACTTTACGAAAGTATGTACTTGCTGTGTCTTCACTCATTTCGAATATGTTCTCAGTATGATCTTTTGGGATGACTAATGTATGACCTTTTGTAACTTGACTTAAATCTAAAAAAGCTAACACATCATCATCCTCATATACTTTCGAAGCTGGAATGCTTCCTTCTACAATTTTGCAAAAAATACAATTAGTATCATGCACCATATTTATTACATCCTTTCACTTTTTTCCTTATTTTAACATAGGCGTTGGTTTAATTGTAAATGTGGCTAATAAAATCATGACAAAAAAAGAACAAGAAGCAACCTACGTTGCTTCTTGATGAAGGGGAAAGAACTTAGAATATAGGTTAATAAGTTAAATTGTCTTTAACAGACACCTCATTTGCTTTAATGTTCAATTAATTGGTACACCTATAATAATAAATATATATGCTCTGGTAGAGACACCTCATTTACAAATTGGTATACTAAAAACCTTTGATATAAGTGATATTGTTCAAGCGTACCATCTCCTTTGATGTTTTCACTGCTGTTTATACAACGATGTTTTATCTTTAGAGATATTTTCACTTCAACAGTTATCTAACACAGGTTTGAACGCAAATTAAATTCCCTTTAACACACACCTCATTTTCAAGTGTTTGAATTAAGAAAGAGTGTATTGCTTTCCCTTCATAGATTATAATGCCCTTTTGAAAAGATAGTATGCAGCAAGTATGAAAAAAATTTGAGAAATTAGTTTTTCTAAAAGATAAAAGGCAAGCAAGGGGATTTGATTATTTATAATAGAAGAAAGTAGTTAAAAAAGAGGGCCATCATTATTATGGATGTAAGAAGTCTAAAGACCCAGCAGGCAATTTAAAAGAGGATCAGGGCATCTAGATCTTTGAAAAAGAGTAAATCAACTTCATTTATTTATTTGGAAAATATTGCTAATTAATTGACGAGTTCTTTTTTCAACAAAATGAACAAGGAGCAACTTTAGTTGCTCCTTGATGAAGGGGAAAGAATTTAGAATATAGGTTAATAAGTTAAATTGTCTTTAACAGACACCTCATTTGCTTTAATGTTCAATAAATTGGTACACCTATAAATAAATTATATGTTCTGCTCGAGACACCTCATTTACAAATTGGTATACTAATGCCCTTTGGTTTTATAGATATCGTTCAAGCTTACCATCTCCTTTGAATTTAGCACTGCTGTATATGACAACGATGTTAATCAATGGAGATACCTCATTTCACTTAAACAAATATCAGACTTAGGTTTGAACGCAAATTAAACTTCCTTTAACACACACCTCATTTCAAATTTTGAATTAAGAAAGTGTGTTGCTTTCCCTTCAAGAATTAGAATACCCTTAACGTAAAATAGTATTCAAAAAAAGAAGGATTTTTTTTGAGTGTTCCATAAATATGATAATAAGGCAGTTATGTTTATTATTTGATACAATACATTCTATAGGAAAAGTACATATGAAAGGATTTGTAAAAGAATGACATTATTACATGTAAAAGATGTCTCGGGTGGATATACACGTCAACCAGTCATTAAAGATGTCTCGTTTACGATTAATAAAAATGAGCTTGTTGGACTGATTGGTTTAAATGGTGCTGGTAAAAGTACAACAATAAAACATATTTTAGGACTCTTGAAGCCCTTAAAAGGTGAAATATTAGTTAATGGACAATCATTTGATAAAGATCCAACTACATACCGTGCAAATTTATCATATGTTCCAGAGACACCGATGATCTATGAGGAATTAACTTTACAGGAGCATCTTGAAATTACAGCTTTAGCTTATAATATTCCTGAAAAGGATTTTAAAAAGCGTAGTGAAATGTTATTAAAAACATTTAGACTATATGAAAAAAGAAAATATTTTCCGTCTACATTCTCAAAAGGGATGAAACAAAAGGTAATGATTATTTGTGCCCTTATTGTTCAACCGCAGTTATATATAATCGATGAACCATTTTTAGGATTGGATCCAATTGCTATTAATGACTTACTTGAGATATTAAAAGAGGAAAAAGAAAAAGGAGCAGGCATATTGATGTCTACTCATATTTTATCGACTGCTCAAATTTATTGTGATTCATTTATTATTTTGCATGAGGGAGTAATTATTGCAAAAGGTACATTAGCAGAACTACAAAATCAATATAAAATGCCAAATGCTTCATTAGATGAAATTTATATTTTTGCTACAAAGGAAAGAGAAATATGAGTACGATAAAGGAATTATGGCTAGCACGATTTCGAAGCTTCATGAAAGAAATGGGCAGATATGGTCGTTATATTTTTAATGATCATATAAAATTTGTGCTTGTTTTTGCTTTTGGCGGAGGCGCATATTATTATCAAGAAATGCTAAAAACAATCTCTCCAGACTTTCCAGTCATTTTGGTCATTTCAATTATTTTTGGTTTTCTTGTTGTAACAGGTCAAATAACAACTTTTTTTAAAGGGCCTGATTTACACTATTTATTACCTTTAGAAAAAAAGATGAAAAGTTATTTTATTCGTTCCTTTTTCATTACTTACATTGTTCAAATTTATTTAATGTTAATGATGTTAGGGGTAATTTATCCAATTTATAAGAAGTTTTTACTAGGGGAAACTACAAGTTTTATCGTATTTATGGTAATCATTTTCTTATTAAAGGGATACAATCTTTTCATTTCATTTTTACATATTTCAAATAGTGGTGTTTTAAATCGAACTTTTGATTATTGTTTTAGATTAATCGGCACTTTCTTATTTATTTACGGTTTATTAAGTAAGTGGAATAGTTTAATCCTTTTAATAATCATCGTTATTTTAGCAGCCTATGCATTATATATCCAAATTGGTAGTAAAAATAAAAGAGTACAATGGGAAAGAAATGTAAGACTCGATACTTCGAGATTAGCTACTTTCTATCGATTTGCGAATATGTTTACAGATGTACCATCCATTCAACAACAAGTTAAACGAAGAAAATGGGCAGATCCAATTATAAATAAAATTCGAGTAAAAAATGCAGCAAACTATCTTTTAGTCCGTACATTTATTCGAAATGGTAACTATTTAAGTATGTTTATAAGACAGGTTTTCGTAGGTGGATTTGTAGTTTACTTAGTTCCAACTATTGTGGGAAAGGTATTAATAGGAATTTTATTTCTTTATGTAATCTCACTACAGAATATATCAATTTTGGGACAATATAACTATCATTTATTGTGGAAAATTTATCCTTATACAAATGAAGAAAATAAAAAATCTATTTCAACGCTTTTGTATATACTACTGATAATATGTAGTGTTGTTTTTAGTTTAATCGTATTAATAAAAGTCGCATCAATTTTAAATTTTATTATTGCGTTCGTTGTATATACTTTATTTTCAATGTGGTTAATTAAATTTTATGTACAAAAGAGATTGAGTCAGCCACAAAAATTGTAAAGGGTGGACAAAATGGATTCTTATGAACTTCGTATTCAGTATGAATTATCTAGATGGAAACAAAAAGTAATGGCCGAATCAAATATCTTCCAAACATCAGCAAAAAAGGTTCAATTAAAAATTCAATCATTATTGCCAGAGCAAATTCAAGACTTGTTTACGAAAACCGTTAAAAACATGATGGTATTATTTATGGGTGGATCGACAGTTTTTAACGGCTCAGGCGAAGAATATGAAGCATTATCTCTTAGAGAACGAGATTTAATGCTAGATAAGAAAATGAACGAATATAAAAAGATTTCAGCAGTAGAAGGAGCAGGAACTGGAGCAGGTGGACTATTGCTAGGTCTTGCTGATTTTCCACTATTATTAGGAATAAAAATTAGATTTTTAGTTGAGGCAGCCAAAATATATGGGTACTCACCGAAAGATGAACTTGAACGCCAATTCATGCTTTACATTTTTCAACTTGCTTTTTCAAGTGATAATCATCGAAAGAAAGTTTTTCAAATCATCGAAAAGTGGGAAGACAAAATCGACGAAAATCCACAAGTCAATTGGGAACAATTACAACAAGAGTATCGAGATCATATCGATTTAGCTAAACTCCTACAATTGGTACCCGTAATTGGAGCACCAGTTGGAGCATATGTAAATTATCAATTACTTGAGCAATTAGGCGAAACTGCCAAAAATGCTTATCGTTTAAGGTATATGAACAAGAAAGAAGAGCTTTTCTAAGGTCTACATATAAAAAGGAGAACTTTAAAAGTTCTCCTTTTTTTTGCTGTTGAACATAGTTTTTTTGAGTAAGTTCTTTTTCAACAACATGCTGTTTTCATACTTGTGAACCCCTTATGAGTAACAAAATTGGAACATTAAGGTGAGTTAGTAACTCATGAGCCCTTTATGAGTAACAAAATTAGAACAATTAGCTGTTTTGTTAACTCATGAGCTCCATTTAAGTAAGATATTTCATCATCTTACTGTTTTTCTAACTCATGAACTGATCATGTGTAAGTAATTTGCATTTTTTCAATATGGTGTATGTTGTATTTCACCACGCAAAAAAGGAGAACTTCAAAAGTTCTCCTCAATTCTTAATTTTGTTCAACTAATTTTTGTGATTGCTTTAATGAAGCTAGTGTCACAGAGCCTAGTGTTTTTGCTGCAATTAGCATAGCTTTTTCGTCAAAATCAAATTTAGGATGGTGATGAGGGTAAGCTTCTGTAACGTGAGGAGGCTTTGCTCCTGTGAAGAAGAATGTTCCTGGAACCTTTTGTAAATAGTAGGCAAAATCTTCTCCACCCATTTTAGGGTCCATTTCTTTTAGGTTAGTTACTTCTTCGATTTTGTCAGCGACAGTAACAAGTAGGTCAGTTTCTTTTTCGTGATTTACTACTGGCGGGTAGCCATCATCGTACTGAAATTCGTATGTAACGTCATTAGCTAGACAAATACCTTTTATGATTCTAGCCATTTGTTCCTTCACTTTTTCTTGTGTATCCTTTTTGAATGTTCGTACAGTTCCTACTAAAGTTGCTCGATTGGCAATTACATTAAAAGCGTTTTTTGCTTCGAAACTACCGATAGATAAAACAACTGTGTCAATTGGATTGGATTCACGGCTAACAACTTGTTGAAGTGCCATTACTAGTTGGCTAGCAATTACGATACTATCTTTAGTTCGGTGGGGTTCGGCACCATGACCGCCTTGACCTTGGATTGTGATTGAAAAGCGATCAGCTGCTGCCATGATCGGGCCTTTTCGATAACCGATTGTTCCTAATTCTTCGATAGCCCAAATATGAGTTCCATAAACCTCGTCTACACCATCTAGACAGCCATCAGCAATCATCGAAATTGCCCCGCCTGGTGCGTATTCTTCAGCATGTTGATGAAGTAAAACGACTGTGCCGTCCCAAGAGTCTTTTTTCTCGTGAAGTGCTTTTGCTAAATATAATAATGTAGCGGTATGACCATCGTGACCACATGCATGCATAACTCCAGGTACTTTTGAGGAGTAAGGTACGTCTTTCTCATCCTGAATAGGTAAAGCATCGAAATCAGCTCTTAAAGCGATTGTTTTTCCAGGGCTTTTTCCATGAATTGTTGCCACAATTCCATTTCCACCAACATTTGATTTAAATGGAATATTTAAGTGTTTATAGAAGTTTTGAATAAATTTAGCTGTTTCATATTCTTTAAAAGAAAGCTCGGGATTTTCATGTAGATATCTACGAGTAGATACCATTTCTGGATAATATGAATCTAATAATGTAAATAAATCTGACATTTTTTCACCCTCCTACTTACTATCTATATAACCTATTCAAGAAATGTAGTTGATATCCTTCAAAATTATCTCCTATTAGGATTTGACGAAAATTGTATTTCCAAGGAAATATGCATCGAAAAAAAGGAAATAATGACTTATTCGTGGGAATATATGGATATACTATTACTTATATGGTAAGAGAATGAAGGTGAAATCATTGAAAAAATGGGGATATGTAGCAATAGGACTATTTAGTGTCCTGCTGATTAGTTTTATAGGATTCTTACTAATAGTCTTCTTAGGTAATTATGTAATAGATGAGGATAAACTAGTCGTCCATTCATCATCTGAAATGGTAGATTTAGAGGGGAATTTTGTCTCAAAGTTATATAATGAAAACCATCAAATTGTTTCAATTAATGATATACCTGACTATACAAAACAAGCGGTAGTTTCAATTGAAGATGAACGATTCTACAAGCACCATGGAATTGATACACAATCAATTATTCGAGCGATCGTAAACGATATAAAATCATTTAGTAAAGTTCAAGGTGCAAGTACACTTACGCAACAGCTTGCAAAGAATGTATTTTTGACGAATGACAAAACATATATGCGAAAAACGAAGGAAGTAATTATTGCAATTAATCTAGAAAGAAAGTATACAAAAGATCAAATACTAGAAATGTATTTAAATCAAGTTTATTTTGGACATGGGGTTTATGGGATTGGTGGAGCAGCAAAATACTATTTTGGAAAAGACGTTAAAAATTTAACGATTGAAGAAAGTGCGTCATTAGCAGCGCTATTAAAAGCACCATCGCATTATGATCCTGTCACTCAGCCAGCGCGATCTCTAGAGCGTAGGAATCTTGTCCTTTATAAGATGCTAGATACGCACTATATTACGGATTCTGAATACAAGAAAGCAATAAGTATACCATCAGTATTACATATCACCGAGCAAAAATTTGAAAATGGCTATGCTACTTATATTGATATGGTTATAAAAGAGGCAAAAGAAAAGTATGGAATTTCTTATGACGAGCTTTTAAATGGTGGTTACAAAGTAGTTGTACCGATTCATAAAAAGACTCAATTAACTGCTTATAAATATTTTAAAAATGGAAACTATTTTCCTGGTACAGATCAAAATGCTGAGGGAGCATTCATCTTAATCAACGCTGAAACAGGTGGTGTAGAGGCAGCCATTGGAGGAAGAAATTATTATTTTCAAGGCTTGAATCGAATAAATGTAAAAAGACAACCTGGTTCAACGATGAAGCCATTACTAGTTTATTCCCCAGCGCTTGAAACGGGAAACTACAATCCGTATTCCTTATTGCCAAATGAGCAAAGTGCACTAGGAGACTATAAACCTAAAAATTATAACGGAGTATACTCGAAAACAATTTCGATGTTTGACGCATTAATACAATCCGCAAATGTGCCCGCAGTTTGGTTATTAAATGATATTGGAATTGATAATGCGAAAGAGTATTTAAAGAAAATGGATTTGAATATTCCTGACAAAGGTTTAAGTATGGCTCTTGGTGGTCTAAAGAATGGTTTAACGCCATTAGAGCTAGTTAAAGCATACAGCGCACTTGATCATGAAGGGGATGCATTAGAGCCTTTTGTTATTAATGCAATTTACGATCGCAATAATGAATTAGTCGGAGAAGCTAAAATTAAAGAATATAAAGTTTTTTCATCTCAAACCTCTTGGTATATGACAAAAATGTTAAAAGGTGTTGTTAATGAAGGGACTGCAAGTAGAGGTAGTTTTTCTGGTGATTTAGCAGGGAAAACTGGTTCCACTAATATTCCTGGTCAAACGAATGGAAATAAAGATGCTTGGTTTGTAGGATATACACCTGATGTAGTTGGAGCAATTTGGATGGGATACGATAAAACGGATTCAACCCATTACTTAAGAAATGGAAGCACATATCCAACTATATTATTTAAAAAGATTTTAAGTGAAGCTGGAAGAGAACCAAATAAGAAATTTAAAAAACCAAAAAATATAGATGATTTAGATTCACCAATAAATTTAGAGCCTATTTCAAATGTTCAATCGAAAGTATCATTCTCTCCATTTGGATTATTCACTGTCGTCCTTAATTGGAACGCACCAACTGATCATAGACAACAATATCGAATTTATCGTGTGAAAAATGGAAAAGAGAAATTGATAGATACTGTTACAGGATTAGATCAATATAAAGACACCTTTGTAAACGTGTTTAATGTACCTTCTTATTACGTAGTACCGTACAATCCTCAAACAAAAGAAGAAGGTAAGAGGTCTAAACTTGTCACACCAAACATAAGAAATAAGGAATAGACATTTATTAAGGCTCTCCTTCTTATCGTATGATTTGAAGGGGAGTTTTTTATGTAAATAAGGGATCTAGTTTCTTGCGTCTTTCTCCTGATCCCTAATCCCTTAATTCTGAATTTTAAATTCGATATTTTAGTTATATTTTGATATAATTTTTAATGGGAAAAGTCTGGTAGTAAATTAGACCTATTAATTGATAAAAAATGTAAAAAGAGTGAACATTATGTGTCAAAATTCGAGTTTTCTATACAATTAATGGTTCAATCAGTATATTTAATAGTAGAGTTTGGAAAAGTGAAAGGGAGACTTTGAAGGATGAAAAAAGATTTTAACGATACATTTCTAAAAGCGGTTAGAGGAGAAGAAGTAACACATACACCAGTTTGGTATATGAGACAAGCAGGACGTTCTCAGCCAGAATATCGAAAAATTAAAGAGAAATATTCTTTATTTGAAATTACTCATCAACCTGAATTATGTGCATATGTAACAGCGCTTCCAGTTGATCAATATAACGTTGATGCAGCTATTTTGTATAAAGATATTATGTCGCCACTTCCTGCTATTGGAGTCGATGTTGAAATTCAATCAGGAGTAGGACCGGTAATTAGCAATCCAATTCGTTCTTTAGAAGATGTAAAAAAGTTAACTGATATTCATCCAGAAGAGCAACTACCTTATATCTATGAGACGATTAAATTATTAACAACAGAGGTTCTTTCTGTACCATTAATTGGTTTTGCAGGTGCACCTTTTACAGTTGCTAGCTATATGATCGAGGGAAGACCATCAAGAAGCTATAATAAAACTAAATCGTTTATGTATGCAGAGTCAGAAGCTTGGTTCGCTCTTATGGATCATTTAGCTGATATGACGATCAAATACGTGAAAGCACAAGTTAAAGCGGGAGCAAGTGCGATTCAATTATTTGATTCATGGGTTGGTGCATTAAATGCTAACGACTATCGCATTTATATTAAACCTTGTATGGATAAAATATTTGCAGCTCTTAAAGAGGATAATATTCCTACTACTATGTTTGGAATTGGTGCAAGTCATTTAATCCATGAATGGAATTCATTGCCTGTAGATGTAATTGGATTAGATTGGAGAACGTCTATTTCTGAGGCTCGTTCTTTAGGTGTTACGAAAACACTTCAAGGTAATTTAGATCCTGCATTCTTATTAGCTCCATGGGAAGTAATTGAGGCACGTGCAAAGGAAATTTTAGATGAAGGTATGGCAAACCCGGGACATATTTTTAACTTAGGACATGGGGTATTCCCAGAAGTTAATCCTGATACTCTTAAACGATTAACAAGTTTTGTACATGAGTATTCATCTAGAGTTAAAGCTTAATATAAAAGGACTATGGTGATGACATGAAGGAAAAAATCGGTTTATTAGTTATGGCTTACGGCACGCCATATAAAGAATCAGATATTGAACGTTATTATACAGATATCCGTAGAGGTAGAAAGCCTTCTCCTGAAGCGTTAGAAGAGTTGACGGAGCGATATCGTGCAATTGGAGGAATTTCTCCATTAGCAAAAACAACAGTTGAACAAGCAAGAGCTTTAGAAGAAGATTTAAATAAGATCCAAGACAAAGTAGAATTCAAAATGTATATCGGACTAAAGCATATTGAACCATTCATTGAAGATGCAGTAGACGAAATGAAGAAAGACGGTATTACAAAAGCGGTTAGTATCGTACTTGCACCACACTATTCAACATTCAGTGTAAAATCATATAACGAACGTGCTACAAATCATTCAGAAAAAGTAGACGGACCAAAAATTATCCATGTTGATGACTGGTATAAAGAAGAAAGATTTATTCAATATTGGGTACGCGAAGTAGAAAAGGTTTTAGAACCAATGAATGAAGAGCAACGTGTTAAAACGGCATTTATTTTTTCAGCACATAGCTTACCTGAAAAAATTCTTACTTATGGTGATCCATACCCTGAGCAGCTTAAACAAACTGCCGAGTTAGTTGTTGAGCAATCTGATATTCGTCATTATTTTTTAGGATGGCAAAGTGCAGGAAACACGCCTGAGCCTTGGCTTGGACCTGATGTACAAGATTTAACACGTGAACTGAATGATAATTATGATTTTGATACTTATGTATACTTACCATTAGGATTTGTAAGTGAGCATTTAGAAGTACTTTATGATAATGACATAGAATGTAAACTTGTAACAGATGAAATTCAAAAAGCATATGTTCGCCCACAAATGCCTAATACAGATCCATTATTTATTAGTGGACTAAGTACGGTTGTATTAAGAAAATTAAACGAACAATAAATATGGTTTTGAAATAGGGGGTAAAGAAGTGAATAAGAAGGTCGTCATTATTGGTGGCGGTATTACTGGATTGACAGCTGCCTACTATTTAAAACAAGAAAAAATAAAAAATAACCTTCCGATTGATATTCAATTAATTGAAGGATCATCAAGGCTTGGCGGGAAAATCCAAACGATTAGAAAAGATGGATTTGTGATTGAGCGTGGACCTGACTCATTTTTGGCAAGGAAAAAGAGTGCGTATCGATTAGCTGAAAATTTAGGTATTCAAGATCAAATCGTTTTTAATTCTTCGGGAAAATCCTATGTTTTAGCCCATAATAAATTACATGGAATGCCAGAAGGTTCTAATATGGGGATTCCTACTCAAATTAAACCTTTTATATTTTCAGGTCTATTTTCACCCGCGGGAAAAATTCGTGCAGGTCTAGATTTTGTTTTACCTAAAACACATGTCCAAGGGGATATGTCATTAGGTAAATTTTTCAGAAGAAGACTTGGTAATGAAGTAGTTGAAAATTTAATTGAGCCATTATTATCAGGTATTTATTCTGGAGATATTGACCAAATGAGTTTGATGGCGACATTTCCTCAATTCTTCCAAATTGAACAAAAACATCAAAGTATTGTTCTAGGTATGAAAAAAGAAATGCCAATAAAAAAATCAAAAGGTCCTAGAAAAGGAATTTTCCAGACTGTAAGTACAGGGCTTCAAACAATCGTTGAACGAATTGAAGAAGAGTTAGGTAAAGAGGAAGTTTTAAAGGGTGTACAAGTTGTTAATATAAATAAAATTGGAAAAAAATATGAGATTACACTAAGCAATAATGAGAAGATCGAATCAGATTCAATTATCGTTACTGTACCTCATCGTTTCATTCCACAACTATTTAACGATAAACCTGTATTTGAGCCTTTCAAAAAAGTACCTTCTACTTCAGTTGCGAATGTTGCACTTGCATTTCCGGAGCATGCAATTAAGAAGGATATTAATGGTACAGGCTTCGTTGTTTCACGAAACAACGACTATAATATAACAGCATGTACTTGGACTCATAAAAAATGGGCACATGCCTGTCCAAAGGGTAAGGTCCTTTTACGTTGTTATGTTGGCCGTCCATACAATAAGGAAATAGTCGATAAAACAGATGAAGAACTTGTTGAAATTGTTTTAGAAGATTTAAGAAAAACGATGGATATAACTGAAAAACCTGAATTTTATATTGTTTCAAGATGGAAAGATGCGATGCCTCAATATACGATTAATCATAAAGAGCGCACGAAAAATATGGAACAATATTTACAAAAGGAAATGCCAGGAGTATCAGTGATTGGCTGCTCATTTTATGGTTCAGGTTTACCAGATTGCATAGATCAAGGTGAAAAAGCAGTTTCAGATACGATTGAGTTCTTATTCTCTAAAGAAAAACAATCTGTTCCAAGTTATTAAAGAATAGAGCAACCGTAAAGTAGATTGATACTTTTGAGGTTGCTCTTTTTATTTTGACGCTATACTATAACAGTTTTGTGTTATAAGAATTTAGTGAAACAATAAGGCCTCTAAATCAAAAACTATCTTTTAAGCATTTTGAGCAAGTATTACTGTAGCAATCATGTTGTTCTTCAATCGTCGAATTACATTGTTTACAAAGTTTCTTTGGTAATTGTTTAAAAAATTCGGACATTTTTACAAGCATGCTACCATCTCCTTTGATTAATTAACTTATTAGTATTGTATTACTACAACTTATTTTATGTCAATCTGTATTAGTACAATTTTTAAAAAATAATCTAAATGCCTATTTTCAGTTAAACAGTAAGGACGACTTATAAATTTGAATTTTCATAGAAATAATAAGTAGAAAGGAGCGTGTTTTTTTATGAAAGTAACCGTAATCGGTTATTGGGGCGGCTATCCAGGTAAAAGTGAAGCAACATCATGTTATTTATTTAAATCTAAAAATTTTAATCTATTGGTTGATTGTGGTTCAGGCGCGTTAGCTGCTTTACAAAATTACATTGATCCTAATAGCTTAAATGCTGTAATCCTTTCACATTATCATCATGATCATATTGCGGATATAGGAGTACTACAATACTACAAGCTTGTAAACGCTGATAAGCTTAAGTTTGCTTTACCTATATATGGTCATAACTTTAATCAAGAAAAATTTAATTCATTAACATATAAAGAGGCAACAAAAGGGTATGAATATAAACCAAATGAGGCCCTAGATCTAGGTCCATTTACAATACGTTTTCTTAAGACTGTTCATCCAGTTGATTGTTTCGCATTCCGAATTGAAACTGCAAATCATTCGGTCGTATATACTGCAGATTCAAGCTTTACGGAAGAGTTCATGCCATTCTCTTCCAATGCGGATTTACTTATAAGTGACTGTAATATGTTTGAACACCAAGATGGAGCTAAAGTGGGACATATGAGCAGTAAAGATGCTGCGACGATAGCGAATGAAGCAAATGTAAAAGAATTACTTTTATCTCATCTTCCTCATAAGGGAAATACAAAAGATTTAATCATTGAAGCAGAGAAGTATTATAATGGAATTGTTCATTTAGCTTATACAGGATTTGAATGGAAATCAAAAGGATAGGAGAATACACATGTTATTTTTAGATAATAGAGGAATTACGGATCCAACATTAAATTTAGCGATAGAAGAATATGCGCTAAAAAATCTAGATCCTGAAAATACATATTTTTTATTTTATATTAACGAACCATCAATCATTATTGGTAAAAATCAAAATACTGCCGAGGAAATTAATGCGGCCTATGTAAATGATCATAACATCCATGTTGTACGAAGATTATCTGGTGGCGGAGCGGTATATCACGATTTAGGGAATCTAAATTTTAGTTTTATTACAAAGGATGATGGTGATAGCTTTCATAATTTTAGAAAGTTTACTGAGCCAGTAATCGATGCACTAAAAGAACTTGGTGTGAATGCCGAGCTTAGTGGCAGAAATGATATTTTAGCTGAAGGTAGAAAAATCTCTGGTAACGCACAATTTTCTACTAAAGGTAGAATGTTTAGTCACGGTACATTGTTGTTTAATAGTAATATTGATGAAGTTGTAAATGCATTAAATGTAAAACTAGAAAAAATCCAATCCAAAGGGATTAAATCTGTTAGAAGTAGAGTTGCAAACATTAAGGAATTTTTAAAAGAAGATATTACGATTCTAGAATTTAAAGAATTAATATTACAATCAATTTTTAAAGAACACGGCAAAATAGAACGTTACGAATGGACAGATGAGGATATTAAGAATATTAAAGAGCTTGCTGAGAGTCGATATCGCAATTGGGATTGGAATTTTGGGAAATCTCCTAAATGTAATATTCAACAAAATAAGAGATTTGCAGCTGGATCAATTGATATTCGTTTAGATGTAAACAAAGGAAGTATTGAAAATGTTAAAATTTACGGTGACTTCTTTGGAGTTGGAGATGTATCTGATATAGAACAGCTTCTTATAGGTAGTAAATTTGATAAACAAGAGATTGAAAATAAGCTAAATGAAGTTAATTTTACACATTATTTTGGTAACGTCTCTAAAGAAGAATTTATGAGTTTATTATTTTAAAAAAAGAGTAGGAAACTACTCTTTTTTTGTTTGGTGTAGCAAATCAAAGACTAAAAAGTGCTAGTATTCTCACTTGTCAGAATTGTTTTCTAGCAATATAATATATTTAGAATATTTTAAATTTTTATATTTAAAGGGGGTAGTTTTTCTTGAATTTAGTTGAAACACTGTCACAATCAGCTTTAAAGAATCCTGAACACTCTGCCGTTATCTTTGAAGGACAAACTCTATCATATTCAACACTAGATACTTACATTACGAAATTTGCGAGTGGTCTCTCAAAACTAGGAATTGAAAAAGGAGATAAAGTAGCTTTAGTTGTTGGTAATTCTCCTCATTTTATTATAGCGCTATATGGTGCCTTAAAGGTTGGAGCGGCTGTTATACCAGTTAATCCTCTTTATTCGCCAGATGAATTAGTATACATATTAACAAACGGCGACGCAAAAGCAGTAATCACCTTAGACTTATTTCTTCCACTAGTAGAAAAAGCTTCACCGATTCTTCCAAACATCGAACACTTCATTATTTGTGAAACAAAGCAAGAAAATCCGTATGAATTTAAAAACAATAAATTGAAATCGTTTACAAATGTAGTTGACCTTGGAGATGTAAATTTCAAAGGGCCTGAATTAGAAGAAGATGATTTAGCAGTTATCTTATATACTTCTGGTACAACAGGAAAACCAAAGGGAGCTATGTTAACGCATAAGAACTTATATTCGAATGCAATGGATGCAGGCCATTTTTTAAGCTTTTCGAGTTCTGAAAAAGTAATAGCAACTTTACCTGCTTTTCATGTATTCTGTCTAACTGTAGCTTTAAATGCGCCTTTAATGTACGGAGCTACTGTTATTTTAGTGCCTAAGTTTAGTCCAAAAGAAATATTTGATATCATTCGTTCTTATAAGGCAACAGTATTTGCCGGTGTACCAACAATGTATAATTTCCTATATCAATTCCCTGAAGGAAATACAGAGGACTTTGAGTCTATTCGATTATGCATTTCGGGAGGTTCCTCATTGCCAGTTGCACTATTAGAAAATTTTGAGAAGAAATTTAATGTTATGATCTCAGAAGGTTATGGATTATCAGAAGCTTCACCTGTTACTACATTTAACCCATTAGATCGTCCGAGAAAAGCAGGATCAATTGGAACAAATATTAGCAATGTAGAAAATAAAGTTGTTAATGCACTTGGTGAAGAAGTTGTAGTTGGCGAAGTAGGTGAATTAATCGTCCGAGGACCAAATGTTATGAAAGGTTATTATAATATGCCAGAGGAAACGGCAATGACGATTCGTGACGGCTGGCTATATACTGGTGACCTAGCAAGAATAGATGAGGATGGCTATTTCTATATAGTCGATCGCAAAAAAGAACTGATTATTGTAGGTGGCTATAATGTGTATCCGCGTGAAGTTGAAGAAGTAATTTACAACCATCCTGATGTTGTTGAATGTGCTGTAATTGGATTACCAGACGATAATTTCGGCGAAAGTGTAAAAGCATATGTCGTTTCTAAAAACCCATCATTAAGTGTAGAAACACTGGCAGAATATTGCAATGCACATCTTGCAAAATATAAAGTACCAAGATCAATCGAGTTTATTTCTGAGCTACCAAAAAATGCAACAGGTAAAATACTTAGACGAGCATTAAAGGATTCTGTTATTCAATAGGGAACAGTAATAAAAGTACAACCGAATATGGTTGTACTTTTTGGTGAGAAATTAATTACAAACAGAGTGTATTTAATTTATCAAATTATCTGGAGGTATAATTTCTTTTATCTAAAATAATAATAGGTATTGGGTTTTAGTTAGTTTTTGTTAATTGCAGTTAGTTGCAGTTATTGATAGAATGGAGGTAAGAGGTGATGAAAATGCCATTAACTAATCACGATAAAAAGGTTTTTCAAGAGTCTGCTTTAGAGTTACAAGAAATGGATTTTAAAGAATGGGCATCAAAAAGTTTTTCCAATAAGGATTTTCGAAGTGCATTTTTTAAAATGATGAATAATATTGTCGAGTTAAATCAAACCTCATCTAACCACCGTTATAGTTCAGCTGTATCAGTAGAAAATAAAAAGATGCTTGCTGAATTATTACTTTTAGCCTTCGATTCCGTCGAGAAGCCACAAAGAAAATTTACTGAAAATCCTCTAGTTGCAAAAAGAATACCAAAAGAAATGCAAGGATATTCGACTGGTCAGATTGCAAAATTTTTATATGTAAGCATTACAACAATTAATAACTGGGTAAAAGAAGGAAAGTTTTTTATTGAACAAGCGGCTGGTCAAGTTATTAACGTTGAGCGTTCTAATATTAATGAAAAATTACGTTTCCATCCAAACACTTTGTTCGAGGCTCCAACTGGAGTTCGCTTAAAATTAAAAGATATTGCTGAAGCATATTATGCAGATAAGAAAGAACATGAAATACTTGAAAGAGAATTCTCGGTTAATACAGAAGAAGAACAAATCAGACTATATAACGATTACTTTATAAATAAATACCACGGTACATTTGAAGAAGTATTTGGTCATAAAAAATGGGACGAATTAACTCCAGAAGAAGATACAGATAAATCAATGTGGTCTTTCTTCTTAAATAGAGCAAAAAATGAAGAAAATAATTGAGATTGAAAGAACTAAATTTCACTTAATTGAATTATATTATAAAGATATAATTCGAGAAATTCAAAATATCCCAACTGCTGATATCCCAAAACACTATGGTCCCAACGTGTATTGTCAGGCAAAAAGGATAAAGTTTACGTTTGAATCATACATTCCTGATCTAAAATGTATAGAATACATAGATAAAAAATCTGATAAAATAGTAGCTTATTTCTATGATTGGGAAAATAGTGCTGGAGCAATTATGAAATTTCACAACCATTATCATCATGATGAAGCACCAGAGGAAGTGAAGGAGTTTGATCCATTCCACTTACATATCGGGAAAGATCAATTTGATAAACTTGCAAAAGCTCGTAAAAAAGATGAAGAATTCATGTGTCTACAAAAAGTATTAGATTTTATTAAGCTCCATGTGTATGCGAAAATAAGAGAAAAACATTTAAATCCAAAATGAAATCTGTTTGAACATAAACTACGAAACGATTCGTGGTTTTATTTTTTAGACTTTAAAATTCGGTAATGTAATTTTAAAAATTTATGTAATGGAGTTAACTTTTTTGAGTCTAACAGAAAAAAGTATTTAAAAATATAATAGGTTGAAGTTCTAAAAAATTGGACAAAGTTGATAATATAGAGTGGGGGGAGATTTTATGAAAAAAGCTACGAAAACGAAGTTGACCAAATACATTTGTCTAGGTTATCTCGTCTATATCATTTTAATCCTGTTATACTTTTATGTATTTACAAGTCCTGACCTACCTTCAAAATATAAAGGCACTTTTGTAGATCCACATACGTTTATGAATCATAAAGAAGCTAATTTAAGTTCTAGTTATAGCACATTAAAAAATGTTCTTTACTTTATTAGCTTACCGATTGATTGGATTGTTTTATCACTTTTATTATTAAGTGGAGCGATTGAAAGATTAGGTGAATCGTTAGCTAAGTTGACTAGATTTAAGTTTATCCAAGTCTTTTTATATTATTTCTTTGTCTCAGTCATTACATATATTGTTACATTTCCAATTGACTTATATCGATTTAAGTTATCAACTAAATATGGATTGTCTGTTCAAACATTTAATGCGTATATGAAAGATGAAATGATTAGTTTTTGGATAAATTTTGGAATGATGTTTTTTGTGCTGTATGTGCTGTATTTATTAATCAAAAAACAACCAAAGAAATGGTGGCTAACGGCGTGGCTATTAAGTATTCCTTTTACAATATTTTTAACGTTTATTCAGCCGGTCGTCATCGATCCATTATATAATGATTTTTATCCATTGAAAGATAAAAACTTAGAAAAGAAAATTATTACATTAGCTAAAGAGGCGAATATTCCTGCACATCGGGTTTATGAAGTAAATATGTCGACTAAGACCACGACTTATAATGCCTACGTTACAGGTATAGGTAAAAATGCAAGAATTGTTTTATGGGATACAACTCTAAAGGGGTTAACTGAGGATGAGATTATGTTCATCATGGCTCATGAAATGTCTCATTACGTACACAAAGATATCTATAAATCAATGTTTGGCTTGCTAGCCGGAAGCTTAGTTGGTCTGTATATCATTCACTTATTAATGAAGTATGTTCTATCAAAAAGTAGGAGCAGTAACCAGGCTGAAAAAATGGCAGTTGTCTTAACACTATTTTTAATCATTAGTGGAGTTGTAGAATTTATTTCTGACCCGGTTTCAAATACTTTTTCTAGAAGTGCGGAGAAAAGAGCGGATTTATATGCTGTTAAGTTAACACATGATCCTGAAGCAGGGATTATTGCTTTTCAAAAATTATCAAAAAACAGTCTTTCCCAGGTAAATCCTCCATTTCTTGTGAAGTTATTTAGATATGATCATCCGACTATGTTAGAAAGAATGCAGTATTTAGAGGCAGCTGAGAAAAGAAATGGTAACAAATAAATAAAAATTCCTTTTGAATTTTTAGCTTGTAGGCATGTCACATGTCTACAAGCTTTTTTTGTGCGCGGAGAATTCATCTTAAAAAAGAATAATAGCATGAAAATCATCTGTATCTCTCAGTTCAGTAAAATTTATATAGTAAAAAATTCGATCAAAAAGTAAGAAAATTAACTGAAATTTTTCTATTTATTTAGAGTATAACTGTCGAAAAATCTTTTGGAAAAATTTTCAGAAATTAATATCCATTTTGAATACTCTGTTATATAATAACGTAAGTATATAAAAACTGTTATATAACTGAATGGAGGGATCGTATGACAACTGAGCTTTCGAAAATTAAGGTTCTAGGTAATCATGTAGAGGGTTCAACTGACATTCTTACGACCGAAGCTTTAAATTTTTTAGAACAATTACATCTGAAATTTGATCAACGTAGACAAGAGCTGTTATTAAACAGAAAAGAAAGAATGCGCTTTTTACAAAATGGAGGTAAGCTTCAATTTTTGGAGGAAACAAAACATATTCGTGAAAGTGAATGGACAATTGCGCCTATTCCAACGGATTTACAAGATCGAAGAGTAGAGATAACGGGACCGGTTGATCGGAAAATGATAATTAATGCATTGAATTCAGATGCGTTCGTTTTCATGGCTGATTTTGAGGATGCAACTTCTCCAACTTGGGAAAATATTATTTCAGGTCAGGTCAATTTAAGAGATGCTGTGAATCGAACGATTTCACTTCATTCAAAAGGAAAAACCTATCAATTAAAAGAGAAGCCAGCTGTACTATTAGTCCGCCCAAGAGGCTGGCATTTAGAAGAAAAACATATCACTGTAAATGGTGAAAATATGTCTGGTAGCTTAGTAGATTTTGGACTTTATTTTTTTCATAATGCAAAACAGGCATTAAAAAACGGCTCAGGTCCTTATTTTTATTTGCCTAAAATGGAAAGTTATTTGGAAGCAAGATTATGGAATGATGTTTTTGTATTTGCTCAAAACGAATTGAATATTCCAAATGGAACGATTAAAGCAACTGTACTAATCGAAACAATTGCTGCTTCATTTGAAATGGATGAAATTCTGTATGAGTTAAAAGATCATTCGGCAGGATTTAATTGTGGAAGATGGGATTATATTTTTAGTTTTATAAAAATGATGCGTTACGATCAATCAATTATTCTTCCAGATCGTTCCGTTGTGACGATGGAAGTACCTTTTATGCGCTCATATTCTCATAAAGTAATCCAAACATGTCATCGTAGAAATGCTCCGGCAATTGGAGGAATGGCTGCTCAAATTCCAATTAAGGGTGATAAGGAACGGAATGATGCTGCGTTTGAAAAGGTAAGAAAAGATAAAGAGCGAGAAGCAATAGATGGTCACGATGGTACTTGGGTGGCTCATCCTGGTTTAGTAGCTGTTGCACTTGAACAATTTAATCAATTTATGCCTACACCAAACCAGATTCATAGAAAACGCGAGGATGTATATGTAACTGAAGCAGATCTTTTAGAGATTCCTAGTGGAGTCATTACAGAACAAGGTCTTAGAACGAATATAACAGTTGCGATCCAATACATTGAGGCATGGTTAAGTGGACGAGGAGCTGTACCACTTTACAATTTAATGGAGGATGCTGCAACTGCTGAAATTTCGCGTGCGCAAATTTGGCAATGGGTACGTCATGAAAAGGGTATTTTAGAGGACGGTACAAACATTACTCTACAATTAGTTGATTCATTAAAAAACGAAGAAATGATGAAGCTTCAACTACAAATCGGTAAAGAAGTATTTGAAGCAAAGCAATTTAAAAAAGCAATTGAATTATTTGATGACTTAATTAGCAACGATGAATTTGCAGATTTTCTAACTTTAAAAGGATATAACTTTTTATAAAATTAGGAGGTAATGAATATGACGAAAAATCGTGAGAAACGTATTGCTGAATTACAAGAAAGCTGGGAACTTGATTCTAGGTGGAATGGTATTACAAGGACTTATACAGCTGAGGATGTTATTAAATTAAGAGGATCAATTGATATTGAACAAACATTAGCTAAAAAAGGTGCAGAAAAATTATGGAAGCTTTTAAACGAAGAGAGCTATGTTAATGCATTGGGAGCATTAACTGGAAATCAAGCAATTCAACAAGTAAAAGCAGGTTTGAAGGCAATCTATTTAAGTGGATGGCAAGTAGCTGCAGATGCAAATCTTTCTGGTCAAATGTATCCAGATCAAAGCTTATATCCAGCAAATTCTGTACCAGCTGTTGTAAAAAGAATAAATCAGGCTTTCCAACGTGCAGATCAAATTCAATATGTTGAAGGTGGAGAGGAAGTAGATTACTTCGCACCGATTATGGCAGATGCAGAGGCAGGCTTCGGTGGCCAATTAAATGTATTTGAACTAATGAAAAGCATGATTGAAGCGGGAGCGGCTGGAGTACATTTTGAAGATCAATTGTCGTCTGAGAAAAAATGCGGTCATTTAGGCGGAAAAGTATTATTACCTACTCAAACTGCAGTCCGTAACTTAATCTCTGCTCGATTAGCAGCGGATGTAATGGGAGTTCCTACTCTAATTGTTGCACGAACTGATGCTGATGCAGCAGATTTAATTACAAGTGATATTGACCCAGTTGATCAGCAATTTATCACAGGGGAAAGAACACCAGAAGGATTTTATCGTACAAAGGCAGGGTTAGACCAAGCAATTGCTCGTGGTCTTGCTTATGCACCGTATGCAGATTTAGTTTGGTGTGAAACATCAGAGCCAAATTTAGAAGATGCAAAACGATTTGCAGATGCAATACATGCAAAATTCCCTGGTAAATTACTTGCATATAACTGTTCTCCTTCATTTAACTGGAAGAAGAAATTAGATGACGAAACAATCGAGACATTCCAACAGCAAATTGCTGCAATGGGTTACAAATTCCAATTCGTTACACTGGCTGGTTTCCATGCATTAAACTTTGGAATGTTTGAATTAGCTAGAAATTATAAAGTGCGTGGAATGGGAGCATATTCAGAGCTTCAACAAGCTGAATTTGCAAGTGAGCAACATGGCTACACTGCGACAAGACATCAACGCGAAGTAGGAACAGGTTATTTTGATCAAGTAGCTCAAGTTATTACTGGAGGAACTTCTTCAACTACAGCTCTTAAAGGTTCTACAGAAGAACAACAATTTTCATCTAATTAATGAAAGTAACCACTTTTTCTACTAGAAGAGAAAGTGGTTTTTTTATGGCTATTATCCTAAAATTTAGTAAACATTGACACTTTTGTTAAACTATTTAAATATTGATTTTGCTATTAATAATTTATGATATTATTTTTCTAACATCTATGTTTGCTACTATACTTCGTGTTAAAAAATTTTTTATTGGTGTTGTTAAATATAGAGAATGGTATTTTTAATACTTTTCGACATTTAACAGAACTCAAAACTAATAACAGAAGGAGTTGTAATGATGAATAATTCGAAAGGAAAAGTCAAGGTACTAAACGAGTATGAAATCAACAAATCAACAATGGCAATCATACCTGAGTTTACGGTGGATTTAGTAGTGATTTCAAAGGTATTGGAATCAAATGATAATTTTTATGTACTAATGAAGCCGATTGAAATTATTGAGAGAAGCTGCGCTTATTTTGGAAGCAGTTATCGCGGCAGGCGTGAAGGCACAAAACAAATGATATCCATTACTCACAAACCACCAATTGCAATCAGCTCAATGAATCAAATTTTCTTTTTCCCCACTTCATCTTCTTTAAAAGTAGAATGTTCTTGGATCTCCTACAATCACGTTTCAAACTTCAAAGGCGGTAAATATAATCGATCAATTGTTGAATTTTTTAATGGTGTTGAACTCCCACTAGATATATCCCGCGGTTCATTTGAAAATCAATTATATCGAACTGCCCATTTAAGAGCTATTTATGAGGATCGACTCAATCAAGAGAATGCTGCACAACAAAGAAATTATAGATTAGTTCCTGATAAAGAAATTACTTCTTATATAAAAGGAGCAACGGTACACGAAAAATAAAGAGGAAGTTTAAAATTTGACTACTTTTACATTTAGTAAAGTAGTTTTTTTAGTGTATTTATCGATCATTTATTAGAATTTAATTAAGGATTATTAGGAATAAATTAGTAAAAAAGTACTTCAAATAAAAAGAGGCAATTTATGACAAAAAATAGTAGTTAGAATCATTTATTATTATTGAATAAATAGTTATATGTGATAATGTTAACAGTAAGGATATCAATATAGAAATACGGCTTAAGGAGATTCATATTTAGATGAACGTTTTTGACATAAAGGCTTTTTTTACAGAGGAACATTTTTTACATCTTATTCAACAATACAAAGATTATGGTCCATTAGTTGGGATATCCATGCCATTTCTTGAAGCATTATGCCCAATTTTACCTTTGGTCGTTTTTATATTTGCTAATGCTGCGGCATTTGGACCTTTATTAGGATTTTTATATTCTTGGATTGGTTCTTGCTTAGGTTCCATTTTATTATTTTATGCTGTGAGGAAATTTGGTCAGAAACGATTTTTTTCATTTTTAAGTAAGCATAATAAAGTAGAATCATCAATTGGATGGATTGAAAAAAGAGGATTTGGTCCAATTTTTATCATGTTTGCTTTTCCGTTCTCTCCATCTTTTTTAATAAATATTGTAGCGGGTTTGTCCCGTATTAAAATTTCCCAGTTTTTAATCGCATTAGTACTTGGAAAGTTTACAATGATTGCTGTGATTAGCTATTTAGGGAAAGATTTAACTTCTGTGTTTCAAAATCCAATTAAAGCATTATATATAGGAATCTTTATTTTTATATTGTGGATTGTTGGAAAAGTGATTGAGAAACGTATGGACATCAAAGAAAAAACAACAGAGAAAAAGGGTACACCTCAATCATCTGATGAGCAATAAAGCATTATTACTCAAAAGGGAGAGAGTTTGTTTATGCTAAGAAAAGAAGTATTTGATTGGGGAAAAGCAATCTTTATCGGAATCGCAATTGCTTTTATTGTTCGAACTTTTCTATTTTCTACTTATGTAGTTGATGGAGAGTCTATGATGCCAACTTTAAAGAATGGAAATTTACTAGTAATAAATAAATTTGGATATGAATTAAGTGATATAAAAAGATTTGATGTAATAGTCTTTCATGCAAATAAACAAGAGGATTATGTTAAACGAGTTATTGGTTTACCCGGAGATTCAATCGAATATAAGGATGATCAACTTTATATTAACGATAAAAAATGGAGTGAACCATTTTTAAATGATTACAAAAGTACTCTAAAGGGAACACCTTTTACTGGTGACTTTAATTTAAACGAAATTACGGGTAAAGCTAAAGTTCCATCTGGTTATGTGTTTGTAGAAGGAGACAATCGACCAAAAAGTTATGATAGTCGTTTGTTTGGATTTGTAAAAATTGATAAAATTGTAGGGAAGGTCGATTTACTATATTGGCCGCTTTCAAACTTGAATACGAATTTTAACAAGTAAGCTCCTTATAGGGGCTTTTATTATTAGGGGCAGAAAAGACAGGAAGAGCACGTAAAACGAAAAAAGCAGGGAAAATTGGTGGCAAGGTCTTTAGGACTTTACCTACGTACCAAAATTACTATGAGCCTGCTTCAAAGGAGTGGATTTAATGTCGTTTCAATTTATTTTAGGACGTGCAGGCAGTGGAAAAACACATTATATTTTAAATGAAATTACAGATAGATTAAAACAAGAAACAAAAAATATCATATTTATTGTACCTGACCAAATGACATTTCAGATGGAATATGAATTAGTCAGAAGGCAAGAGAAGAAGGCTATTATTAATTCACAAGTTTTTAGTTTTACAAGACTAGCTTGGAAGGTTTTACAGGAAACTGGTGGAATTAGTCGGATTCATATCGGAGAAATTGGTATTTCAATGATTCTTCGAAAGATTATTGAGGAAAAGAAAGAGGAATTAAAGGTATTTCATCACGTCGCTGATCGACAAGGGTTCTACAAGGAATTAACTTCTCTTATTTCTGAGTTTAAAGGATTCCAAGTTTCTTCAGATGAATTATCTTCAGTGATTTTGCAAATGGAACAAAATTCCTCAAAAGATCATCTCTTTATTCAACAAAAGATAAATGATATTCAAATTGTATTTGATGCTTTTAATACATATATGAAAGATAAATATCTTGATTCGGAAGACTATTTAAATTTATTAATTCAAGAGCTACCTAAAAGTGAGTATATAAAAAATAGCATTATTTATATTGATGGTTATTATGATTTAGCGCCACAAGAGCGTAATGTTGTAGAGGAGTTAATGAAATATTGTAGTGAAGTTAAGTTCTCATTAACGATTGACCGTCCATACGATGATTTATTACCGCATGAATTAAATTTATTTCACAAGCCTGCAATTTTATATCAACAAATTAAGGAGATTGCTTTAAACACGAAGCAATCTATTGACGAGTCAATAATTTGCCACGAAAATTTAAGGAATATATCGAATGGCTTGAGCTATTTTGAAAAGAATTTTGATAGTAGACCAGTAAGGCCTTCTTTTGAGTCAGAGGGGATTAAAATTATTTCGGCATCAAATCGTAGATCAGAGATTCACGCGATTGCAAAAGATATACTTCATAAAGTACGAGATAAAGGCTATCGATATCGTGATATGGCGATTTTTTTGAGAAACAGTGAGACTTATTCACATTTAATCTCTACTATTTTTCATGCTTATCAAATACCGATTTTTATAGAAGAAAAGCGTTCCATGTTAACTCATCCATTGTTTACATTTTTACAGGCTACTTTTGATATCATTCAAAAAAATTGGCGATATGAATCAGTTTTTAATGCATATAAGACAGAATTAGTTTACCCGTTTGAAAGCAATAGCGATAAAAATCGTGAGCAGCTAGAGTTATTTGAAAACTATTGCATTGCATATGGAAAACAAGGGAAAAGGTGGACGATTGATGAGCCGTGGAAGTATCGTAAATATCGTTCTACTGATGGAATCGAAAAAGGGGTAACAAATGAAGAACTAGAATTTGAGGCTTTAATAAATTCAGTAAGAAATTTATTAGTGGGGCCAGTTCGATCATTTCAAAGCAATTTAAAAAATGCAAAAAATGTAAGAGAAATGTGTGTAGCATTATACGAATTTGTTGAATCACTAGATATTTCTAGAAAACTTCAACGCTTAAAAGATGAAGCTGAAAATCGATCAAATTTAATCGAAAGTAAAGATCACGAACAAGTATGGAAAGGATTTATTAATCTTTTAGATGAGTGTGTCGAATTAATTGGAACGGAGAAACTGTCACGTAAAACTTTTTTTGAAATTCTTCAAACTGGTTTTCAATCGCTTCAATTTGCTAACGTACCTGCTTCATTAGATCAAGTAAATATTGCTAATTTTGATCATTCACGATTACAAAATGTAAAGTGCGCATACATCATTGGTGTAAATGAAGGGATTATCCCAAGGAAAGCTAATGAGGATGGATTGTTAGGTGATACTGCAAGAGAGTATTTACAATCATTCGGCGTTGAGGTTGCGCCAACTAGTAAGCATCAATTGTTCGTAGAAAATTTTAATATATATACTGGGATTAATCGGGCAAGTCATGAGTTAATATTCAGTTATCCTTTGGCAAGTGATGACGGAAAAGGACTTGCGCCTTCAAGTCTAATTCAAAGGATTAAATCGATATTCCCAAATGTCCAGCAAAGCTTTGAAAGTGGAGATTTATTATTTAGTTCAGTAGAAGAACAGCTTTCATTTATTACGAATAATGGGACTGCGCTATCGAGTTTAGTTACCCAGCTTCAAGCTTGGTCAACTCAAGAGACTGAGTCTAATATGGATTTATGGTGGATGCTATATAACTTTTTACGCGAAGATTCAGATTCTAAAGATAAACTATATAAAGTTATTAGTAGTGTAATGTATAACAATATTGCAAAAGACCTTGGAGAAGAGTTAAGTACAGAATTATATGGGGAAGAATTAAGTGGTTCGGTATCAAGAATTGAGCTTTTCCATCAATGTGCTTATGCTCATTTTGCACGATACGGATTAAAGCTACAAGAACGTGAAATTTATAAATTTGAATCATTCGATATGGGACAACTTTTCCATAGTGCTTTAACAATAATTGGAGAAAATCTATTGCAGGCAGGAAAAAGTTGGAGTAATTTAACGAATGCAGAGTGTGATGAATTAGCAGCGAGAGTAGTAGATGAAATATCACCTAAGTTTCAACGTGAAATTTTACTAAGCACAAACCGATATATGTTCTTAAAGAAAAAAATGAAAGACGTAATTTCAAAAGTATCATCAATCTTAAGTCAACAAGAGCATGCAGGTAAATTTATTCCAGTTGCTTTAGAAGTTCCATTTGGTATTGGTAAACAATTAAATTCATATGAACTACCTATTGATGGAAAGAAAAGAATGGTATTAAATGGTCGAATTGACCGGATTGATAAAGCGTCGAGTGAAAAAGGCGAATATTTACGAATTTTGGACTATAAATCAACTAAAAAGGAATTAAAATTATCTGATGTTTATTATGGTCTGGCATTACAATTACTAACTTATTTAGATATAGCTGTAGCGAATTCAACTTCATTACTGGGTAAACCTGCAGACCCTGCTGGAATACTTTATTTCCATGTTCAAAATCCAATTGTAAAAATTAAAAATGAAATTGAGTTCGATGAAATTCAGGACGAAATCTTTAAGAAGTTTAAAATGAATGGATTACTGTTGGAAGATCGTGAAAGTAATTCGTTAATGGATGAAGCTTTAATTGAAGATGGGGGTTCTTCGAAAATCGTACCAATTAAGCTTAAAAAAAATGGAGAGTACATTGCAAAATATTCTAAAACAGTAAAGCCTGAACAATATCCAATGATGACGAACTATATAAAGCAAAAATTTACTGAAGCTGGTCAGCAAATCTATAACGGATTCGTTGAAGCGAACCCATACCAACAAAAGGATAAAATCCCATGTACATATTGCTCATATCAATCAGTATGTCAATTTGATGCAAATGTAAAAGGGAATGAGTATCGTATTTTACCTCCTTTAGAAGATGGTGAAGCAATACAAAAAATGATCGAGGCGGTGAAGCATGATGAGTAAGGAAGAAAATAATGCCAGTAAAACAAAATGGACGGTCGACCAGCAAAAGGCGATAGATCTCGAAGGATCAGACATTCTAGTTGCCGCTGCCGCTGGTTCCGGAAAGACTGCTGTTCTTGTTGAGCGAATCATTCAAAAGATTATTCGTGAAGAAAATCCGATTAATGTTGATGAATTACTTGTCGTTACCTTTACTAAAGCAAGTGCCCAGGAAATGAAAGAAAGAATTGGAGTCGCATTAGAGAAGCAACTTGTAAATAATCCTGAATCGGATCATTTACGAAAACAAGCTTCTTTGTTAAATAAAGCATCAATCTCAACAATCCATTCTTTTTGTACGGAAGTCATTCGATCAAATTACTATATGGTTGAGTTAGATCCGAATTTCCGTACAGCAGAAGAAGTAGAGATACAACTACTGATGGATGAAGTGTTAGAAGAATTAATGGAAGCAGAGTACAGTGATGATTCTAATTTAGTCTTCTTTGATTTAGTTAATCGTTATACAAGCGATCGCGATGATAATGATTTACCAAAATTAATTTTAAAGCTGTATCGTCATGCAATTTCTAATCCAAATCCAAGCGAGTTTTTAAATACGTTCATTCATCAATATGACGTAAAGGATAAATTAGTTGACGATATTCCTTTTATTCAAGAACTAAAGAGATTTATTCAAGAAGACATCATTGCTTGTATAAACGCTTATAAACAAGCTTTAAATTTAATTGAAAGTCCCGATGGTCCAATAAAGTATTTCGATGTATTTAAAGAAGAATTTAGCAATTTAGAGTGTTTATATCATGTTTCAGAAAAAACATGGGAAGAAATCAATATCGGTCTACAAAAAATAGCGTTTACTCGTCTGCCTATTATTAAAAAGACAGAAGGGGATCAACAGAAAAAAGAATTAGCAGCTAATTTCCGTAAAGATGTTAAAAAGAAAATTGATGATTTGAAAGAAAAGTATTTTAGTCGAAACATTAATCATCAGTTAAAACAAATAATTGAATTAAAGCCTCTAGTTGAAAAATTAATCGGGCTTGTTAATAACTTTATCGTGCTATTTAAACAAGCAAAGTTAGAAAATGGTATTTTAGATTTCAATGATTTAGAGCATTATGCACTTGAAATTTTAAAGGAAAAAGAAGAAACAGATCAATTGTTGCCTTCTTCGGTTGCTAGGGTTTATCAAGAAAAATTTAGTGAAGTATTAGTCGATGAATACCAAGATACGAATTATGTTCAAGAATCGATTTTAAGATTAATTACAAAAGGTACAGGCTCGGATGGAAATCTATTTATGGTTGGCGATGTTAAACAATCAATCTATCGTTTTCGTTTAGCA
Organism: Bacillus sp. AFS002410; assembly: GCF_002556365.1. Classification (NCBI taxonomy): domain Bacteria; kingdom Bacillati; phylum Bacillota; class Bacilli; order Caryophanales; family Bacillaceae; genus Bacillus; species Bacillus sp. AFS002410. Next base: position 293,825 of record NZ_NUEU01000001.1, read on the forward strand.
GAACCACAGTTATTTATCGATAAATATAATCTATATGAAAAAGAGTTAAATGATCGAACAGGTTTGAGGATTGATTTATCTAAAAACTTTAGAAGTAGAGCGGAAGTATTAGATGCAACCAATTTTATCTTTCAACAAATCATGGGAAGAGAAATTGGTGGAATTGAATATGATGAAGATGCTATGTTGAAGCTAGGGGCTAGCTATCCAGAATACTCTGAATGCACTTCAGAATTGATTTTATTAACAAACTCTGCTGAAGAAGATGACGTTCCTGAAATTAGCGAACAAGAAGATGATGAACTTGTTGAAGAAAAACTGGAACAAATTGAAGCTAGATACGTTGCAAGGAGAATCAAGGACTTAATTGAAAGTGAATATTTGGTTACCGAAAAAACTGGAGAAATGAGACCAGTTAAATACAGTGATATCGCGATATTAGGACGTTCATTATCGAATGCGGATTTATATATTGAGGAATGTAAAGCTCTTGGAATCCCTTTATATGCTGAAAAATCGAAGGACTTATTTCAAACAATTGAAGTAGCTGTGTTCTTAAATCTATTAAAGCTAATCGATAATACGATTCAAGATATCCCACTTGCATCTGTCCTACGCTCTCCAATTGTAGGGCTAACAGAACCAGAATTAACGGTGATCAGACTTGACCATAAAAAGGGTTCTTTTTATGAGGCATGTCAAGCGTATACAAATAATTTTGAAAATCGTCATAAGCAATTATCAATTAAATTAGCAAATTTCTTTCAACAAATAAAGGAATGGAAGCGACTTGTAAAAAGAGAAACACTTTCAATCTTTATCTGGAAGGTATTAAATGAGTCGACTTATTATGACTTTGTCGGAGGTTTACCTGGAGGGAAACAAAGACAGGCAAATTTAATCACAATATTTGATCGCGCAAAAGCGTTAGAAGAATCGAACTATAGAAGTCTATTCCAATTTTTAAGATTTTTAGATCGTATGCAGGAAAGAGACGAAAAACTAGATGAAGTTCGTATAGTAAGTGATCAAGAAAATATCGTACAGATGATGACAATCCATAAAAGTAAAGGCCTAGAGTTTCCTGTCGTGTTTGTTGTGAATACATCTAAGCAATTTAATATGCAAGATTTAAATGCAAAATTTATATTACAAAAAGAGCTAGGATTAGGAATGAATTATGTTCATCCGACGTATCGCACTACAAATTCAACGCTATTAAAGGAAACAATCAAGCGTAAGGAACAACGAGAATTAATATCTGAGGAGTTACGTATTCTTTATGTTGCATTAACCCGTGCAAGGGAAAAACTAATACTTGTAGGTAAGGTGAAGGACGCACAAAAAATAATCGAAAGCTGGAAAGAAATTGAAAATCATAAAGAGTGGCTTTTACCATTAAATATAATTAGTGGTGCAAAAAACTATCTTGATTGGATTGGACCATCGATCATTCGTCATGATTCTAGTAGCGCAATTAGACTTCAGGATGATCTATGGCAAACCAAAAATGAAATTCAGTTTTATCCATGTCGTTGGAATTATTCGATTGTTGATGCTTCTACTATTCAACTAACGGAAACCGAAGAAGTAGAAAATAATAAAACTGAAATATTTCAAGCTTTTCAGCTAAAAGAGCCAATCAATATCAAAAATGACGAGCTTTATGAAGAAATTGAAAATCAATTAAATTGGCAATATAGTCATAATCAAGCAACGCTATATCGACCAAAGCAATCTGTAACAGAATTAAAAAGAAAAATGCAAGAAGAAGAGCCGTATCATCAAAGTTTTACAGGATCTACATCAAAAGGCTTTCCTCTTGAGCGACCAAAATTTATCTCAGAACAAAAGATGAACCAGGCTGAAAAAGGAACTGCGACCCATGCTGTAATGCAAAATTTAGATTATCAATTTATTTCTTCTCATGAAGAAATTATGAATCAAATTAGTAGTATGGTTTTGAAAGAACTAATTACACATGAACAAGGAGAAGCCGTCAATAGCATGGAAATCTTTGATTTCTGTCAATCAGAACTTGGTCAATTAGTGAAAAACGCTCATCAAAAGTTACGTGAAGTACCTTTTAGTTATGGTGTTTCAACAAATGAAATTTATAAAGATTGGCAAGATGAAGAAGAAGTGGTATTAATTCAAGGGATTATTGATTTACTTTTAATCGATGGTGAAGAAGCGATCCTAATTGATTATAAAACAGATCGAACTGAAGCATTTACCACTGATGAAGCATTGAAAAAAGAAGCAATAAAAAGATACGGTATTCAACTTGATCTTTATTCAAAAGCAATCGAAGCTGGAATGGATAAAAAGGTTAAAGCGAAATATCTATACTTTTTCGATGGCGGTCATATTGTAGAATTATAGAAAAAAGCGATGCTAGTTTGCATCGCTTTTTTTATCGTGGTGAAATAAAAATTAGATAATATTGAAAGATAAATTAAGATACTCATGGAAAGTACGTGCGATCGTAGAATACCGTAAATATGAAAATTAAATACTCAAGTTTGGATCATGGTATGCAAATAAACATGAAGCTGGTCATAACACACTCGTAAAGGGTTCACAGAGGGGGGAGAGAATACTTAACTCATAAAGGGTCCATGAGTTAAAAAAAGAGAGTGGTAAAGAGAATTCTTAACTCAAGAGGTGTTCATGAGTTAAAAAAAGAGAGTGAATAGGAGAATACTTAACTCATAAGAGGTTCATGAGTTAAAAAAAGAGAGTGAATAGGAGAATTCTTAACTCATAGGGTGTTCATGAGTTAAAAAAAGAGAGTGGTTGAGAGAATTCTTAACTCATAAGGGGTCTATGAGTTAAAAAAAGAGAGGGTTTGAGAGAATTCTTAACTCATAAGGGGTCCATGAGTTAAAAAAAGAGAGTGAATAGGAGAATTCTTAACTCATAAGGTGTTCATGAGTTAAAAAAAGAGAGGGTTTGAGAGAATACTTAACTCAAAAGGGGTCCATGAGTTAAAAAAAGAGAGAGTTTGAGAGAATTCTTAACTCAAAAGGGGTTCATGAGTTAAAAAAAGAGAGCTAAAGAGAATTCTTAACTCAAAAGAGGTCATTTCAACACAATGAAAAAGCGATGCTAATTCGCATCGCCTTTTATCGAAGAAGACATTATAAAGTTGCTACTTCATTTTGATCGACTAAATCAGCATCTAAAGTATTAGTGGCACTTGCACCGCTAATTGTTGCTGGTATAAATCCAGTATTACCTGAACCCGAGCCGAAATATGATTTTGTTTGTGTTTTTGGTGAGATATTATTAAGATCTCCCGTATTTATATTCCCTTCATTGCTATTGATAACAATTGCACCAAGAAATGTTGGCATAAAGTATTCTCCTTTCTTAATCTGTTAGTGTTGAATCTGTTGGATCAGTTGATCGTCCTGCTACTGCAGGAACTGCAGGTACGGTTGGTACTGCTACGTGTACCGGAACTACAGGTGCTACAGGTATTACAGCGTGTGCTGTTACTACTGGTGAAACTGGTGTTGTTGGTTGAACAAGAACATCTGATTGAAATGGTTGCATTTGTTGTGTCATTAGTGGTTGGAAAAGTTGAGAAAATGTAGGTTGAGCATGATGTTGGCCAGGAGTTTGATAATGTATAGTAGGTGCCGATGTAAAATGCCGTATTTGATGAACACGGGCTAACATTGTAGCGTTATGAACTGAACCAACAACGGAAGCGCTGGAGGAGCTTATACCATTATAATTAATTGAACCAACCTGTATAGTAGGGTTAAGATTTACTCGATTTAATTTTACATTAGGAACATATGGAAGATGTTTTGGAATTACTTTAAAAATAGGATAAATTTCAAAAATATCTTTGTTTGGATCAGCTAATATGTTTCCCTCTTCTTGTAGTGCGAGAGCATTTGACTCTGCGTTTATAGAAAATACATCCCCAAACTGTAAAACACTTGAAAATAGAACTGTATTTACATCATACGTTTCTACAGCGGCTAGACGAAATCTTGGATCAATATTAAACATTAGCTTACAGATAAAGGTACAAATGGCCCTACAATTAACGATTCTGGTGGCGTGTCAAATATAGAAGATAGTGAAATATTATGAGCATCTCCAATCAAAAATAATGAAGATGAAGATATGGCTGTAAACTTAATATCTTCTACTTGTAAATTGCAATTTGTTACATTTAAAATCATCCTTTATTCTCCTTTCCAATATTATGTGGTAAGTTTTGAAGAAAAGCACTGTATGCTGTTCGGATATCTCTTAACATGTGTAATACGACCTCTTCGGAATAACGAAGCGGATTATCATTGAATTCAGGTTTATTTTTATATAAGTCGATATAATAAGGAATTCGAATATCCATTTGATTTCGAATATCATCGATCATCATTTGACGATAATAATCATCTACTGCAACTCTTAGTTCGGATTCTAATTGAAGAATTGTTTCTAATGCTTCTTCCTTCAAATGGAAATGAATTCGGTCTGCAATATATGATTTTAATGCTTTTATATTGTTGTCTGGTTTAATATCTATTTGTTGGTTCTCCACTGTTAAATCATCGAATGTTGGAGCTTGAAGTGGATTCAGTCCAATTGTTAATGTACCATTTAAATTCTCTACTTTTAACTGGTCGAATTTATATTCAATTTTATCAATTTTTGTCTCAGGTCTTTGAGAAAGTTCAACAACAGTGGCTTCAAGTTGAGCGATTCTACTTTTTAATTGTTCAATCATTTGAGACTGTTCATATAGTAGTTGCTCAATCTGAGTCTGCCTTAATTCTAGTTGATTCATAGAATTCCCTCGCTTTCAATTTGCTACAGGAATAAAATTATGTCTCTTGCGAAGTTTGAACGATTTGACCTGGTTCAGTAATTGGTGGTGCTGGTTCTAAATAATCTCCAGTATTATTCGTTATTGTTTTTGCATTTATATTTCCTGTTGTACCAATTTGAAAAACAGATGAGTTTACAATCCCACCGGTTTTTAGCTGATTAATAATAATTGTTTGATGTATATATATATTCAAACGACATCCTCCTTTACATGTTGCCAACCATTGGCTGATCCACTTGATCTTGATCATATACGTTCGAAATGCTTCTATTATTATAAACTGTTACATTATCACCCGTATTAAACGAACCAGCACCGGCATATGTTTGTGCATTACTTTTAGGTGTTATATTATACGCGTCACCTATGTTAACTACGCCACTACTACCGATACTGACAATATTTATTACTCCAACATAAGCAGGCATGACTGTACACCCTTTGTTCTTTTTATGATTATGTATTATATGGCCATTTAACCTAAAACGTGATTGTAGACTACTTATTGTTAAGAAGTATTAATTTTAAATGAAGGAAAGTGAAGAATAGTAAAATAGAAAGATCTTATTAAATGGAGATAAAAAAAATACTAGTCGCAATTAGAATGAACTAATCGCAACTAGTTATTAAGCTCTCTTTTTTGAAGAGGAAAAGGTCGATATCATATTCATGAGCCTGTCCAACTCTTGGCTACATAAAACTGTTTTCTTGTTCGTAAAGCCATATCGTCCCGCATAATATACCATTCGGGCCCGTTTTTTCTCTATAACATGAAGCAGCAATTTAGTCACCAACTTTGTTCAAGAATAGGGAATTATGTCTAGGTCTCACGATGTATGTAATGCTATTATACAAAATCATTTCCATATGAGAAGGCATTCGCTAAAAGAAGTGTAAAACTTACAAAATACAACAATATTCATCTACATTCAATCAATGGATAGTGGAAATTAAAAGGTTTTTGTAGGATAAACTATACGGACTGTCGAAACGTAAGGTCCTATAGAAAATATTGAATTTATTTTCGACAGTAGATTACAATCCTAGATTAATATAATTTATAAAATTTAAAAATGAGTATTTTGTCCTGTGGGTTTTAACGGTTGATGGGTAGAAAATCACACCATATATTTTGAACAATTTGTGAATTTTTTTAAATCTTTACACTTTCCGATTCATCTTAATTTTTCCTTATTTATAGTCTTATGTTATGATTATTTAGAATATATATTTGGGAGGAAATGAAATGATTCACTTACATATTACATCGTGGGTAGTCGCTATTATTTTAGCTTTAATTGTTGGGCACGGTTACAAAAATGGTTGGAATGTTAAAGTTGCTCACATGATTTTACGTCTTTTATATTTCGTTATTTTAGGAACTGGACTGTATTTATTTATTCATATTCCTAATAAAGGAAATATGCCGTCAGATATGATGATGCTTTACAACATCAAAATGACACTTGGCATTATTATGTTAGGAGTATTTGAATACTTCACTGTGTCTTCTAAGAAACATCGTAAAATGGTTGTTCCTGCAACTATTTTTACAGTAATTATTTTAGCTTTATTATATTTAGGATTTAGATTACCTCAAGGTTTTCACTTCTTTGCATAATAAAAAACTGTCACAATATTAATTGTGGCAGTTTTTTTATTTTTTAAGAAAGCTGTGTTAATAGATAACGGTTTCCTGTTGCTTTAGTCAATTCAAATCTATGGTTTTGTTCTTCAGATGATATCCTGAATTGGTGATATACTGAACAAACTAATTCTCCATTATCAAACACAATGAAATTTACTCCATCAGAAGGGGAATTTTCTGGTTGGAATGAAAGGAAATTATGACAGTATAGACAATCGTATAAAGAAAAATGATGAGTATTTAGCAAGTAAGCTAAAGTATAAAACGATTCATCACTCAAATTTTTTAATAGTGTATCGAAGCTATATAAAAGTTTTCGTTGAATACGTAGGATATCACCATTTTGTAATTTTTTCTTTTTGGGATATTGAATTAGAAAATTTCCGTTCCTTAAAGAAGCAGGAATCCATTCTTCATTTATAGAAACTTCGAACTCTTCATCGATGAGATCCTCAAGTAAAAACGCCTCATCAGTTTCATCATCGAAAAAGACCCATTCATCATTTATTTCTTCAATTGCTCCAATAGTGAAAGCGCGAGGTTGCTTTTGAAATAATTGAGATCGTTGCTTAAATTGCATTAAGTAACCTCCAGTTACAAGCGTTCTGCTGTTCATTTATTAATTTACATAAGTTCGATGAGAAGTAGTGATTCGGACATTTTATTGATACATAAAATAAAGTATTAATAATAGGATCCTTTTTTTCATTCGAACCTTTTTTAAAATCTCGAATATTGTTTTAAATGGATAAAAGTTAACTCTATTTTCCGACCGATATTGGGATTTATTAACAATAATAGCTGCGTTTATTTCAATTTTAATAAAGCTGCTACTTTTTTCATTTATTGACATAACTTAACTATTTTATAACTATGCAAAAATTGAAAAAACGTATGGACAAATATTGATAAGTTATCAACTTTTTTTATAGATTGACGCACCTATTTTTAAAAGCATTAATACGATATAGAATTAACTTTAGTTTTATAGGGAAATAGCCCAGAAAGGAGAAAAAAGCATGTGCGGTATAACTGGGTGGGCAGATTTTCAAAAAGATTTATCAAAGGTAGCCAATACTACAAAAAAGATGGCTGAAACATTATCGAAACGAGGTCCAGATGATACGAATATTTGGTCCACAAATCATTGTAGCTTTGGCCACAAAAGATTAGTAGTAGTAGATCCTGTTGGTGGGAAACAACCGATGCGTAAAGCAAGAGGAAATGTTACGTATACACTTTGCTACAATGGTGAGCTGTATAACACTGAGGATCTAAGAAAGGAACTCTTAAAGAGGGGTTATACATTTCAAGGTCATTCAGATACTGAAGTCCTTCTTACTAGCTATATAGAGTGGAAGGAAGCTTGTGTAGACAAATTTAATGGAATATTTGCATTTGCGATCTGGGATGAAGAAAAAGAAAGTTTATTCATTGCAAGAGACCGTTTAGGCGTAAAACCGCTATTTTATAAAGAAGATTACAAAAGATTATTATTTGCTTCAGAAGTAAAGGCGATATTAGCAAATCCAGAAGTAAAAGCGGAATTAACTGAAGAAGGGCTTTCAGAGGTTTTTGGTCTTGGACCATCTCGTACCCCTGGAAATGGTGTTTTTGATGGCATAAAAGAGCTTCGTGGTGGCCATGCAATGACGTTCTCTAGAAATGGACTTAAAGTATGGAAATATTGGGATGTTAAAAGTGATATTCATACAGATTCTGTTGATGAAACGATTGAGAAAGTGCGTTTTTACGTAGAAGATGCAATCGTAAGACAACTAGTTTCTGATGTCCCGTTATGCACTTTTCTCTCAGGAGGAGTAGATTCAAGTGCAATTACAGCGATTGCTGCGAATCATTACGCTAAAGAAGGAAAAGGCCAATTAACGACCTATTCAATTGATTACGAAGAAAATGACAAATACTTTACATCAAGTGTATTCCAACCGAATTCAGATGCACCATGGATTGAGTTAATGTCTTCAACATTTAATACAAATCATCAAAGATGCGTCATTTCAAACGAAGAACTAGTGCAATATTTAGAAGAAGCTACAGAATGTCGTGATCTTCCGGGAATGGCAGATGTCGACTCTTCATTACTATGGTTTTGCCAAAAAATTAAAAACAATTTTGTAGTAGGTTTATCAGGAGAATGTGCTGACGAAATATTTGGTGGTTATCCTTGGTTTCATCGAGAAGATGATTTAAATCGACCAGCGTTTCCGTGGATGAGATCTACAGAGCTTCGTCAAAATCTATTAAAAGACGAATGGAGTAAGAAACTGAATTTAGCAAGCTACGTTCAAGATCGCTACAATGAGACTGTAAGAGAAACGCCAATCCTTGAAGGAGAGAGTCCTTTAGAAGCTAAAAGAAGACAATTATTTTATTTAAACCGTCAATGGTTTATGGCTCAACTATTAGATCGCAAAGATCGAATGAGTATGGGAGCGAGTCTTGAAGTACGTGTTCCATTTGCTGATCATCGACTTGTTGAATATGTTTGGAACATCCCTTGGGAGCTTAAAATGTATGGAGATCGTGAAAAAGGAATCTTAAGGAAGTCGCTTGAAGGTCTGTTACCAGATGAAATTTTATACCGTAAAAAAAGTCCATATCCAAAAACTCACAATCCAGTCTATACAAAATTAGTTGTTCAAAAATTAAAAGAAGCATTAAAAGACAAAAGCTCAGCTCTTTATGAATTTCTAGATAAGGAGCAATTAAATAGCCTAGTTCAAAGTGAAGGAAGAGCATTCCAAGTTCCGTGGTATGGGCAATTAATGTCTGGACCGCAGTTATTAGCTCATTTGTATCAAATTCATGTTTGGTTTAAAAAATTCAATATTAATGTAAAGGCGTAAAAAGAGGTGATTTTCACCTCTTTTTTTAGGTGGGGAAGGGCTTAATTAGAGAAGAAGTGGAATCGCAAATTAGATCGTAGGATTTTTAGTAAAGATGGGAAAACGTAATGAAAAAGTGGGGTCGCAATTAAAAAAAGGAGAATCGCAATTAAAAATGCGGAATCGCAAATAAAAACGAGGGATCGCAATTAAAAATGCGGAATCGCAAATAAAATTCCAGAATCGCAAATAAAAAAGCGTAATCGCAAATAAAAAAGCGTAATCGCAAATAAAATTTCAGAATCGCAATTAAAAATTGAAAATCGCAAATAAATTTCCAGAATCGCAAATAAAATCCTAATTCATTCAAAATTTGATGATTTTCTATAAAAAAATCAACCGAAATAAAGCGTATGTATATAAAACAGTTACTTTCTTAGGATAATTACTAATTTTCATCAAAAACTAAGCTGGTGGCATTAAAACGTCCGTAGATGAACGAATGTAGCAGCTACATATTCAACTCAAACGTAAATTAAGCCAATAAAAACCTAGCCATTCAAAACGGCTAGGTTTTAAAATTAATAATCATTCTGTAAAGCGTCTCTACCTTCTTCCCCCGTGCGAATTTTAATCGCATTTTCAATCGGGTATACAAATATTTTTCCATCACCAGGTTTTCCTGTTTTTAACACTCTTTTCGCCTCATCGATTACAGCTTGAACGGGTACGTCACATACAACAATTTCGACTTTAATTTTTTCGTGTAAATTTATTGTTCGTTTTTTGCCTCGATATACTTCTGTGTAGCCTGATTGCATTCCACATCCTAATACGTTTGTAACGGTCATTCCTGTAATCCCAACTTTTGAGAGGGCATCTTTTAAAACATCAAATCTATCTGGTCGAGTAATGATTTCGATTTTTGTTAGTTTAGCAGTCACTTTAATACCTCCTTATAAGCTTGCGTCATGATATGCTTTTTCGCCATGTATAGATAAGTCTAGACCGAGGTTTTCTTCTTCCTGGTCGACGCGAATACGGATGAATTTGCTTATTACTTTTACGATGATAAAGGTGATCACTCCTGCAAATAGATAAGTTGCTCCGATTGCGAGTAGTTGTTTCCAAAGTAATGATAAATCACCGTAAAAGACTCCGTTTGCTCCTGCGCTATTTACTGATTTTGTAGCAAATAATCCTGTGGCGATTGCGCCCCATGTTCCACCGATTCCGTGGCAGCCGAATGCGTCTAACGCATCGTCGTATCCGAATTTGTATTTTAAGTATGTTACTGCTAAAAAGCATATGACTCCACCTAAAAAGCCAATCACGATCGATGAGAGGGGAGTAACAAAGCCGCAAGCGGGAGTAATTGCGACAAGACCAGCTACAGCCCCGCTGACTCCGCCTAACATTGTAGGTTTTTTATTTACATACCATTCAACAAGCACCCAAGCGACTGATGCGGCAGCTGCTGCAGTATTTGTATTAATAAATGCTGTTAATGCAACATCGTTTAAAGTTAGAGCGCTACCTACGTTAAATCCAAACCAACCAAACCATAAGAGACCTGCGCCTAACACAGTTAATGGTAAGTGATGAGGAGAAGTTGAACCGAAATCTTTTCGTTTACCTAGAAGGAGCGCTAGGACTAAGCCTGAAACACCGGAGGAAATATGGACAACTGTACCACCAGCGAAGTCTAAAGCACCTAAATTACGAAGCCAACCATCTACACCCCAAACCCAGTGAGCTAATGGGTCATATACGAATGTTGTCCATAAAAGGGTAAATAATAGAAATGCTGAAAATTTCATTCGCTCAGCAAATGCGCCTGATATTAGAGCGGGAGTTAAAATTGCAAACATTAGTTGGAACATCATGAAAAGATTATGAGGGACTGTTGCGCTGTAATTATCATTTGGAGTAAAACCAACATCCTTTAAGGCTGCCCATGAAAAGTTACCGATAAAGTGATTTACATCTGGGCCGAATGCTAAAGAATAGCCTATTATTACCCATTGGATTGATACGATTGCCATAGCAGCATAGCTATGCATTGTCGTACTTAAAACATTTTTGCTTTTGACCATTCCGCCATAAAAGAGTGCTAGACCAGGCGTCATGATCATTACTAAAACAGTTGAAATAAAAAGAAATACACTATCTGCAGCTTGAATACTGTTCATTTTCATTCCCCATTTCTGTAATGTTAGATTTTATAACATTAAGTGTTATATAAGATATCATATTCAGAATATATGCAAAATTCAATAATAATTTCATAAAAATAACAAAAAAAATAATCTGAAAAATAATGAAAACGCTAACATATATAAGAAATGTAAGAAAATCTAACATTTAGTAAAATGATGAATAAAAATACAGACCCAAGTGAATGAGTCTGTGTTAATTAAATGAATGAGCCTATTTCTTCAAATTGCAAAATTAAAAAATCAGTTTCAGCAATGTCGATCGCAATTGAATCAGAATCAGTAGCAAATTGTTGACCATTCCATAAATTTGTTATTCTTTTCCCCTTCAAATTTATTGGTAATGAAACTGACTGTTTTTCAAGCGAGTTATTAGCTATGATTAAAAAATGAAATCGATCATTTTTCCGCTCATACATAAGAATATAGTTATGATCAGTTTGTACCCAATTAAATTCCCCATCGTTTGCTAATACTGAGAACTTATTTCGTAAGGCAATTAATTTTTTTAATGAATCAAATATTGTTAAATTGTATTGTGATTGGTCCCAAAGCATACAACTTCTACATTCTGGGTCATTGCCACCTTGTAGGCCAATTTCATCACCATAATATATACATGGCGTTCCAAAGAATGTAAACAAAAAAACATATAATAAAATAACCCTTTTTTCGTTTTGATTACATTGTGTCAGTATTCTTGGTGTATCGTGCGAACCTATTACATTGAATAAAGTTTTGATAACAGTTAATGGATATGTGGCAATTAAATCATTGATTGAATTTTGATAATTAGTGGTTGAGATTGTTTGATATCCAAAATAAGCAAGTAATGATTTCATTAGTGGGTAATTCATAACAGAATCGAACTCATCACCCCTTAGCCATGGCATAGCATGGTGCCAAATCTCTCCTACTATAAACAAATCATTTTTCATTTCTTTCATTTTTTTATTAAAATGCTTCCAAAAATAATGATCAATCTCGTTAGCTACATCTAAACGCCAGCCGTCTATATTAAATTCCTTAATCCAATAAGAACCGATTTCGATTAAGAAATTTTGAACTTCTTTATTTTCTGTATTTAGCTTTGGCATTTCCTTAACAAAAGAAAAGGTTTCATAAGTGAGTTGATTGTTTTCGGAATAGAAGTGAAACCAATCATAAAATGCAGAGTTTTTTCCGTTTTGTAATGCATCTTGAAAAGGGGGGAATGATGCGCTTGTATGATTAAAAACTGCATCAAGCATAACTCTTATATTATTTTCATGGCATTTTTTAATTAATAATTTTAAGATTTTTTCATCTCCGAATGTAGGGTCCACTCGAAAGTAATTAATCGTATTATATTTATGATTTGAATTTGCCTCAAAGATAGGTGTTAAATAAATGCCGCTTATTCCTAAATTTTTAAGATAATGGATTTTTTGGATTATACCTTCCAGGTCCCCTCCGAAATAACTTAAACTTGTCGGTAAAGTAGAGCCCCATGGAATTGAATCGCTTGGATTATTCTTATTATTACCACTAGCGAATCGATCAGGGAAAATCTGATACCAAATTGTTTTATTTACCCATTTTGGGGGAGAAATTAAATAATTTTTATGTAGAAATGCTAAAGTAAAACAATTCGATTGATCATTTTGATTAAATTGATTAGAAAATCCACTTTCGCCATAATAAATAGAATTTTGTTCGTTTCTTAAATGAAAAATATATTTCATTCTTTTATTTGGAGGCATAACGTTTATTTCCCAGTAATCAAAAAATTCAGTAGAAAAAGCAAGATACATCGAGAGAACCGATTCTATTTGCCAGCCCGAATCATTAAATTTGAAAGGATCTCCGTAATAGAAACTAACTTCTTTGCAATCTCCTTTTTTTGTTCGAATTCTTATACGATAGGTTTTATCATCAATTGAAAAAGCATATTGATCATACGGTTGATGATAGATTGATTCAATTTGCATGATTCTCCCCTTTAAATTTTATTTATGGTTTAACTAAAAGGAATTAATGAAAGGATTAACTTGCTATCTAATTTGCTAACAGTATAATTAAATAGTGTGTGCAATCGCTTCCGTTTTATGAAATCAATATAATATTTGAATTTCATTTTAATATTTTGCACAATAGTTAGAGAGTGAATTTTGTACATGCGATTGACTTGCAGGGGGAGAAAAAATGAGGCGATTTGGTTTTATAATACTTGTGTCTGTATTATTTTTAAGTACATTACCAAGTATTAGTTTTGCAGAGAAAAATACTACAGATCTAAAAAAAGAAATGATTTACCGTATTTTAATTGATCGTTTTTTTGATGGGAATCCTAGAAATAATAAAAATACTGACCCGAAAGATTTAACAAAATCACAGGGTGGTGATTTAGAAGGAATTACACAAAAATTAGATTATCTAAAGGATTTTGGCTATACAGCTATTTCAATATCACCTATTTTTAAAAGCGATGAAAATTCATACGATGGATATTCAGTAATAGATTTTAAAAAGATGGACCCAAGGTTTGGAACAATCGAAGACTTAAAAAAGTTAGTAAAAGAAGCGCATAAACGTAAAATTAAAGTTTTTATTGATTTTGTTGCAAATAATGTTTCACCTAATAGTGAATTAGCTAAAAATGCGAATTGGTTCAATCCAGAAAACAGTACAAGTTCAGAAAAGAAATGGATAAAAGGACTTCCTGACTTCAATCAAGAAAATGCTGAAGTAGCGAATTACTTAATTGATGCTGGTAAGTACTGGATGGATCAGGCTAGCTTTGATGGTTATAATTTACAGGAAGTAAATAATGTACCTGTTTCTTTTTGGAAAACATTTAATCAAGAATTAAAAAAGAAAAATCCCAATTTTATTTTACTTGCTGATTTAAATGAATCAAGTGAAATGAATTATAGTAAATACGAGAATTTAGACTTTAATGGAATTTATAACGTTGATTTAGTAGGCGATTTAGCTAATACTTTTTCTTCACAAAATCAATCATTAACAGAAGTAATGAAGCAGCAAAAAGATTTAACTAAACAGCTTGGATCTACTTTAATGATTAACTATGTAGATGATGAAATGACTAAGCGTTTTGTTTCAATTGCACTATCAAAGAATCAGTACCCACCGTCAAGATTAAAGTTAGCACTTACTTATTTATTTACATCACCAGGTATCCCATTAACTTATTATGGTACTGAAATTGCATTAAATGGTGGAAATATACCGGATAACCGAAAAGGAATGGACTTCCGTACGGATCAAGATTTTTCGGATTATATAAAAAAACTGACTGAATTAAGAAGAACTTTACCTTCACTTACTAATGGGAATTTTGAAGTTCTTTATGATTCGAAAGGTATGACTTTATTTAAGCGACATGATAAAGATGAAACGACTATCATTGCTATTAATAATACTTCACTTGATCAAAAGGTTCATTTGGATTTTGACGTTGTTAAGAAATCAGATGAATTACGAGGTCTTTTAGCTGATGATTTAGTTCGCCCGAATAAAAAAGGGTTTGATATTGTTCTGAAAAGGGAATCATCAAATGTTTACGCAGTTGCACCAAAAACGGGCTTAAACATGGGTGTAATCATAGCAATTCCATCGATTTTTGTAGCATTTATCATCTTTTTGTGGTTTGCAAGAAGACGTAATAAACAATAAGCATAGAAAATAGTTTGATGTGATTAGAATACTTGAAACGGTTATGTGAAGTATTCTAATCATCAAACAATTTTGATAATCCATCACCTGGATATGAACGAGGCATCGAGGTTTAGTTGGCAAAACGTGGATTTTATTAAATAGCATCTAAAGAAAAAATGATAACGTTTACATTCATTCGTGAATAAGGGGAATTAAAATGACTATAACAATTAAGGATGTTGCGAAGAAAGCGAATGTAGCACCTTCAACGGTGTCTCGAGTTATCTCAAACAGCCCAAGAATTAGTGAAAAGACAAAAAGAAAAGTTAGAAAAGTGATGGACGAGCTAAATTATCATCCGAATTTAAACGCTAGGTCATTGGCTAATCGATCTACGAAATCAATCGGTTTAGTTTTACCACCTGCACTTGATACATCATTTCATAATCCATTTTTTGCAGAAGTAATTAGAGGTGTGACTGCTTACTCAAACCAAAAAGAATATTCTCTTTACTTTATTACAGGGAACAATGATGAGGAAGTCGAACAAACTGTGATAAAAACGATTAGAGGTAGAAGAGTTGATGCCATTATTCTGCTGTATTCTAAGGAAAATGATAAAATCATTGATTATTTAAGCGAAAATAACTTTCCTTTCGTATTAGTTGGTAAGCCAGATCATTCAATGGATGATATTACGTATATTGATAATGATAACTACTCAGCTGCTAGAGATGTCACCAATTACCTAATTGATCTTGGACATCGACAAATTGCTTTTATTGGAGGAGAAAGTAGCCTATTAGTAACTCAAAATCGTTTGCGTGGCTTCCAAGATTCAATGAAATTAAATGCGCTACCAGTAAATGATAAAGCAATAATCTTTACTTCATTTACAAGAGATGGTGGAAGAAAAGCAGTAAATCAATTACTAGACCTCCAAGAACTTCCTACTGCAATAGTAGTCACAGACGATGTATTAGCATTAGGGATTATAAGTGTACTAAATGAATATAATATTTCAGTTCCGAATAATATATCAATGATTAGTTTTAATAATGCCATCTTTGCAGAATTAGCAAGCCCACCTTTAACATCTGTTGATATTAACATTTATCAACTTGGTAACGAAGCGGCCAAAAATGTAATCTCAAAGATTGAAGAACCAGACGGTACTGAAAAAAGTATTATCGTTCCTTATAAACTAATCATCCGAGATACTTGTGCAAAGAATGAACGATTAACATTGGTGAGTAGTTAAGGGGAAAAGAAGAAATTTTAACTCGCATGAAAAAGAGGATGATCAATTTCATCCTCTTTTTTTATGTATTCATTATCGGTAGTTCAAGAATTGAACATCAACTGATAAGTCTGCAGATTTTACAGCTGCGATGATTGATTGTAAATCATCTCTACTTTTTGCAGTTACACGGACTTGATCATCTTGAATTTGTGATTTAACTTTTAATCCACTATTTTTAATAATTGTATTAATTTTTTTAGCGTTTTCTTTATCAATACCTTGAACTAATTTAGCTCTTTGTCTAACAGTACCGCCTGAAGCACCTTCAACTTTACTATAATCTAGGTTTTTGATAGGAACATTACGTTTAATTAATTTGCTAATTAATACATCTTTTAATTGCTCTAATTTATAATCATCATCAGAAATTAAAACTAGTTCTTCTTTTTCTAATGAAATTGAGCTCTTGCTTCCTTTGAAATCATAGCGAGTTGCGATTTCCTTATTAGCGAGTTGAATCGCATTTGAGACTTCTGGTAAGTCTACTTTTGAAACAATATCAAATGAACTTTCCTTTGACATAGATAGAATCCCTCCAATTCGTTAATACTTGTATTATAGTGTATGATAGACGAAGTAACAAACTTTCATTATGCATGATATAATAATTTTTAGTTTGGAAGTTTAGAGAGGATGTAACAAAGAATGAGTTTACAAGCAGGAGAGATTGTCACTTTAGAGTGCAGTCGAGTAACTGAAATAGGGTATATGCTTGCCCAAGGTCAAGAAGAAGTGTTTTTACATAATAACGAAGCATCAGGTGAAATTGAAATAGATCAAGAAGTAACTGTTTTCTTATATCATGATTCTAAAGGAAGATTATCTGCAACAATGGAAATGCCTTTTATTACGACTGAAGGTTATGGATTTGCTAAAGTAGTAGATAAACTTGATGGAGTAGGTGTTTTTGTAAACATCGGTATTTCAAAAGATATCCTTTTAGAAAAAGGTGACCTTCCACCTCTTCAAGAAGTATGGCCTGAAGAAGGTGATGAAATTTTTTGTACGTTAAAGCAAACAAATCAAGGTAGATTATTAATTAAACTTGCAACTGAACCTGTTATGAAAGAGTTCTCAGTGCAAGCTGAGCCTAGTATGCTTAATAAAAATGTTTCAGGTATAATCTATCGTACATTACGAGTAGGGTCATATATTTTAACGGATGAGCGATTTATCGGTTTTATTCATGAATCTCAAAGAAAAACTGAGCCACGTATTGGTGAAAGAGTTAGCGGACGCATTATCGATGTCAAAGAAGATGGTAGCACTAACGTTTCGCTATTACCTAGGGCTCATGAAGGTTTAGATCTTGAGGCAAATGAAGTTTATGAATATATGATGAGTCGCGGTGGGGCAATGCCGTACTGGGATAAAAGTGATGCAGAGGATATTAAAGCGCGATTTAAACTTAGCAAAGCTGCATTTAAACGAGCAATGGGTAGATTATTAAAAGAAAATAAAATCTATCAAGAAGACGGCTGGACATACGCAAAAGAACTTTTTGAGAAAAAAGAGCAATAATTAAGTTTTGAAACCACTTCAATAAGAGAAGTGGTTTTTTGTTATGTAAACACGAACAGACAGTGAATAGCTTGAATAATAGGGAAAGTGGCTTAATAAACAAAGAAAGCAGCATCCAAATACTATCTTGTATACCCAACTCATTAAATGAAGTTGTTTTTTGCTATTATTTTACAACTTACAGGCATACTAAGTTTATGAATAATTAGGAGGAAACTTATAAGTGAGTGACAAAAAGGAATTGTTTATAAAAGTTCTTGTTGTAATATTTGGGGCATTAATGAATGCATTTGCTATGAATTGTTTTTTAATCCCTGTAAGTGTTTATTCAAGTGGTTTTTCGGGGCTTGCTCAATTACTTTCAAATTTATTGAATGACTTTACTTCTTTATCGGCTTCTACTGGTATATTACTTGCGCTATTAAATATTCCTGTAATCATTTTAGCATGGAAAAAAATAGGTCCATCTTTTACGTACTTCACGATTTTAAGCGTTGGTATTACAACTTTATTTTTAGAGATTATACCAGTGACACCTTTATTTTCAAAAGACATTTTACTAAACTCAGTTTTTGGAGGTCTAATCGTTGCTGTTGGGATTGGATATACATTAAAATTTGGTGCATCAACAGGTGGTTTAGATATTGTTGCGCTAGTGTTATCGCGTTCTAAAGGAAAACCAGTTGGCACATATTTCTTTTTGTTTAATGCGTTAATTATTTTAACGGCCGGTTATATTTATGGGATGGAAAAGGCTCTATATACACTTATAAATTTATATGTAACTTCTAGGTTCATTGATGCGATTCACACTAGTCATATTAAGGTGACTGCTTTTATTGTTACCACGAAAGGTGATGAATTGCGTAAAGTGATTCATTCAAAGCTAGTTCGTGGGATTACGGCGATTAATGCAAAAGGTGCATTTACGAATCAAGATAAACAAATATTAATGATGGTATTATCACGATATGAACTCTATCATTTATCAAAAGTTATTAAGTCAGTTGATGAAAAGGCGTTTACAAATATTGTTCAAACGATTGATGTGTTTGGAGAATTTAGGAAATTTTAGAGGTGAGAAGTAAGAGTTGAAAAGTTGTCTAAATTCTTGGAATAAATAGTTAAAAAAAACTGTTCAACCTTACAAAATTGACTCGTAAGGTTGAACAGTTTTATTTTTTGAATCTTATCAATAATAAGGCTTTTTCTAGTTTTTAAAGTTCTTATTGTCTTTCAGAAATAAATAAATATACTTAAATTATTGGATGAAATTCTACGTTGAAAATGATGTTTTTTAAACTGTTTAAATTAGGAATTAAAATTAAAGATGATCGACACTTTTAGAAAAAGATTTCTTACCAGCTTGTGCATTTTTTCTTTCTTGAGCATTTTTCTTTTCTCTTATTGCGTTATTATCTTTTGCTTTTTTGTCATTATCACTAGTATGTGGCATATCGAGTCTCCTTTTATAAATGATAATGTTAGGTTTGCCCATATCATTTGAAATATGTATGATCGTACGTTTTTAACTGTCTGACAATGTGAGTGTAAGTAAGGTTTTATTTTATGGTTTCAACTTTTTTATATAGAGAGATTGGTTATTTTGTTTTTAGGAGGATCTGAGTTGGTGGAAAGAAATAAAGAGCTTTTATTTAAGTTAGTCGTAGTAATAGTCGGTGGTTTCTTAAATGCATTTGCAATGAATTGTTTTTTAATCCCTGCTAATGTTTATTCAAGTGGTTTTGCGGGACTTGCGCAATTACTTTCAAATATTATTACTGACTACACGCCGTTTACAGTAACAACGGGGATTTTATTGGCGTTATTAAACATTCCAGTTATCGTTTTAGCTTGGAAAAAAGTTGGTCGTTCATTTACTTTTTTCAGTTTCTTTAGTGTAGGTGTAATGACATTATTTTTAGAAATATTACCTGTTAAACATCTTTTTTCTAGTGATATTCTACTTAATGCCGTGTTCGGTGGTTTAATTGCTGCGATTGGAATCGGTATGACATTAAAATTTGGTGGCTCTACTGGTGGATTAGATATCATTGCCTTAGTTCTTTCGAAATCAAAAGGTAAACCAGTAGGAACGTATTTCTTCTTGTTTAATGCAATCATTATTATTACTGCTGGTCAGCTATATGGAATGGAAAAAGCTCTTTATACTTTAATCAACTTATATGTTACTACTCGTGTAATAGATAGTGTTCATACAAGTCATGTTAAGCTAACAGCAATGATTATTACAACTAAAGGTGAAGAACTAAGAAAAGAAATTCATGCGAAGCTTGTTCGTGGAATTACGCAAATGAACGCTACTGGGGCGTTTACGAAACAAGATAAAGATATATTAATGATTGTTTTATCTCGTTACGAATTATACGATTTAGAACGTATTATAAAAAAGGTAGACCCAAAAGCTTTTACAAACGTAGTACAAACAGTTGATGTGCTAGGGGAATTTAGAAAGATTTAAAAAAATGTTATGACTAGCAAAAGTTAAAATTGCTAGTCATTTTTCATTTCTATATTCTTTTTTAATTTCTTATTTATAAACTTTCATTGGCAAGGAAGTTAAAGACTGTCCAGTAGCTGAAGCTGTTAAATTTTTTTCCAATTCAAATCCTTCCACCAGTGCAATAGAAGAAAACTTTGTTAAGAAGGCCTCTAATGCAATTTTCATTTCCAATCGCGCAAGAGGTGCCCCTAAACAGAAATGAGGACCATTTCCGAAAGTTAAATGTTTTTTATTGTTAGAACGATGAATATGTATAGAGAATGGGTCTTCAAACATACTTTCGTCCATGTTGCATGCACTCATCCAAGCTATAACAACATCTCCTTTTTTTAAATCTATACCTAGTAAATTATTGTCTTGTTTGACTGTGCGATCTCTTCTAGACATATGGAAGCGATATCGTAGCATTTCTTCGACTGCGTTTGGTACTAATTCCATATTACTTCTTAGCTCTCCGTATAATAACTCATCATCATAAAGCAATGAATAAAAAGTATTCGCTATCGCATGGCTTGTTGTTTCAACACCACACCTAAGAGTAACATTGTAACTTGGACAATTTCGTCATCTGTAAATTTTTCACCATCTACCTCAGCTTGGAGTAAGTCTGAGATAATATCATCGGAAAGATTCGATCTTTTTTGAACGACAATTGGGTATAAGAATTGGAAGTATTCTTTTGCAGCCTGTTGTTTTTGTAACTCAATTTCATCAAGTCTTTCTTGGTCATAAGGTTGGAAAAGGATATCTACCCATTTTTTAAATTGATATCGATCTTGAATTGGTACCCCAAATAAATCAGCGATAACTAAACTTGGCAGAGGGGATGCAAGTGCTTCAACAATATTTACAATAGAGTTTTCTTGAATGTCATTTACAAGTTCGGTTGCAATTTGTTGAATACGCGGTTCCCAGTTTATTAAACTGCGAGGAGTGAAAGCTGCTGCTAATAAAGAGCGGCTCTTTCTATGATTTGGAGGATCTATATTTGTAATGTTAGTTATAGAAGATTGTTCTTGTTTGTTTTTAGCTCCAACAAAAATAGTCGTTCTAGTACCTTCGCTTGAAAAGTATTCATAGTTACTTAACACTTGTTTTACATGCTCATACTTAAATAAATTCCATGTATTTGTATTTTCATGATAATAAATAGGATGATGTTTCAACATATCTTTATACCATTCAATTGGAAAAAATTCGTCTGAACGTGATTTGAAATTTGTGATTTCATTAACTGGAATGACTTCTTTATTCATTTTATTCCTCCTAGAAAATGGATTACATAACCCATTTTTTTATTTTTACTCCCTAATCTACATTAATCTAATAAGAATAGTTTTTATAGAGGAGATGGTAGTAAGACATGGAATATGATTGGAAATACTTTAAGAGGCGATAGTAGGAGTTTTATTTTTGTGGATGAACGAGATAAAATAAAATATTTCACTTAATTGTTGAAAATAATTTCTAGTTTCTTTGGTATAATTTAGCAAAAGGATCTTAAAAAGGTGGGGATTATTTTGAAAAAGGGAGCGATTCTCTTGTTAGCTTGTACACTGCTTCTTTCGGCATGTGGTGCAAATAGTGAAAAGGAAGTAAAACCAGCATCAAGTACTAAAGAAACAGTAACTCAAAATAATAGTATAGATGTGGAAAAATTTTCACCAAAGCTAGAAGTTACTGAAGCGAATGGCCAAGTTACAATGAAATATTCACTTCACAATGGGAATACAATCCCTGCAAATTTTTCATTCTCATCATCACAAATAGTCGATTTTACAATTAAAGATGAAAGTGGGCAAGTTGTTTATCAATCTTCAAAAGATATGATGTATGCTCAAGTGCTTACTAATATAACTATTCCAGAAGGTAAGACACAGGTTTGGGAAGAGAAAGTAAATTTCGTTAATAAAAAACTTCCGTATGGTAATTACGAGATCACTGCAAATTTTGTTTCAACAAAAGTTAATGATGAGGATCTGAATGGTGGGATTAAACTTGTTTCACAACCTTTTTCTTATCATCAAAGTTCAGCTGTGAACGAAGAGGACTCGAAGATTATTGTAAGTGGCGAAAATGGTCAATACGCAGTTAAAGGGATGTATATATCAGACAAGGATACAATTTATTACTCAGTTGAGGATGGACATAATAATTTAATTGATGAAACAAAGCTACCAATTAAAATGAAATCTGGTACAGTCAATTTAATTGATTTTAATGTAAATATTCCAAAAGAGGTTTTACCTTCTAATGGTACTGTTACACTTGAGATTTACGAAAAAGGCAATGATGATCAAATTTTAAAATCAATGTCAATTACATTGCAACAATTTAAATAGAGCAGCGGGTATGTACGAAAAAATAGAAAACAACCATGGAATAATCCACGGTTGTTTCTATTTTAATGCTTACGCATTGAAGCTTTGACTATTATTCGCTTTTCGCTCTTCAGCTTCAGCTAATGTGAAGTGATAAGGGAACTTTTCAGAGTATTTTGTAACAGAATCAGAACTTTGTTGAATAAAGCGCTTAGACTTATTACTTTTGCCCATGAGAAATCCCTCCAAAATAGGAAAGCTTTTTTTGTTGACTTCATTAAGAACTTCCAATAGTAATTGATCGATATCAAAAATTAGATAATCCTTTTGTTGAAGTCCTTTATAGATTGCACAAATAATAAATTATTATGATTGGTTATTATTACTGAGATTGTTATTAATTACATATATTTAGTTTAGTTATGATTTTAAATTAAAAAAATCTTCCAAGAAAATAGCAATTCCATCATTTTGATTAGAGAGGGTTGTGTGTTTTGCTAAGTTTTTTAATTGTTGTATAGCATTTTCCATAGCGACCCCATGTCCAGCATATTCAATCATTTCTAAATCGTTATCTTCATCGCCAAAAGCAATAATATTTTTTCGGGGAATATTGTAGTATGAGGCTACCTTTTGCAAGCCAATCGCTTTATTCATACCAGCTTTAACAATTTCTATAATATGATGTGGTGCAGCCCAACGACGATGATCAATTACTTCAGCATGTACATCCGATAAATGGTTACGAATGCTTGCGACATGATGCTCTTCACTATCAATTAAAAGGCAAGTTGGTGCTTGTTTAAGATTATTAACTAAATCGCCGTGAATAATATCTTCTTTTAAATAATGGAAAAGTGGGATAATTTCCTCTTCATGTTTATGTGCATAAACATCATCCATTACTTCAGCGTACATATTTTTTAATTCATATTCTTTACAAGAACTTATGACTTCTTTTGCAACGTCTAATGGTAGAGATTCGTGAAAAACTCCCCATGAATTATCTAATGGGTGATGAACATAAGCACCGTTAAAATTTACAATTGGAGTTGTAAGATTCAATTGTTCGTAATACATTTTACTTGCTCTATAAGGTCTTCCTGTTGAAATGCATACTTCATGACCTGCATTTTTCAACTTTTGAATCGCTTTTAAAGTTCGTTCGGATATTGTTTTTTCATCCGTGAGTAAGGTGCCGTCTAAGTCGAGTGCAATTAAGTGTTTTGTTTTCATATTCATCACCTTTTTATGTTTTAATTTTCATCTATTAAAGAAAAAATATTATTGGATTTTACGCCAATAATTACTAATAATACCATCTTTTTAAAAGAAATAACTTTTATTTTAGAGGAACAATAAGAACCTAAATAAAAGGAGGAATGGACCATGGGACAAGCACATCAATTTCGACCAGGTGATAAAGCACCGAATAATGGGATATACGTAGAAATCGGTGAAACAGGAAGTAATGTAAATCGACCAAAACAAATTAAACTTCAAGCCGGAGAAGTTTTTCCTGAAACACAAAACCATAATAGAAAATGGTCATACAAATCAAAGTTTAAATAATTTATTAAGTAATGTTTTAAAAAAAAGGTAATAAAAAAGCGCTTTCGATTATTTGATCGATGCGCTTTTTTTAGTTCACAACATCCAAAATTTCAAAAAAGAAGTCGGGATTTTTGGATTCTATTAATAATCTATAACCATAAATGGTGGCATATGTATGTACCAAGTTGAACATTTTTGGGTGCTACAACATATGTTATATATAGATTTTAGTGGTGTTTTGCAACAGGTTCATTTGGAATTAATGCTTCGCTAATAACTGAAATCGCTACTGATAATACAACAGCCATAATTGAAGCAGTAGTGAAATTATATTCTCCGCCAGTCATTGAACTTAAAACATAAGCTCCCATTTGGCATAAAATAAAGCTCCAGAACAATGTCATAATAAAACGCACTTTAATCACTCCTATCTAGTTGGTTCTTATCATATTATATACCTAGAAAATTGATAATTGAAGTTATAATTAAAAAGTTTTAATTAAAAAAATAACTTAGGGATATTTTTATGCCTATTTTATAATTCCCCAAAAATAATACATTAATAATAAGGTGATAGGAATGCCTGTAACTGAGAGATTTTTTAAACAAGAAGATCAATATGCAGTTATTCATCTACCTATTAGACCGAATGGTTTCGGAGTTCTCTATATCGGTGGGAATACGCACTATGTGGATAGTAGTCACAGTTGCTTATTGCAGCATTTTGATAAAAAGAAGTTATTATCAACATTAACAGATGAAGGGTATACAGTGTTCACTTCAAATTTATATGGAAAAAATTGGGGTTCTGATGATGCTGTCGCATTAGCCGAAAGCTTATACCATTCAGTTTTAAGAAAAGAAATATTGAATCCATTTATTCATATAATTGGGGAAGGTACAGGCGCATTAGTCGTATGTAAATTACTTGGTTATTTAAAAGGTAAAGTTAGAAGTATTTCATTATTAAATCCATCATTAAATTTAAAAAATGAATTAGATTTAGAACTAGAAAATAAATTTTTCTATAAGAGAACAGTTCATGAAATTTTAAAAGCATATAAAGTCTCAGACCTCTATATGGTTATAGATAGAGAATGTTTTTTCTACGAAACCATCTCACCAATTAAAATCTATTCAACTACAAGAAATCATTTTAAATGGAAACGAGATATTCGACTACTAGAAGAAGAGCGGAATAAAAATAATTTACCTATTTCAATTTTGATTTCGTTAGAAGAGAAGAAATATGACTGTGGAAAGAACTTAATTAGGTTTTTGAAGAAACATCAGACTATATTATAAGCTAATTTTATTTGATGTAAATTTCTGAAAAGAAGGAGGTTAATAATGAAAAGGTGTGCGGTTATTGGTTCTAGTGGGTTTATAGGATATGAGCTGGTCTGTCAATTAATGGAGTATACTGATGTAACAGCAGTAATGGTGGATAGAGGGAATGAAAGTGAATTAATTAGTGAAGAGAAGATTTTCTCCATTGGTAGAAACGCAAGAGTTGTTTTTTTAGATGAGGAACAATTTTTGTCAGAGAATGAGCGATATGATACCGTTTTTATTTGCCATTATTATGATGAATTAAAGTTAAAAGGTACGACAAAAGATATGGAGTTAAAAGATTCAATCTTTAACAATATTAGTACAAAATGCAAAGACCTAATAATCTTATTATCTGCAAATAATGAATTATCAACATTTGAAAGAAATATAAATGATTTAAGTGAGAATTTGAATAGTAATATTACGTTTATTGAAATTCCATCTTTATATGGACCTTGGGAGCCATCTTCCGGTTTAGTACATGAATTAATCGTTCAAGACTTAGGCAAAAGAAATGATTCAAAGAAAAATGTATACGGATCGAATGAAATTCTATTTGTAGAAGATGTAGGAAAAGCAATAAGAATTATTTCTGAGAAAGAATTAAAGGAAAGTAAATATTTTATTACGGCGAAACAATGTATGTACTTACCAGAAGAGGGTAATTTCACTGGAATACAAAATATGATTGATGGAATAAAGTTCTCACAGATGAGAAATTATAAAGGTGCAACTCCTTTTGTAATTATTAATACTACTTCACTAGAAGAAGGTATACAAAAACAAAAGCAGCAAATTCAACAACATTTTCATCTTTACTAATTAAAATGAATTGTGATAAATTCAAAAGGCTGAATCGAAGGAAATGGTTCTTTTTGAACTGTTTCCTTTTTTGCATATTAAGAAAGTATAAATTGGCAACGGTGAAGAAAAGTCGATGTAGATGCCAATTTTAGGTATAAGTATAAGTGCAAATGCGCCTCTGTCTACGCCTGTCGGTTCGCCAATCAAATCAGTGAGTTTTCTTTATAGATTATGAAGAAAAATTGACGTACTTTCCAATTTTAGGTATAAGTATAATTGCAATTACACGTCAAATTTCATCTAAAGGCTTGCTAATCGATGAATTTTATATAGTGCAAAGTATGTAAACTGTACTATATGCCGTGTTTTTATATGAAAGATCACTCTTTTTAACTTACTCTAGCTTTTAAGAGATAAAAATGTAGACAAAGTACTTTTTATTTCATAAAATTAGTACCAGGTAATAATAATAAGACATAAAAAAATAAAAAACTAAGGCGGGATATTATTATGAATGCTGGAATTTTAGGTATTGGCTCATACGTACCCGAAAAAAAATTAACAAATTATGATTTAGAACAAATGATGGATACTTCAGATGAGTGGATTGTTAGTCGTACGGGTATTAAGGAAAGAAGAATTGCTAGTGACGAACAAGATACTTCTGATTTAGCATATGAAGCTGCAGTAGCGGCATTGAAAGATGCGGATGTTAAAGCTGAAGAACTTGACTTAATTTTAGTTGGTACTGTTACACCAGATAAGTCGTTTCCATCTGTTGCATGTGTAATTCAAGAAAAACTTGGAGCGAAAAATGCTGCCGCAATGGATATTAGCGCTGCTTGTGCTGGGTTTATTTATGGAGTTGTTACTGCAGCTCAGTTTGTAAATACTGGTACATATAGTAGAATTCTTGTAATCGGAGCTGAAAAGTTAACTAAAATTGTTAACTGGGAAGATCGAAATACGGCAGTTTTATTTGGTGACGGTGCAGGTGCAGCGATTATCGGACCAGTAAGTGATGGAAGAGGAATTCTTTCTTATGAACTAGGTGCAGATGGAACAGGTGGAAAACACCTTTATAAAGGTGGGGACCACTTAATAATGAATGGACGAGAAGTCTTTAAATTTGCAGTTCGTCAAATGGGAGATTCTTGTGAGAGTGTATTAAAGTTAGCTGGATTAACAAAAGAAGAAGTAGACTTCTTAATTCCTCATCAGGCAAATACACGTATTATGGATGCAGCAAGAGAAAGATTACAGCTTCCTAAGGAAAAAATGAGTGTGATTATAGATCGCCATGGTAATACTTCTTCATCTTCAATTCCGATTGCATTGGTAGAAGAGTATAAAAATGGTAATATTAAAGAAGACGATGTATTAGTATTGGTTGGATTTGGCGGCGGATTAACATGGGGTGCAATTGCACTTCGATTCGGAAGATAATCTAGTTCGAAGGGAGATTTTTTGATATGAATAAACGAGTTGTTATCACTGGTATAGGTGCGGTATCGCCTATCGGTAATGATATAGATACAATATGGGAAAGTTTAATGAATGGAAAGAGTGGAATTGGACCTTTAACTCGAAAAAATCCAGATGATTTTCCAGTAAAAGTTGCAGGAGAAGTAAAAGACTTTGATCCTGAAAAATATATTGATAAAAAAGAAGTAAAACGTATGGACCGTTTTACTCACTACGCAATCGCGGCTTCGAAAATGGCGTTAGAGGATGCTAACTTTATAATCAATGAAGAGAGCGCTCCTAAAGTTGGTGTGTGGATCGGTTCTGGAATCGGTGGAATGGAAACTTATGAAGAACAGTTTAATACTTTCAAATCAAAAGGTGCACGTCGTGTAAGTCCATTCTTCATCCCAATGCTAATCCCAGACATGGCATCTGGACAAGTCTCAATCTTAACAGGAGCTAAAGGTCCAAACGGATGTACAGTTACAGCTTGTGCTTCTGGTGCAAGTTCGATTGGTGATGCATTTAAAATTATTCAACGTGGCGATGCAGTTGGAATGATTACTGGTGGTGCAGAAGCACCGATTACTGATATGGGTCTTGCAGGTTTCTGTGCTGCTAGAGCTCTATCATTAAATCCAGATCCAGTTTCAGCATGTCGTCCATTTGACAATGCTCGTGATGGCTTTATTATTGGTGAGGGTGCAGGTATTGTATTCCTTGAAGAATTAGAACATGCATTAGCTCGTGGTGCGAAAATTTATGCTGAAATCGTTGGATATGGAACAACTGGTGATGCACACCACATTACAGCACCAGCTCCAGGCGGAGAAGGTGGAGCACGCGCAATGAGAATGGCATTAGATGATGCAGGTTTATCAGTTGAAGACGTACATTATATCAATGCACACGGAACAAGTACTGAATTAAACGATAAATTTGAAACAATGGCGATTAAAGAAGTATTTGGAGAACATGCGTACAATGTACCGATCAGTTCAACAAAATCTATGACTGGTCATATGCTTGGAGCAGCTGGTGGTATTGAAGCAATCATTACGGCGTTAACAATTCACAATAAAGTAATTGCTCCAACAATTAACCACCAAGAAACTGATAGCGAATGCGATTTAGATTATGTACCAAATGTTTCTAGACCATTTGATGTAAAAGCGGCTATCTCAAACTCACTAGGGTTTGGTGGACATAACGTAACATTAGCATTTAAAGAGTTTACTAAATAAATTAATCAATCATTTAAAAAAGCTTAGGTTTTTACCTGAGCTTTTTTTATTTGGATAAAAAATAAGGGGAATGGTAAATTCGTTCAATATTTATTTTCATGCTCTTGTTTTTGTAACTTTTAGTGGGTAAATATCATACTTTATATAAATTGAGGTGATTAACTTGGGATAATGCCAACGTATAAATGGATTGATTTTATTGGAAGTAAACAAGAAGTTATGAAAAAACTACTACCTTATTTCCCAAAATACGATGAGGATAGTTTGTATAAGTATCTTCTTTCCCATGGTTTATCAAAGTTGACAATAGAAAGTAAGGATGATCTGACTAGTTTGTATGAAAAAAATATATGGAAAAGCCTATCGGATGAGTTTGAGAAATTAAAAAAAGAATTTAATGGACCTGACTTACCTATATTTATTTTACCTTGTCACCAAACGAGAAGTATGTTTAAAAACAAGACTTATCATAGAGGTGGAATAGCATATAAAAATTGTATTTGTTTATTTTTATCTCCATTAGAAGGAATTTTGCAACATAAAGCAGTATTATTACATGAGTATCATCATATTGTAAGATTGACTAAGTTATATAAAAACAAAAAAGTCACATTACTAGATGCAATGATTTTAGAAGGGTTAGCAGAAACTGCAGTTTTAGATAAGTACGGTGAAGCGGTACAAGCGCCATGGACAAATCAGTATTCTTCTGCGCAATGTGAAATTTATTATAAAAGATATTTAATTGATAAACTTAATTTAACAAGTAATGATGATGACTTTTCAAAATACTTGTATGGTGGGAACGGAATTCCAAAATTATTGGGTTACAGTGTTGGATATGACATTGTTAAAAGTTGTACAGAACAAACAGAATGGTCAACTGAAATTCTTTTACGAACGCCAAGTAAAAAGATTAAGGAAAATGCGATTCAATATATTACACTTTGAGTGCAAACGATTCCAAATTAGTTGTAATGAATGGACATGTAAAAATCATCAAAAATATCTAGAACATTGATATTTTAATGCTTTTTTGGCCATTATTTATTCAGTTTGTTAAAACACTTTTTGTAATTCAGTGGATAAATGGAATAATTTAGTGAATCACTGACCATACTGAAAGTTACATACAGTTGTGAAGTGAGGGGTAGTAAATGTTGTATTTACATGATGTATGGGTCAATTGGTTTGAAGGTGAAGAAAATGGTTACAATGTCTGTCATTTTTTTGAATGGAGAAAAGATGATAGTGTTGAATTATTAGACCAAGTTCCAGTCATTAAAGTTACTCCAGAGATCTATCAGTATATTGAAAATGAACTATTAGAGCTTCCATCCGGTCTATTAACAGAAGTGTTTCAAAAGTCCTATGTAAGAAAGAACCATGAACGTATTCAGTTAGATTATTGCTTTGTAGTAACAGATGGTAATGGAATTATTGCGGTGGACACAATTGGATATAATATTCCAATTAGAAAAAGCCGTTTAATTCCAAGGCAAGAACAAATGGTATATGATATGACAGCTGAGCTTGAGGAAAGTCACTATAGTCTTCATAGTTTAATGACAGAAGAAAATAAAGAACATCATATACTGTCACCGTCGCCAATTATTATGAGCGGACTAACAAGAAAAGAAAGACAACTGAAGCAGTTATTATTTATGGCATTAGATCAACTGCATTCGTCAAAAAATCCTTCGGAAATCCGATATTGGTACACTGAGTGGAATCCAACATCGTATCAACAAATACAGGATTTGACATTTGAGGATATTTGGTCTCAATTATATGATGAAATAAAAAGTGGATGGTCCGATCGTCATGAGCAATTATGTGGAAGAATCGTTAAAGGTCAACCTTTCTTTGAAAAGTTATGGGAAATGGAACACGAGCAAAAAGTAAATTAAAGCGGGGTCCTTAAAAGATCTCAAAGAACAAACCCACAAGGAGATAAAAATTCCTTGTGGGTTTTCTTTGTTTACAACTAGATTATCAAAGAAAAAAGAGTATCTAAAGTTCTGTAACTTTAAGATAACTCTTTTAATTAGTGATTATTTTTTTCTTTTGCGACCTAATCCCATTGCATTTTCCATCTTTTTAATCATCTTATTTGCAACTGCATTTGCTTTCGCAGCACCAGCATCTAAAATATCATCTAATTCAGTTGATGAGATGATTTCTTGATATCGTTCTTGTAATGGTCGTAAGCCATTTACAACTACATCCGCAACATCTTGTTTAAATTCTCCATAATTTTTACCAGCGTATTTATTTTCTAGCTCTTGGATTGTTTCGCCGGTAAATGCTGAGTAAATGCTTAGTAGGTTCGAAATACCAGGTTTATTTTCTTTGTCATATTTAACGATTCCTTCAGAGTCAGTTACAGCACTTTTAATTTTCTTTTCAATGACTTTAGGTTCATCTAAAACAAAGATTGTAGCTTTTTGATTTTCATCAGATTTACTCATTTTTTTAGTAGGCTCAGCCAAGCTCATTATTCTAGCAGCGTCTTTACTAATTCTAACTTCTGGTACTGTGAAGATCTCGTTGTATTTCTTATTGAAACGTTCTGCTAGGTCGCGTGTTAGTTCTAAATGCTGCTTTTGGTCATCTCCTACTGGAACTAAGTGAGTACCGTATAAAAGGATATCTGCAGCCATTAAAGGTGGGTAAGTTAATAATGCAGCCGATACACTATCTTTTCCAGATGATTTATCTTTAAACTGTGTCATACGCTCTAACTCGCCGATATACGAAACACATTGCATCATCCATCCAGCTTGTGCATGCGCTGGAACTTCTGATTGGATGAAAATTGTCGATTTTTCTGGATCTAATCCAGCTGCAACATAGATTGCAGAAAGACTTTGAATGTTTTTACGTAATGCTAGTCTGTCTTGTGGTACTGTAATTGCATGTTGATCAACGATACAGAAATAACAGTTATAATCATTTTGTAATTCAATGAATTGCTTTACAGCACCTAAATAGTTACCTAATGTAATACCTCCAGATGATGTTGGTTGAATTCCGCTAAATATAGTTTGCATTTTAAAATCCTCCTAATTAAAAGCTAATTAAAATAAAAAAAGCGGCATAATCTCTCTATTTACATAGAGACGATTAAACCGCGGTACCACTCTAGTTATTCCATTAAGGAATCACTCATGCATGAAATCATGCCCTCATCTATCGTTTGAGTTACGTCGAAGCCTACTAAACTGTTCGGTTCGAAGCTCAGAAGCCCATTCGACAGGAGGCATGACTTGTTTTCACCATCCACAAGCTCTCTTAACATGCCAATTCTGTGTACTACTCTTCGTCATAGCTTTTATATACTTTCTATAGATAATATCTTAATTATATTCAACTTTCAAGATGCTGATACATCATTTAATAAATAATGATAAAACTGAACAGATAAGAGATGATCACTAGAGTGATGGACGTCCATAGTAAAGGCTTTGTTATTGAAAAATTATATCTTCTATAAATCATATCCTTATCGACTGTTAGTGTTTCATCACCTGTCATTTCGGCCATTTGCTTGTCACGTGTACCAAAAACTTTACGCATTCCAAAACGAGTAATATTAAAGAATCCACTTTGGACGATTAATAAGAATCCGCCGATTACAAATAATGTTAGTCCAATATAGAAAGTAACATTGGTGAAATGAAGGAAAAAATGTAATGTTCCCTGGGTGAGAGAAATGATTGCTGCAAGTAATATCCCCGAAAATACGCTAATAATATAGTGTTTTGCCATTTAGTTTAAGATCCCCCTATTGGAAAGAATTATATATTGTAGACCTATTATTGCTATACTATAATAACATTGTAAACAGTTTCAACTAATATTTACAATTTTATTTTAATTTTTAGCATTTTTAAGAGAATTCTCTTAATTTCAACAAATTTATTAATTTAATTTTGTCAAAATTGTTGTAAAACTCTAATAAAAATGTATAATAAAATTTGTAGAAAAAAATCGATTACTATCGAAAATTCTACTATAAAAATTCAGAATTGTATATTAACTTTCTGCATTTTAACCTACATTGCATTGCATCTTAGGGGGTATACATCATGGATTGTGAGATATGTTACGATAAATAGTTTGTTATACTAAAATTGCATTTTGAAATCAAAGTATACTTTCATTTTTTTACTAAAATTTATGAATAAATATCTGAATGAGCTATTTTAATAAGGATCCCAATTTTAAATGAACAGGAATTTCTAATTAAAATTATCAGTCTAGAATAATAATTTTGAATTTTCGAGTAAAAAAAATATTGACCAATAACGTCATTGCGAATACGCTTACATTATTGGGAAAAAAGCTTAAGCAAATTTTTACACCAATTTACATTAAAAGAAAAAAATGGACTAAATGATTGAATCCATGTTTGAGAATAATATGGACAAGAAGCAAAAGCGATCGAAACAGTCTAGAAATGAAAATAAGAGTATTTTAACTACTCTCATTTTTAACAAAAAAAATATAAAAAAATTTTTAAAATTAATAAGGGGGTGCTGTTGTGGGACGTTACGTGCTACAGAGATTTATTTACATGTTTGTCACACTATTTTTGATTTGTACAGTTACATTTTTCTTAATGAAGTTGTTACCAGGTTCTCCATTAAAAAACCCAGAGAAATTAACGCCTGAACAAAAACAAATTATTTTTGCAAAGTATGGGTTAGATAAGCCTATACCAGTTCAGTACGCAACGTACATGAAGAATCTAGCAACAGGAGATTTAGGAGATTCATATAAATACGATAACCGTAAAGTAACTGATATGATTAAAACTCGTATTGGTCCATCAGCTCAATTAGGTGCTCAAGCTTTATTATTAGGAGCATTTATAGGATTAATCTTAGGGATCATTTCAGCATTAAAAAACAATACAATTTTTGATTACGGAGCTACAGTTCTAGCAGTTCTAGGGATCTCGATACCTTCATTCGTATTCGGGGCCATCTTACAATATTATTTAGCAGTACAACTAAAGTGGTTCCCAGTAGCATATTGGGAAAGCTTTAAATTCACGATTTTACCAACTATTGCATTATCAGTATTCGTTATCGCAACGGTAGCTCGATTCTCAAGATCTGAATTAATCGAAGTAATGAATTCTGAATATATCGTAACTGCAAAAGCAAAAGGTATTTCTCAAGTTGGCGTAGTTATTAAACACGCATTAAGAAATGCATTAATTCCGGTTGTTACAATTTTAGGCCCTATGGCTGTAAACTTAATGACTGGTACATTAGTTATTGAAAATATGTTTGCTGTACCTGGATTAGGTTCTCAATTCGTGCAATCAATCCAAACAAATGATTACTCATTAATTATGGGTACAACAATTTTCTATAGTGCATTATTATTAATTGTAATTTTCGTAGTAGATATTTTATACGGTGTAATTGATCCACGTATCCGTTTAGCAGGAGGTAAATAAGAATGAACAATAATACAGCTCAAAAAATTTCATCTGATTTATTTCAACCTGCAAACGTAGATTTAAATAATGCAGATAAAATTTCAAGACCTTCAGATTCTTTCTGGAAAGATGCAAGAAGACGTTTTATGAAAAATAAAGGTGCGATGTTAGGTTTTATTATCCTAGGCATCTTATTAATCTTCACTTTATTTGGTCCAATGATTAGTGGCCATTCTTACAAAGATCAAGATTTAAAAAGATCAAAATTACCACCAAAAATTGGTGTATTAGCAAATGTAAAATTCTTACCATTTGATGGATATGATCAATATGGAAATGACGTTTATAAAGAAAAGGGAATCAAAGAAAATTACTGGTTTGGTACGGACGATCTTGGACGTGACCTTTTCACAAGAACATGGGCGGGTGCTCGTGTATCAATCTTAATCGGTTTACTAGCAGCAGTAATTGATATGATAATTGGTGTTACATTTGGTGGTATCTCAGGCTTCTTTGGTGGACGAGTGGATACAATCATGCAGCGTATCGCCGAAGTTTTAATGGGTATTCCATATTTAATCGTAGTAATCTTGTTTATCCTGATCTTTAAAAACCCAGGTATTCTTTCAATCGCTTTAGCGATGGTTATTACAGGCTGGGTAAGTATGTCACGTATCGTACGTGGTCAAATGTTAAAATTAAAAAATCAAGAATTCGTTTTAGCTTCAAGAACATTAGGTGCGACTAATACTCAATTAATTGCAAAACACTTAATTCCAAATATTATGGGTCCAATTATCGTAATGATGATGTTTACAATTCCAAGTGCTATCTTCTCTGAAGCGTTCTTAAGTTTCATTGGTTTAGGTATTGCACCACCAAAAGCATCATTAGGTTCTTTAGTAAGTGATGGCTTTAAGTCATTACAAACTTTCCCTCATATGATGATTATTCCGGCGATTGTAATCAGTTTGTTAATTTTAAGTTTCAACTTAATTGCTGACGGCTTACGCGACGCTCTAGATCCAAAATCGAGTAAGTAATTTTGAAAGGAGAATGAACAATGAGTAAATTATTAGAAGTAAAAGATCTGTGTGTCTCCTTTTATACTCATGCTGGTGAAGTTCAAGCAGTACGCGGAGTTTCATTTGACCTAAAAAAAGGTGAGACATTAGCAATTGTAGGTGAATCTGGTTCAGGTAAATCAGTAACATCTAAAGCATTAATGGGGTTAATTCCAAACCCTCCTGGAAAAATTAAAAGCGGTGAAATTTTATTCGATGGAAAAGATTTAGCTAAAATAAGCGAAAAAGAAATGCAAGCTATTCGTGGAAAAGATATTTCAATGATTTTCCAAGATCCTATGACTTCTTTAAATCCAGTATTAACGATTGGATATCAAATTACAGAAGGTCTAATGAAGCACCAAAAAATGAGCAAAACTGAGGCAAAGAAAATTGCGATTGAATTAATCAACCTTGTTGGTATTCCACAGGCTGAAGATCGTTTTAAACAATACCCGCACCAATTTTCAGGTGGTATGAGACAACGTGTTGTTATTGCAATGGCGCTTGCTTGTAATCCAAAATTATTAATTGCCGATGAGCCAACGACAGCTCTTGACGTTACAATTCAAGCTCAAATCCTTGAGTTAATGAAAGATATTCAAAGAAAAACTGATTCAGCAATTATCTTTATTACACATGATTTAGGTGTAGTAGCGAATGTTGCCGATAAAGTAGCAGTTATGTATGCAGGTCGAGTAGTTGAAATTGGAACTGTAGACGATGTTTTCTACAATCCAAAACATCCTTATACTTGGGGACTTTTAGCTTCAATGCCTGACTTAGATAATGAACAAGGAGCAGAATTAGTAGCTATTCCTGGTACACCGCCAGATTTACTAAATCCTCCAAAAGGTGATGCGTTTGCACCACGTAATCCAAATGCTTTAAAAATTGACTATGAAATGGAACCTCCTATGTTCAAAGTGTCAGATACACACTACGCTGCAACATGGTTATTACATGAGGATGCTCCTAAAGTTGAACCACCTGAATCCGTTAAGAAGCGTATTCAACGAATGAAGGAAGGTGAAGTAAATGTCAAATAAAACAGCAGAAAAATTAGTTGAAGTTAAAAATTTAAAACAATACTTTAATACAGGTAAAACAACTGTTAAAGCAATTGATGATGTTACATTTGACATCTTCCGTGGAGAAACATTCGGTTTAGTAGGTGAATCAGGTTCTGGTAAATCTACAACTGGACGTGCAATCATTCGTTTATACAATGCAACGGATGGACAAGTAATTTTCGATGGTGAAGATGTACATGGTAAGAAAAGCAGTAAAGAATTAAAGAAATTTAACCGTCGTATGCAAATGATATTCCAAGATCCATACGCTTCACTTAACCCGCGTATGAAAGTTGCTGATATCATTGCTGAAGGTATTGATATTCACGGCTTAGCTCGTAACAGACAAGAACGTACAAAAATGGTATATGACTTACTTGACACAGTAGGTTTAAATAAAGAGCATGCTAATCGTTTCCCACATGAATTCTCAGGTGGACAACGTCAACGTATCGGTATTGCAAGAGCACTTGCTGTACAACCAGACTTTATCATTGCCGATGAGCCAATTTCAGCTCTTGACGTATCGATTCAAGCTCAGGTTGTAAACTTAATGAAAAAGCTTCAAAAGGAAAAAGGCTTAACATATTTATTTATTGCCCATGACTTATCAATGGTTAAATACATTAGTGACCGTATCGGTGTAATGTATCACGGTAAAATCGTTGAGCTTGCAGATAGTAATGAATTATATGATTATCCAATGCATCCTTATACAAAATCTTTATTATCAGCAATCCCGCTTCCAGATCCAGTTTATGAGCGCAACCGTAAACGTATCGTTTATGATGCATCTCAACACGATTATTCTAACGAAGAACCAAAATTACGTGAAGTTCGTCCAGGACATTTCGTACTTTGCTCTGAAGCAGAATTTAAAAATTACCAACAAATGTATAAATAAAAACAGTGCCTAGTGAATAATTCGCTAGGCATTTTTTTATTGGGGTTAGGGAGTAGGACGTGAGGAATTAAATTAAGGTGTAGATAAAAATTAAATGAAATTTTCTAATACATGAAGTAGATCGTTGGAAGGTAAAGAGGTGAGAAAGGGTCCATGAGTTAAAAAAGACTGAAGAAGCATTAATTTTTTAACTCATAAGGTGCTCACCAATTAGAAAAAGTAAAAAATCTAACTCTAATGAATCACAAGGTATTATGAAATTAAGGGAAAATTAAGATGAAAGTTCTAAAATTATCAATGCAGGCAAGGGTAGGTAGAAGAATGGGTGGACTAGCTGTGGAGAAGAAGGAAGAACAATAGTGTATAATGGTGCGGTATAAATTTATTTTCAAAGCCCCTGAATCTAATATTCCTTAGAATACTGAACCAACTATACCTTAAACATCTCCTAAAGACTCAACCTTTTTTGAAGCAAAAAAAAGAAAGGGCTTTTGCCCTTCCTTTTCCTAAAACCTTTGTTCTACCTAATACCTGCACTATTAATAAGTTTTCTTACGGAATTTGCCTTGGCCACCAACTTGTTTGAAGTTAGCAGACATTCTGTCAGACATCTCAACAAATTGACTTTTTTTACTTCTACCGAATATTTTTTCGCCGATCGCGTTTGTAAACACACCATTAAGTGCAGTAATTCCAATTACTAACACTGCAACAATCAATAAATCAGTTATGTAAGCTGCCATTAGATTAGCCTCCTAGGAATGTAAGCGTTACTATTATTGTATTAAAAAAGTGGTGAAATATAAAGCGTAATTGGGTATTTTCAAAATAATTATTTTGAATTTATTGGGTTTTAAATTTACTGAAAATTGTACACCTTTTGTATAGGTTTTTTTAAATTTTTTTACAAATTAGTCTATATTTATCTTAAGCAATACTGTATAATGTGAACATATAGTGGTAGATTAAACTTATTATAATTAACCAATTCTTATAAATTAATAAACATAACTATATTACTTTTTTTAAAAGAATAGTTAGGGGGAGCGCAAAATGGTAATTTTGTATAATTCACCAAGTTGTACGTCTTGTAGAAAAGCAAAAATGTGGCTAGAAGATAATAATATTCCTTATAAAGAAAGAAATATTTTTTCAGAACCATTGTCAATTAATGAGATTAAACAAATATTACGCATGACTGAAAGTGGTACTGATGAAATTATATCAACAAGATCAAAAATATTCCAGGAATTAAACGTGGACCTTGAAAGTCTTCCTTTACAAGACTTATACGAAATCATTCAAAAATATCCAGGTTTATTAAGAAGACCTATAATTATTGATGAGAAACGTTTACAAGTTGGTTATAATGAAGATGAAATAAGAAGATTCTTACCACGTTCAGTTCGCACATATCAATTACGAGAAGCACAACGTTTAGTTAATGAGTAATTTTTTGATTTGAATTGTGAAAAATATTACAATTCTTGATTAACATTCTCATTCATATTGAACAAATACTTATGAATAATATATAAAAAGCTGTAAAAAGTTTATTGAATACTTTTTACAGCTTTTTTTTAACAATTAAGAAGTTCGCTTACGATATCGAATATTATTAAAATAGTAACCTATAATAATCGTGAAAATGACACAAGATGAACTGACAATTAACTCCATATCGTTTCTCCCGTTAATATACGCATTAATAGCTGGTTCGTCTATTAACATTTTGCTTGCTGTAATTGAAAGAACGGAAGCACCAACAAAGCTAAGGATTGGATATCGTTCTAAAAACCATAAAACGACCTTACTTCCCCAGATAATAATTGGAATCGAAATCGAAAGACCTATAATTACTAATGATGGCTTTCCATTCGATGCCCCTGCAATTGCTAATACGTTATCGATCCCCATTACAAGGTCAGCAAATACAATTGTACGGATTGCATGGAAAACGGTATAGTTTTCCTTTATGGAAGAAAGATTGTCCTCTTCCTGGATAATTAGTTTGCATGCTATGTACAAAAGTAATATTCCGCCGATTAAATGTAGAAAAGGAACCTTTAAAACATAAATTGCACCAATTGTTAAAATGATTCGTAAAACAATTGCGGTTATACTACCGAATATGATCGCTATGTTTCGTTGTTTATATGGTAATTTTCTACATGCTAATGCAATGACAATAGCATTATCACCACCTAAAACAATATCTATGATGACAATCATTAAAAAGGACCATATATACTCAAGATCTATCATGAATTCACCTCACTTACAAATGCTTTATGTTTGTCCTAATAATACTAGGTATATGATGATTTTTAAAAAATAGGTGAATTTTATTTCCAAAATTTTAATTTGTATCATAAAATAGAAGTGTAGTTACTATTCGCATTTAATAATTTTTCATGGTAAGATAGATAAAAATTTACTTATTAAAGCTAAATTTTTAAGAGTATTTTTCTAATTTACTATTTCAGAATTTTATATTTAATATAAAATTCTTTAACTATATTTATTCTATTTCGTCTAACGCAATTACTTGTTGTTCATTAAAGGAGGGGGAAAACAATGGAAATAGAAAGAATTAATGAGAATACGTTTAAATTCTCCATATCCTACTTAGACATCGAAGAGAGAGGTTTCTCGAAGGATGAAGTATGGTTAGACCGAGAAAGAAGTGAAGAGCTTTTCTGGGAATTAATTGATGAAGCGCATTTGACTGAGGAATTCATTGCAGGTGGCCCCCTATGGATTCAGGTACAGGCACTAGACAAAGGCTTAGAAGTAGTTGTCACAAAAGCTGTAATTTCTAAAGATGGTAAGAAAGTAGAAGTTAACTTAGGTGAAGGAGAAAAGAATTTAGAAATACCTTTTATTTCTGTAGATGATGACGATGATTCAGAAGAAGATGATGATGACGACATTTTTGAATCGATGGATGAAGAGGAAAATGAAATTATTTTATCCTTTAAAAATCTTGAAGATCTCATTTCTTTATCTCATTCTGTTAATCAAGAATCATTTGAAAGTACACTTTATTCCTTCCAAGATTATTACTATCTTTATGTTAAATTTGAGGAAGATTTACTTGATGAAGTTCAAGTTGAATACCTATCATCAATGTTACTTGAATATGGCCATCGTTCAAAGGTAACTATTCATGTTTTAGAGGAATACGGAAAATTGATTTATGAGAAAACAGCATTACCTCATTTTAAATCAATTTTTCCATTACTGTAATAGCCGATGCCTTAGGGATCGGTTTCTTTTCTGTATAAAGGAGAATATTGATGCAATTTCGATTAAAGATTTTAATATTTTTATCAATTGTAGTATGCATTTTATATTTTGCTTCTCCGACTATTAAATTCATTTGGCTAATGAATTTTGCTTTTTTTGAGAAATCTACTGTTTTTAGATTAATAAGTATTATGTTTTCGATAACGGCAATAGGTGTATCGATTATTATTTTCTTAGAAAATAGAAATCCTGCTAGAACTTTAACGTGGATCATTCTCTTAGCCATATTTCCGTTGTTTGGTTTTGTTTTTTATTTAATTTTTGGACAAAATTACAAAAAGAAAATGGTTTATCGAAAAAAAGCAATTAATGATCAGAATGCAAATGGGTTAATCAATGGGTCAGATGACGAAGAAGTGAAAGATTTTATTTATCAAAATAAAAGATTGGAATATTTAATTAATATCGCTGCAAAACAGAGTAATACACCAGTCACTATGAATACTTTTACGAAAGTTTTAACAAATGGAAGTGAAACATTTCCTAAAATCATTGAAGAATTAAAAAAAGCAAAACATCATATTCATATTGAGTTTTATATAGTAAGAGACGATGAAATTGGTAAACAGCTTAAAGAAATTCTAATTGAAAAGGCTATGAATGGAGTAAAAGTTCGATTTTTATATGACGCTGTAGGAAGCTGGAAGTTATCAAGAAGTTTTGTAAAAGATTTACGAAAAGCTGGAGTAGAAATACTACCATTTTCCCCTGTGAAAATTCCAGTATTAAATGATACCATCAATTACCGGAATCATCGTAAAATCATTGTAATTGATTCAAATGTCGGTTTCGTCGGCGGTTTAAACATTGGAGACGAGTATTTAGGCAAAGATCTTTATTTTGGTAAATGGAGAGATACACATCTATACCTTAATGGAGAAGGTGTGCGAACACTACAATTCATATTTCTACAAGACTGGTATTATATGACGAATGAGTTAATTGATGAAAAAGAATATTTTGATATTAATTCAAATGATTATTCCTCAAAAGGAGCAATTCAATTAGTTTCTGGAGGACCAGATCGGAAACATGAAGTCATTAAAGAGTTATTTTTTGCCATGATTACTAGTGCAAGAGAAAGTATTTATATTGCTTCACCGTATTTTGTACCGGATGAAGATATATTAACTGCTCTTAAGGTGGCAGCAAATGGTGGGGTAAAAGTAAAAATTCTAATGCCAGATCGTCCAGATAAAAAGATTGTATTCTATGCCTCACGTTCTTATTTTCCAGAGTTATTAGAGGCCGGAGTAGAAATATATGAATATAAGCAAGGGTTCTTACACAGTAAAATATTAATTGTAGATGGCGAAGTCGCTTCTGTCGGAACAGCAAATATGGACATGCGAAGTTTTCGTTTGAATTTTGAAGTAACTGCATTTTTATATTTAGAAGAAAGTATTGATCACTTAGTTAATGATTTTAAACATGATATCCTTGAATCAGAAGCAATTATATTTAATGAATTTAAAAAGAGACCTATATACAAAAGGATATTTGAATCATTATCAAGATTAATGGCACCACTACTTTAAGTGCAGAATTACTTGGAAAAGATTGAAAATTTGTATGAATAACTTCATTATAAAGAACAATTTTATATAAATGCATAGACAAAATTAGCCTACCGAATTGAAAATTCAATTTTTGGTAGGCTTTTTTACACATTAAGAAAGTATAAATTGGCAACTGTGAAGATCAGTCGACGTAGATGCCAATTTTAGGTATAAGTATAAGTGCAACTACCCCTCTGTCTTCGCCTAAAGGCTCGCCAATCGGCGAGTTTTCTTTATTTGAAAAATCGTTTTTTATTTTTTTGAAGGATATTTTGAGGAGGATAGTGAAGTAGTGTGGAAAGGAGGTAGTTTTTTTCATGATCGTTGCATTAAATTCGAAGAAAGATATTATTAATTTATTTGAAATGAAAACTCCAGAGGAATTACTCAGATTGAAAAAAGTGGGGCCATACTATTGTCCTAATTGCAAAAAACCGGTGAGGCTCAAAGCTGGTCTAAAGAATGTTCCACATTTTGCTCATATTGATTTGACGGAATGTGATAATGAAGGAAAAGAAAGTCTTGAGCACATAAAGGGAAAATTTGCTTTATATCAATTTTTTAAAAAATTAGCGTTAAATGTTGAAGTTGAAAAATTTTTACCAGAATTAAATCAAAGGCCAGATTTGTATGTTAGTTTAAAAAGTTTTCAATTATGTATTGAGTATCAATGTTCTATTATACCGTTAGATCTAATGGTAAAAAGAACTAGTTCCTTAAAGAATAGTGGAATGAAAGTAATGTGGATCTTAAATGATAAGCTATTAAAACAAAAAAGATGGTCATCGTTTTCTCTAAATTCACTCTCCGTTTATTCTCTTATTAAGGTTAACGTAAATTCTCTTCTGTATTATAATCCTACGATGGATTCATTTATTGTCCTTTCCTCACTAATAGCATTCTCCCCAGTCCAATATATTGGACAAAAGCAAGTTTATCCAATAAATCATTTTAATCTAAAGAAATTATTATCCCAAAATAAAATTGATAAAAAAGAATTCATTGATCGATGGAATCGTTTAAAAAAAGATTATAGACTTTATCAACATCTGCATACTAAAGGTAAACTTAAAATTTTAAAACAATATTTGTATAAAGCAAATATTGTTTATTTTCCGGCTCTAATCGGTGTGCCATTAGAAAGTAACTGTATTATTAAGGAACATTGTATCCTATGGCAAGGGCTAATATATTTTAAATTTTTTCATCATGTGGAGATTGGACAACGGAT
This sequence comes from Bacillus sp. AFS002410, assembly GCF_002556365.1. NCBI lineage: Bacteria > Bacillati > Bacillota > Bacilli > Caryophanales > Bacillaceae > Bacillus > Bacillus sp. AFS002410. Next base: position 337,718 of record NZ_NUEU01000001.1, read on the forward strand.
TGATATCGAGAATATTAAGCAATATGTAAATTTAGAAGTACAGAATAATCATTGGAGGATTAATCAGTTTCAGGATAACGAAATAGGTAATTTGGAGAAATGTGTAGAAAAGTATATTGACTTTTTAGTAAAATTTAGAATCGTAAAACGGATTAAAAATGGTAAAATAATGAAGATAGCTAATGCTATTATTCCATCATCATTCGAACAAGCATTGGATGAAGACTGTCTGAGTGCTAATACAGCATTTGATTTATTGTTTAACGTAGAAACCGATTCAAATGATTATTAATATCAGGCGTTGGAAGGTTATTAATACAATAATAATAATTTAGGGGGATCAGACATGCTAGAACAAAAAGCTGTAAAAAAACTGCCGACTAGAAATGAAGTTCAAGAAGAATTAACTTGGAAGTTGGAAGATATTTATGCAACTGATGCTAAATGGGAAGAAGAGTACAAGAAAGTACTTGAATTAATCCCATCATTTTCAGAATTTAAAGGCAAATTAGGCGAATCTTCTCAAACGCTTTTAAATGCATTAAAAAAGCAGGACGAGATTTCGTTCTTATTAGGTAAATTGTATACATATTCTCATATGCGTTACGATCAAGATACAACAAATTCAACATATCAAGCGTTAGATGATCGCGCTAAAAACTTATATACTAAGGCTGGAAGTGCAATGTCATATTTCGTGCCTGAATTACTAACAATTTCAGATGATACATTGGAAAAATTTATTGATGAAAACAATGACCTAAAATTGTACGAGCATTCTTTAGAAGAAGTTTTAAAACAAAAACCGCATGTTCTTTCAGCAGCTGAAGAAGAAATTATGGCTCAAGCATCTGAAGTATTATCATCTTCTAGTAATACATTTGGAATGTTAAATAATGCGGATTTAAAATTCCCAACGATTGAAGATGAAAATGGTGAAGAAGTAGAAATTACTCACGGTCGTTATATTCACTATTTAGAAAGTGCAGATCGTCGAGTTCGTAAAGATGCATTTGAAGCAGTTTACAATACGTATGATGCGTATAAAAACACTTTTGCAAGTACTTTAAGTGGAGCTGTTAAGAAAGATAATTTCAAGGCTAAAGTAAGAAAATACGATAACGCTCGCCATGCAGCATTAAGCAATAATGCTATTCCTGAAGTTGTTTATGATCAATTAGTTTCTACTGTAAATGATCATTTAAGCTTATTACATCGCTATATTGATATTCGTAAGAAAGCATTAAAATTAGACGAAATTCACATGTATGACTTATTTACTCCTTTAGTTGAAGAAGTAAAAATGGAAGTTAAATATGATGAAGCAAAAGAAGTATTATTAAAGGCATTAAAACCTTTAGGTGAGGAATACATCGAAATTCTTAAAGAAGCATATGAAAACCGCTGGGTAGACGTTGTAGAAAACAAAGGAAAACGTAGTGGTGCATATTCTTCTGGTGCATATGGTACGAATCCATATATCTTAATGAACTGGCAAGACAATGTAAATAATTTATTTACTTTAGCACATGAATTTGGACATTCAGTGCATAGTTATTATACTCGTAAAAATCAACCATATGTTTACGGAGACTATTCAATTTTCGTAGCAGAAGTTGCTTCTACATGTAATGAAGCGATATTAAATGAGTATTTACTAAAAAATACAGAAGACCCTAAACAAAGATTATATTTATTAAATCACTATTTAGAGACGTTTAGAGGTACTGTTTTCCGTCAAACAATGTTTGCAGAATTTGAGCACAAGATTCATGAATTAGCTCAAAATGGTGAAGCATTAACGCCAGATTTACTAACAAAAACATATTATGAACTAAATCAAAAATATTTTGGTGAGGATATCGTAATTGATGAGTTAATCGGGTTAGAATGGAGCAGAATCCCGCATTTCTATTACAACTACTATGTGTACCAATACGCAACAGGATTCAGTGCGGCTACAGCTCTTTCTAAACAAATTTTAGAAGAAGGCGAGCCAGCAGTTGAGAGATATTTAGGCTTCTTAAAATCAGGAAGCTCTGATTATCCAATTGAAGTATTGAAAAAAGCTGGAGTAGACATGACTTCTTCACAACCAATCGTAGAAGCATTAAAAGTCTTTGAAGAAATGCTAAACGAAATGGAAGAATTACTATTTAACTAAAATTTTTCAGTAACCAAACATATGTAAGAGTAAATCTTATATGTGTTTGGTTTTTTGTATTCTCTCATTTGCTCATACTCTCAATTGAATCTTTAAGCCTACGGTATATTTGCCGGTTACTTAGATTGAATATAAAGCATTATCCTAGAATTGTATTTGTGTCTAAAATGTGAAATATTTCTCAAGTGGTTGCCAAACGCTAAAATAAATTGTATTATAAGGGTGTGAATTACTTCACAAACACAAATACCCCTTTGTTGAACGTGAAAATTTCTCCCATCCCCTTGATGTAATTTTACATCAAAAAAAGGACCTAGCGAAAGCTAGGTCTTTTTTTGTCGTTTAAATAACGTATTGATAATAAGTATTATCTTTTTGAACAATTTTCTTAACTTTTCTACGTAAAATTAGTTTCTTTAATTCAAGCTCCATGCATTGAGTAGATTTCTCATAGATCGTACAAAGTTCTTTTATTGTAACAAAAGGTTGAAATTTAATAAATTCGGCTAAATCAGGAAGTTCTCTTTTTTCTAGCTCTGTATTAGTCATTAGTTTTAAAATTTTTACATAAGTTTGATAGCTCTCAAAACCAGATACCTTCAAACCTTCTTCTTCAATATTCTCATTAAAAAATACAACACTCGGTATTTCAGTTACATGCATTTCTTTTGTAACTTTAATATCGCATTGTAAAGCTTTAATTGAGTGGATACTGTGTAAATCTTCCATAAACTCTTTGACATCAATATTTATATCTTTAGCACATTGAATAAGAACTTCTTGATCTGTAATGTCTAAGTCCATTAAGAAATAATATTCTTGTAGCTTTTTTAAATAACTAACGCCAGCTACTCTACCTTGAAGCTCAGCTGCTTTTATTGCAATTGCCGAGTAATAAGGATAAAGCTCTTTATTATCAATCCAAAGGTGATCATCACAAAGTATATCTGACCTGCTAGCTGTCTTTTCCCAAACGAAAGAAAGCTGAGATGGTCGTTTTTCTAATAGTTTTTTTGTAGTGTAATATCGATTAACTGGAATATAAGTAGATGAAAAATATTGACCATATTCTAAGTGAAACTTCTTTAAAAGTGTACTAAAATCCCAACAATTTCTACATAGTGGATCTATGAATACATACAATTCAATCGATTTTTTTGTACAGTTCTTCTCGGGAAGCGTGATTGATTCCTTTTTATATTGTTTGTCATTCATATATTTCACCCTTATTGCAATTCAAATGTCCGTACTATAACAGACTTGAAAATTAATTTGTAAGATATAACACGTTTCATCTCTAATCGTATTGTAGCAACGGAGAGTTAATATTTCAAATATGATGCACTTTTTTTCCATAATCTATTAAATCTTTTTAATTAAGTTGAGTATGATGAAAGGAAGTAGTGAACTAAGTATAGTCGATCTTAAAGAATTCGCCTGAGTTGTAAATAAAGTACATACTGCAAATAAATTTTGAAAATCGCAAATAAGAAAAAGAAATACCTATACCCGTTTGGGCATTTTTCCCTGAAATTGGCCGAAATCAGTTACTTCCAAATACCTAACTTGGAATATTACTTTAATTATATAAAAAAATGATAAAAATCTGTTAAATTTTGATTGGAAGAATCATTAAAATAGATTATGAATTAAAAAACTTGGAATTATACCCTCTATGTTCTTCCCACTGCTGACTAGGAGAAGCACAAAGCTTGCATTCGTATAGCTTATAAAAAAAGCCTCTCATCCATCAGTTAGTCTGACTTTTGAAAGGCTTATAAAACCAATTATGTCACTTTTTATCAAGCTCATTTTTGACATTAAAAAAGCGTTTAATTTTATTAAGAGTTTTACGCTCTGGAATTTGATGATTCATTAGAAGGTTGATGAACTGCTGTTTGCCAATGTTTTCATCGGTTACTTCGAATTCTAGTTCATAATCCTCATGATTTAAATATGTACTATGGTCTAAGACTAAGAGTCCATCTTCATATGGGAATTCTACTCGATTTGTTGTTAATTCACCTATTAATTTTAAATCATTTAAGTCTAACTTTACTTCGTTGATATATTCTTTTACTTCACCATCTGGTAACACGGATGTTTCCAACATGTTTGATGCTTCAGATTCACTAATTTTTTGATTAATTTCTAAATGACCTACAGTTTGTCTAATTTTTAAAGTTAATGTGTAAGATGTGGATGATTTTTTGCGAATTCTTAAAGCTCCACCATGTTCTTTAATTGAAAAATTGGGAGTTTCAAAATAAAAATTAGTTTGCGGTTGGAACCTAGATTCATTAATTTGAAAAAAGGTTTTTAGGTTTTCAAATTCTTCTTTAGTTAGTAAGTTTTTAAATTCAATTTCAATTTCTTTAGCCATAAGGAGCTCCTTCTTTTTGTATTATTTGTGTTATTGTTTGTGCTAGTCGTCTATTTTCTATTTGATATGTTACAATATAAATGGTCAAATTAGAATAAAATACATACATTAAAAAGGTTGAGGTTTTACGATGAGAAAAATGCTTGAAATAAATGGAACAATTATAAATGAAGATGGTTTATTTTTATTACTTGATCAGTCAAAATTGAATTTAGAACAGTGTAGTGAAGTTGGGACAATGATTGCAGACTCAGATGAAAGTTCACTATTGTATATAATAGAAGAAAAAGAAGAATTTGTATATGTTACGGTTCCTTTTGAATATTGGTCGGATTTAAAAAAAGCAAGTGATCAAAATTTAAATGTATTTTTAAAAGTCGCTGAAGAAAACCTGGCACTAAATAATTGGAATGATGAATTATCTTATTTAGTTCAAAATGTAGAAGGTAATTTTAACTATGGGGAAGAATTTGTTAAGCAGATTCAAAGCGTGTTTTTAGAAGAGAAGTAAGGTAGTGGGTGATTGGATATGAATGGTCAATGGGAAAGTTTTTTAGCACCATATGAGCAAGCAGTAAATGAATTGAAAGTTAAGTTAAAAGGGATTAGAAAGCAGTTTGAAGAAACTCACCAACATTCCCCTATTGAATTCGTTACTGGGAGAGTAAAACCAATTCATAGTATCGTGAATAAGACAATTAGAAAAGGTATTCCATTAGCGAATTTGGAAACTGAACTACAAGATATTGCTGGTCTAAGAATGATGTGTCAATTTGTTGAGGATATTAAAAATGTCGTGGAACTTCTTCGTAAACGGAAGGATTTTAAAATTGTAGAAGAGCGCGATTATATTACGAATAAAAAGCAGAGCGGCTATCGTTCATACCACGTTGTAGTTGAATATCCAGTGCAAACTATTGAAGGTGAACGTAAAGTGCTTGTGGAAATACAAATTAGAACACTTGCGATGAATTTTTGGGCAACAATAGAGCATTCTTTAAATTATAAATATAAAGGGCAATATCCTAAAAACATTCTTGAACGATTACAAAGAGCAGCTGAAGCAGCGTTTTTACTTGATGAAGAAATGTCTCTAATAAGAGGAGAGATTCAAGAAGCACAAGCCGAATTTTCGAAAAAAAACGACCAATAAGGGAAGGACAAGAAAATGAATTTTGTAATTATGTCTAAGGGTGATCAAGAGTCCAATGAGCTGATGAAACGAATGAGAGATTATTTAGAGAGCTTTGATTTTAAATTTGATGAAGAAGAACCTGAAATTGTCATTTCAGTAGGTGGCGATGGGACTTTACTTCATGCTTTTCATCATTACACTCATCTTCTCGATAAAGTATCTTTCGTAGGGGTTCATACTGGACACTTGGGATTTTACGCTGATTGGGTACCAAGCGAGGTAGAAAAACTTGTTATTGCAATAGCGAAGACTCCATTTCAAGTAGTTGAATATCCTTTATTGGAAGTTATAATTCGTTACAAGGATGGAAGAAAAGAAATGCAAACACTAGCTTTAAATGAGTGTACGATAAAAGGACTTGAAGGTACTTTAGTGATTGATGTTGAAATAAAAGGTCAGCATTTTGAAACATTTAGAGGTGACGGGCTTTGCATTTCTACTCCATCAGGTAGTACTGCGTATAATAAGGCTTTAGGTGGTGCGATTATTCATCCATCAATTGAGGCGATTCAAATTGCTGAGATGGCATCAATCAATAATAGAGTTTTTCGTACGATTGGCTCACCACTTGTTTTACCTAAGCATCATACTTGTTTACTTAAACCAGTAAGAAACGCAAACTTTCAAATTACATTAGATCATAAAACAATTGTGCATCAAGACGTTAAATCGATTCAATGTAGAGTAGCTCATGAAAAAGTACGATTTGCACGATTCAGACCATTTCCATTTTGGAAGCGTGTTGTGGATTCTTTTGTTAAAGAATAATGGTGAAGAAAATGAAGCAATTTAGTTTAAAGTGGGAAGTAAAAAAAGAACATAATGGCATTTTACTTAGAGAGTTTCTTAAATTAAAGGAGCTCTCTAAACGTGCGTTAACAGATATAAAATTTCAAGGTGGAAAAATCACAGTAAATGATGAAGAAAAAACTGTCCGTACAATATTAAATGAATCAGATCTTGTACAAATCTATTTTCCAATCGAAAAGCCAAGTGAAGAACTAATAGCTGAAGAAATTCCTTTTGAGATTGTTTATGAAGATGATGCAGTTTTAGTCATAAATAAACCTTCTGGAATACCGAGTATACCTTCTAGAGAGCATCCTAAGGGTACTCTAGCAAATGGTATATTATATTATTATCAATCGATTGGACTTCAATCTACAATACATATTGTAACTAGATTAGACAAAGATACTTCAGGATTAATGCTAGTTGCTAAAAATCGTTATATTCATTATTTATTTTCTAAAAATGAGTTAAAAAGTGTTCAAAGAAAATATATAGCAATTGTTCATGGGCATATGAATGAATCTATAGGGGTTATACGGGCAAAAATTGCTAGGAAATCTGATAGCATTATTAAAAGAGTTGTTTCTGAAAACGGGCAAGAGGCAATTACTCATTATAATGTCCTGTTGGCAAATCGTAAATATTCAGTCGTAGAACTAGAATTAGAAACTGGTCGAACACATCAAATTCGTGTTCATATGTCTTCATTAGGACATCCATTAATTGGGGATGACTTATATGGAGGGAAAAATGATACGTTAAAGAGACAGGCGTTGCATAGCTATAAGTTGTCATTTATGCATCCAATTGACCATTTTAGGAAAAATCTTGAAATCGCTTTACCACCTGATTTAATAGGCTTTTTGGAATCGTAAAATGTCAAGAGATAAATTTGTCTAAATTTTGTAGAATTTATTGACAATATATGAATAATAGATTATTTTTAATTATGTAGTGTTTCAACCATGGGGATGGAAGAGACTAAAATATAACGCTGATAAGTGGACGTCTGCTTAATCAGCAAAAAAGTAGGTTCCACTTGGAAATCTACTTTTTTTTTGTTCTATCTCTAAAATTTATATGTAATCTAATTATTTTTTAAATACTTTTAACCTCTTCATAAAAGCTAAATTTTTCCTCAATATAAGGCATTGAAGACTGGACCTGTGTAATTTTTCGTTCCGGGTATGAAAATGCAGTAAGTTTGCCTCCAAAAACTGCACCTGTATCGATATTTATTGTATTATTTAATTCCCTTGGTTCCTTAATAGGAGTATGACCATAAATTATTAAGGCTTTACCTTTATAATCTTTAGCCCAATCTTTTCTTACAGGCATTCCATTAGGGAGTACCTCTCCATTAATATCACCATATAAAACGAATGTTTTTACATTATTGGAATGCTTACCAATCATATCCTCACGTATACCCGCGTGACTAACAACTAACTTTCCACGATCAAGAACATGATACAATGGTGAGCCTTCATAAAGCTTTTTAAATGATTCTTCATAATGACTTCTTTCTTTACCGTTTAGAGCTTCTAATTCAGCTACAGTTGTTTCAAGACCATGTTGAATTTTCACGTTACGTCCAAGAAAATAACGATAAAGCTTATTACAATGATTGCCCGGTGAATAATATGCTTTTTTATGTTTCATCACTAATTCATATACTACTTTTATAACTGCTAAAGAATTTGGTCCTCGATCCGTTAAATCACCAACAAAAACCAACCGGCGATCATTAGGGTGGACAGGGATATTATTTTCCCACAAATAGCCAAGCTTTTTAGTTAACGCCACAAACTCATCATAACAACCATGAATATCTCCTATTACATCATACTTCATCTTATCAATCCTTATTAGGAAATTGAAACAATTAATTTCTATTAGTATGTACAGTAAATAATAGAAAAAACAATAAATCTAAATGTTATAGCGGCGTTCAAAACCTAGTAGTAGCAGAGAAAATTCTAAAAAGTCTTCCATTGTTTCTCAATGGTAGAAATAAAAAAGAGGGGCAAGATTTAAAAAATCTTTGCCCCTGCTTTCCTTTAGCCATATTTAGTCAAACATGTATTTATTTGTTCGAGATCTTACGTTTAGGATGAAACCTATTGCTAGCAGGTTGGTTGCTAGTGAACTTCCTCCATAGCTAACGAATGGTAGAGTGATCCCTGTAATTGGTAGTAACCCAATCGTCATACCAATATTTTGGAATACTTGGAAAGTGAACATACCAACTACTCCAGCACAAATATAACTACCAAATTTATCATTACTTTCTAACGCGATATGAATCATTCGATAAATTAATAAGAAGAATAATGAGATTACTATACTTGCTCCAATGAAACCATATTGTTCGCAAATTACTGTGAAGATAAAATCTGTATGCGGCTCAGGGAAGTATGCCTCACCGTTATGGAAACCTTTTCCTGTTAGCATACCAGAACCAGCTGCCATTAATGCTTGAGTAAGCTGATACCCTTGAGATGGGTATTCATATGGTGCTAACCAGCCGTAAAAACGATTTAACTGGTATTCTTCTAGTATGTGAGATGTGAAAAACTCAAAATGGTAAAAGTATAGATAAACCAACAAAGCACCAAGGCCGACTGATAAAGCCACTAGTCCAAGGATATAGCGCCAACGAATTCCAGAAACTAAGATCATTGATGCTATAATTGCGCACATAACCATAGTATTTCCTAAGTCGGGCTCTTTAGCAATTAAAAGTAATGGTGGCAGAGCAAAACCAAATATTTTACCTAAAAGTAAAATATCTTCTCTTTTTCCACGTACTGCATACGTTTCATTATGTCTTGAAATGACTGTTCCTAAAATGATGATCATAAAAATTTTCATTAACTCAGATGGTTGGAAGTTACCTACACCTGGTATTTTGTACCATGCGGTAGCACCTTTAATCGTTTGAGCACCTGGGATATGTAATTCTAATCCAAGAAGTAGGATTAAACCAAATCCATACATATACCAAATTACATTTTTATATCGATCAAAATCAATTATCATAATAGCTGCAATACCAACTAATCCAATGATATACCATTTAATTTGTTGAGCAGCGAAATTGATGTTTCTTAGATTTGCAGGAAGGCTTGGCATTGCACTTGTAATTGCAAGATAGCTTACTACTGCTATACAAAATAGAATGAATAGTAATTTAAAATCAATTTGAAAGGGAGATGTACGGTCTTCCTTCATGTCCTCACCTCTCTATATATTATTTTATTAGTATGCTTTGAAATAAGCATTTTAAATGTACGACATTCATCATTATAATTTATTTTTGTCTTTAAAGGAATTAAAAAAAGATAAACTCTTTTTAATAAACTATTATATTTCTGTTTTTTGTGGATAAAGCTATATTTAACTTTACTATTTTCAATTGATTGTATTTGTGCTACTATTTTAGTATCTAGTACTAATAACTAATAATAAAGGAGACTATTGATATGATTTCATTAAAAGGTAAAACATATGTAGTTATGGGTGTAGCAAACTTCCGTAGTATCGCATGGGGAATTGCACAATCATTACATAGCGCTGGAGCAAACTTAATTTTTACATACGCAAATGAAAGATTAGAAAAAGGGGTACGTGAACTAGCTGAGTCACTAGAAAATCCAAATAATATTCTTGTTCAATGTGATGTAACTAGCGACGAAGATTTAGCAAAAAGCTTTGCTACAATTAAAGAGAAAGTTGGAGCAATTCACGGTGTAGCACACTGTATCGCATTTGCAAATAAAGAGGATTTAAAAGGTGATTTCGTAGATACAAGTCGTGACGGATACCTTTTATCACAAAACATTAGTGCTTACTCTTTAGTAGGTGTAGCTCGTGAAGCTAAGGAATTAATGGCTGAAGGCGGTAGTATCGTTACGTTAACTTACTTAGGTGGAGAGCGCGTAATGCAAAACTACAACTTAATGGGTGTTTCTAAAGCAGCTTTAGAAGCTTCTGTACGTTATTTAGCAAATGACCTTGGTCGATATAACATTCGTGTAAACTCAATTTCTGCAGGACCAATCCGTACGCTTTCTGCAAAAGGAGTAGGTGACTTTAATTCGATCTTAAAAGAGATTGAAGAAAAAGCTCCATTACGTAGAAATGTAACACAAGAAGAAGTCGGAGATTCTGCACTATTCTTATTTAGTGACTTAGCAAGAGGTATTACTGGAGAAAACATTCACGTTGACTCAGGATACCATATAATGGGATAAAGGTAGTAAAAAAATAGAAGCTCTAGGAGCTTCTATTTTTTTATGGTAGAAAATGGAATGCGGGATTAGGAATAGCAAAAATCTTTCCAATTTTAGTTACCCGCAACACTCGATTGTTTTTTACGGAATAAAAATTGATTTTAAGTGACGAAGACCTACTAATTTGCTTTCTCCTCTTGATGTCGTTAACTCTATGAAATTTGAGTCAATCGAGCTCAACTTACCTATATATTCATAATGTTCTCCACTGTTCATTACGACTAATTCACCAATCAACTTATTTAATTGAACGTCCAGAGTACGTGCTAAAGGGATATTAGAAGGATTTACAGGTAAAAGATTATTACTTAACATATAAGGGGTTTTATCAGTGAGGTAAGGGGTTAACCATTTTAAATGCTGTAGTGATATATACATGACTTTATAGATCGGGGAATAAAAAACGAAGTAATTATTCATGATTGTTGTAATAAAGCCATGAAAAGAATGATTGTTTGAAAGACTAATTTCAACAAAAATTCCTTTAGCAGCAGTTAATACTTTACGTAAAGATAACTCATCTTTTTCGTGTTCTAATTCCTGTAAGGAAGGAACAACTCCGTAGGATTCTTCGATTAAACTTTCACTAAGATTATGAATATGCAGAAGTGGAATATAAAGAAAATTTTCACCATTGAAAACAACTAATAAATCATTTCCAACTTCAATTAAGATTCCATCAACATTACTGTTACCAGATATTTCAATTGTAACTTGTTTGTTGAGAAAATTTTTGAAACTTGCCATGATTTTCTCCTTTCTTAAAAAGATAAATCATTATTATTCAGACATGTTCATTTCTGAAAAAGGATTTTCATTTTAGATTAATTGGGCATATCTTAGAACGATAGTTTGTCTAAATAAAATCAATCATTTCATTAAAAGAATGGCAAGATTGTTAGTGCCTGTCTATTATGAATGAAAAAAGATTATTAGGGTTGAAAATTTATAGTTGAATTAGTTAATTAAACATACTTCCAATGATCTATTGATTACCACTCAAAATTAAGTATAGTTTCAAATTACATTATTAGTTTTAAACATAATTAGAATGGCATCGAGGTAAACGTTTAAAAAAAAAGGGTCGTTTTATTGAATAAAACGACCTTTCTAAACATTATTTTCTTCTTCTTAATGTTTGGCTTGTCGTATTACTTCTTTCGTAAACTTCAAATTTTTCTCCGAAACTTACACTTTTGATATGATAAGTAGCAATATATACTAGTTCATCGTTTAAAGAAATTTCTACATACTCATGATTTGCATCAAGAAGAATACCTTCGATTTTGTCGTGGCCACCACGATTAATTTTTACCCATTGTCTGCATTGAGAATTTAATAAATCCACAAAATTCTCGTTAGGTAATAATTCAATCGTATTGAACATTTCATCATAAGATAATTTACCTTTTGCAAATGAAGTTAAACTTTTTACATGAGAGTAAGGGAAATAAATTACACCATCTGTCTCTGTAAAAAGAGCAATATGTGTTCCAAATGCACCAAGTAATAAACCTTCTTTAGATTCATGACCTCCTCGACCAATTCTAACTCCTTTACCTACGAATACTGAGAATAACTCTTTATTCACTTTTTCATCGCTCCTTGTTTTTTCTGTGCGGTTACAATGTATTTATATGTGCCCTGTCAATTGTTTGTACTAGGATATTTGTCCAATTTATAAGATTATGTACAAAATTGGTCAAGTGTTGATAGGCATTTATTTCTATTTTAGGTACTTTTCTAGGTTAATTAATTGAGAAAAAGTTAACATGATACATATTGTCCGTTCATATAATTTATGGGGGCACACTTACGAGGGAGGAACAACAATGGCAGGTAAAGAGTCTAAAGAGGGAGTAAAGCCATTATTATATATTGCACAGCCTGATTTTGAAGAAGCAAAGTTAAATGTACAACACTCTTATGTAGTGAAAGTAAATAAACAGGATCAAAAAACAAAGGAAGAAAATTATGTAGAATCTAAATATGAAGAAGTGGAGGAATTAGAAGAAGAAGTTGTTATAGAAGAAGAAGAAGAAGAAGTTGAGTTGGAAAAACAATCTGAAGTAGATAATGCTTGGATGAAAAAACCATTCAAAGCGATGACAAATGAAGAGAAGGTTTTGTTTATGATCAATAAGCCTCATTATATTCCAAAAGTGGAATGCCGAATTAGAACAGAAAAAGATTTATTTATTGGTTATATTATGGGTTACAACGAAGGGAAGGTTTCAATTAAAGTTTCATCAAAAATTAACGATGTTGAACTGGATATTGCAAGCATCTTAAGTATCCAAATGGTTGGAATTTAGACCTATTAAAAAGGTGGTAGATCCATGATCTACCACCCATAGTTTTTTAGTTTACATTAAACTTACAGATTTGAAACGTGTACGTCACGTAAGCATTGGATTGCACAGAAGCAATCTAAGTCAACAGTTACACAAGTATTTGATGCTACAAACATATCAGCTTCTACTAAATCACAGAAACTATTGTTGTTATTGTTATTGTTGTTTTTGTTATTGTTGTTATTGTTGTTAACTGGAACTAATGCTCTTAATACTGCACAGCTATCTTCATCAACGCTTTCAACACGGAAAACAACTGTATCTTGGCAATTGTTGATTTGTGCGTTTTTGTTTTGGTTTTGGTTTTGATCGCCGCCTTGATTAGCTTGTTGAGCCATGATTGGCATCATAGTATTATTAAATGCCGGTACTCTAAATAATTCACCGTTTGCTAAATACAATAGGAAAGGGCGAGTATTTGCAAGTGGTACATTAGGGTTAGCACCTAAAAATGGAACGTCACAACCTGTTGGGCAAGTGTTTGTTGCGCAATCTTGTAGATCATTTATGAATTTTACAACATCACTAACACAGTGGTTTCTTTTTTTGTCGTGGTTGTCTTTGCAACTCATCTTTTTCACTCCTTATCACTTATGATGGATATTACATTAATATGATATTAAGCAGGCGAAAAACGGTTACTGAAGATTGTTGCTTTTTAGATAAATGGGCGAGGGGGATAAATCAAGGGGAATTGTAGAGAAATTAAAGGATGGTAAGGACAGTAGCGTATAAATGAATAGAGGGAGGAGACGGGGTAGAAGGGATAGGTAGAGAAAATATACTGGGGAGGGAAGCAAAAGCGAAAAAAAGAGTGGTTTTTATGTCTCCCTAGTATCCTTATCCCATGTCCCTGCATCACTAATGGATATTAGCTGGTTTCTATTGTTCATATTAATTCTGGCAAGTTTTCGATTAACCCGTTTAGTTGTTCATGATAAAATAACGTCTTTTTTAAGAAGACCCTTTATTGATGAGATAACGCTTGAGGAAAATGGTATGCCGGTTACGTATACAAAGATCAAGGGTAGTGGACTACGATATTTTTTTGGTGAACTATTAAGTTGTACTTGGTGTAGTGGAATTTGGAGTACTGCGTTTTTACTATTATTATATATGTTCTTTCCTCATGTGGGAGAGTTCATCATCATTTTATTAGCGATTGCTGGAGCAGCAGGTGTAATAGAAACAATTGTTAGTAGATTGAATTCGTAATTTAGGTAGAACGATTGAAATTTCCTTTCATATACTAAATTGAATAGACTTATTTAGGAGGGAAGTTATGTATAATCAAGGACAAATGACACCTTTTCAATGGCAACAACTACAACAGCAGCAACAGTATCAAATGCAACAACAACAAATGCAACAACAACAAACGAATCAAGAAAACTATAACCCGTATTATCAAGGAGTACCAGCTGGTTATGTGAAAAAATCAGGTTGTGGCTGTAGTGGTAGAACGACTAGACGATAATCCATACAAAAAGGTGAGCATTGTCTGCTCACCTTAATTTTTTATTATTTTTGTTATGCCTATTTTTTATTTATAAATCGTTTAATCAGTCGAGAAGGATTAGCTTTTTTTCCTCGTCTTCTTTGAAGAAGCGATAAGTATAATTGCTTTCTAGCTCTTGTACAAGCAACATATAAAAGTCGACGTTCTTCTTCTAATTGATCTAGGTTTCCGTTTTTTAACGACTCTAGAGCATAATCATGTGGAAAGCCGCCGTCTACTACTCCTAATATATAAACATAATCATATTCTAAACCTTTAGAGCGGTGAGCCGTTAAAAGCGAAATATTACCTTGTGACGACTGGTTTTTTTTCTGCTTGTACTCTTTAAACTTAGCTGAAATATGAAATGCGTGTTCTACAAACTCTCGAATTGATTTGAAGTTTTTGCTGACGACTTTTAAATCTCTTAAATCATCTGAAGGGCGTTCTATTTTATTAGATTCATTTCCGCGCTTTTTTATATAGTCTGTAAATGCAGGGCTTTCTTCAATTCGTTCAATCGCTTCTAATGGTGAAGCGATTTTTAAATAACGCAATATTTTAATTAGGTTTTCAATTTTTTTAATTTGAAATGGTGCAGCACTTTTTATCGTCGTAAATGCTTCTAAAAATGTTAGATTTTGCAATACACTGTTCATTTTTGCATCTTGAAATGCTTGCTGTTTTAGAAAAAAGACAGGCAATATTTCTTTTAAAGCGGACTGATGATCCTCGTCTTCAATTAACAATAAGAAAGAGATCATTTTTCGAATAATCGGTCGATCATAAAACGAGTCTCCGTCTTGATCGATTGTAAATGGTAAACTTGTGCCAATTAAACGCTCAAAAACAGCCCTTGAGGCAGTATTAGTACGATATAAGATTGCAAACTGTCCTGGATTTGCACCATTATTAATTTTTTCTTTCATATCATTAATAATCATCGTAGCTTCCTCTTCTTCATCATACGGAAAGAAGAAAGAAGGTACATTATCGTAGTCATATTGTGCATGCATTGATTTTACAAAACGATTTTTATTAGGTTTAATAACTTCGTTAGCCAAAGAAACAATACCATGAGTGGAACGATAGTTTTCACTTAAATGATATATTTTAGCTCCTGTAAAATGCTCCTTAAAGTCTAAAATAAATCGAGGATCGCTTCCTCGAAACGCATAGATCGACTGGTCATCGTCTCCAACTGCTGTAATATTCTCTGTATGTTGAAAAAGAACTTTTAGAATATTAAATTGAATCTTATTAATATCTTGAAACTCATCGACTAATAAACATTTAAATCGATTCTGATAATGCAGTAGTAATTCATTATTTTCATTTAACATTTCAAAGCAGCCAAGTAACATATCATCAAAATCAAATTGTCCGTTTAGCTTTTTTAATGATTCATATTCTTCATAAAGCGAAGCGACCTGATTTTCCCAGGTATCTTTTGATCTAATCTCATGTGGATAAACGCATGAGTTTTTCCATAAGCCGATTTGTTGAATAGCTTGGTCATATGCAAATGACTTTTCATCAATTTCAAGTCGTCGTCCAATTTGCTTTAACATAATTTCTTTTTGGAAATCTGACTTAATTAATCGACTAGAATCCCATTTTGTACGATCAAAGCGCAAAAGCATTTTATAGAAAATACTATGAAACGTTCCAATTTCCATCTGTTGCGTAGAATAACCAAGATTTTTCATGCGTTCTTTCATTTCTGCTGATGCTTTTGATGTAAACGTTACTAGCATCATTTCGTGTGGGAGTATACCGTTATTCATTAAGTACATTGCTCTAGTTGTTATTACACGGGTTTTACCACTTCCTGCTCCGGCAAGTACAAGTAATGGAGAACCCGTATGTGTAACGGCATCCCATTGTTGTGCATCTAATGAAATTTGATTAATCACATAGTCATCCGTTTTTTGCTCAACTTTTTTATATGGAGGAATGTGGTAAAAGGGTAGTCGATTAATAAATTGATTTTCATCTGTTTTTTCGATTGTAGATGTATTTGAGATTGAACGATTAGTAGGTAATTTAATCGTACCATCTTGATAATTTTCAGTAGTAGTTGTAGCGGCTGTTTCAAATCTAGCAATGATTGCTTCTTCTAATTCAATCGTTTTGTTTTTACATGCTAGATTTTGTTCTTTGCTTATATGATAAAAATGAGGAATATCATAAATAGTTAATGTGAAGCTTAAATTTTGCTGACAACTAGCACATTTCACTTCACCGCGAATACTGGCTTGATATATTTCCTCATATCTTGAACGAGGGAATTCTGGTAAATAGATTGTTTGATTTTGATAGTTTGCAATTTTCATTATTTTCCCCCTTAAATTTAATGCAGACTCATATATGTTAACAGAAAGACAGGCTTAATGGAAGGTAGGGAAGAGGTTCAAAGAAAAGAAATTAATAGACTTCCTTCCACTATTTTTCTTATTTTTCGTATCCTTTTAATGTCGATAAATGTTCATTATTCCAGCTATTTCCAAAAAAAAGATCGAAGCTCTATAAGAACTCCGATCTTTTACCAGCTTATAATTTTAGATTCATTTCAACGTGTGGAATACCAGCTTCAAAAAATATTTCGGAAGTGATCGCGTAACCTAATTTTTCATAAAAAGGAATTGCAGATTCTTGTGCGTGAAGAACTAATTGGCTCAAGCCTTTTTCCTTTGCAGTTTTATGGATTAAGTACATGATTTCATTTCCAATTTTTTTTCCTCGATAGTTTTCTAGAACACAGATTCGTTGCACTTTTCCTGTCGATTCGATTAATCTTAGTCGACCAGCAGCAATCGGTTGTTCTTCATCGTAAGATACGAAGTGAACACATTCAGCGTCTAGTCCATCGAATTCTAGTTCTTTTGAAATTTGTTGTTCTTCTACAAAAACTTCAACTCGAACCTTTAGGGCATCTTGTATTTCCTTTTCTGTTGCTGCAACGATCGTACGGATTGTCATTTATTTGCTCCTAATTTAAATGTTTCATATACTTCCCAAGCACCGTTTTCTAATTGGTAAACTAATTTAAAGCTATCTACTACTTCATTATAACTAAATTGAATCATGCGTAATTGGCCAAGAATATCTGCAAATTCAGCATCCTGTAATTGCTGACCAATTGTAATATGCGGTACGAATGCATATTCTTTTGTTTCAGGGAACGTACCAGTGTACATTTTTTCATGAAGCTCTTTTAACGCTTCAACAGGTGTAACTTTTAAATAGATGACATTATTAACGGGTGCAAAAGAACTAACTTTATTAATTTCCAATTCAAATGGTTCAATTTGAGTCGCAATTTCATTTAATTGTGAAATAATATTTGGAAGTTGATCTTCATTAATCTCAAATCCACTTCTTAAGGTAACATGAGGAGAAATTAACGTATAAGCTGGATCAAAACGTTTTCTATACTCATTTGCCTTTTCTTGAACGAAATTAGATGGAAAAATAACAACGCCACATTTCATAAAAATTACCTCCTGTTTTCGATACTTTGTATTTTAATTTAAAAAATTAACGGTTTTAAAAACTACTAATTTTAATTATACCAAATTTTTTGAAAATCGATAAGTTTCGCGCATTATTTCGCTAAACTAATTTTTAACAATTCTTCTAACTGCTTTTCCCAATTAGTCCAAGTATGGTCTCCTTCATATTCAGCATAATGTAATTCCACTTGGAAGTTGGCTAAATATTCTTTTAACTGTAATCCACCTTCGACAAAATTAACCCATTGCTTGCTTGGGGTAAAAACATTATCTTCTTGTTGTCCAACAGTTTGAATAATTGAAAGAATCGAGTTTAATTTTGAATTCTTTAAAAACTCGATTACATCATCATTAACAAACGGAGACTGCATAATAATTTGTCCAAATGTATTTGGATATGTAAATGCTGCTTGTAGTGAAACGGTAGCACCTAATGAATCGCCTATTAACGTTCTACTATGTGCTAAACCAAGCAGTGGTAAGTGATCATCTAAATAAGGTAGTAATTCTTCAGCTAAAAAGCGTATATAATTTTTTTGGCCAGGTTGAGATGGATGATATAGCTTAAAACGTTCTTCTGGTGAAGAGTATGGAATTCCAACTACAATTGTAGGTTGGATTGATCCTTCTTTCGTTAATTTTTCGATAACTCTATGTACTTTTCCTAGATTAAAATAATCTTGACCATCTTGTGTAATTAATAAGTGATGTTTTATTAACGGAGTGTACTGGCTTGAATAGTATATTGTAAATGTAACTTCTTTTTGAATGTGTTCACTATATAATGTATGTTCTTCTCTTGTACCATTTGTTTGAATCATAAATGTCTCCTCTTCTTTTCCCTAGGATGATATAATTAGATGTTACTTTATATAAAAAAATTAGAAAAGTAAAAAGTGTTAAACGCTTACAAATTAAGTCATAATGAGGTGAAACATGAGTAAAAAACAACCTAATTCAATGATGCCATTATTAATATTGTCCATTATTGCCATTTCAACTTCAGCTATATTAGCTAAATGGACGAATGCCTCGCCATCTGTTTTAAGCATGTATCGCCTCTGGTTTACATGTATATGGATGCTACCATTTGTACTGAAGCGAAAAAATGAGTTAAAAGCCTTAAAAAAGTCTCATTATAGGTCATTCGCTTTAGGTGGATTAATGTTAGCGATTCATTTTATTTTATGGTACGGTTCATTAGTGTTTACCTCAGTGGCAAGCTCAACCATAATATTAGCTCTTCAGCCACTTGTAGCAATGATTCTTGGTTACTTTGTCTTTAAAGAACGAACTTCCATGCAATCTAAAATATGTATGATTATCGCGATTATTGGTGTATGTCTAATAGGATTCGGTGATATTGGTTTAAGTATGTCAGCTTTTAAAGGTGATATTCTTTCGTTTTTAAGTGTAATTGCTGCAGTGCTCTATTTAATGGTTGGACAAACAACCGTAAAAAATACGTCGCATTGGGTGTATAGTTTTTGGGTATTCGCATTTTCAGCGGCATTTTTAACAATTTATAATATTGTAACAATGGATAATTTCTTTGATTACCAATCAAAAGATTGGATCATCTTTATTGCATCAGCCATTATTCCATCATTAGCTCATATTATTAATAACTATTTATTAAATTACGTAAATGCTACAACGATCTCAATGAGTATACTTGGAGAACCAGTTGGTGCATCTATTTTAGCTGTATTTCTTCTTCACGAAATGCTATCATCATTTCAGTTAATCGGAGGCACAATCGTAATTGTAAGTGTATTCCTGTATTTATATCAACAACAAAAAGAAGTTTCATCGATACAAGTGAAATCGGATAATTCTTCATCAGCATAAAAACGTTAAGATGACTTTCAAATCTTTCTATTGATTTGAAAGTTTTTTTGTTTTTTTACTAAAAATAGGTAGAATAGATAATAACAATTAGTAAAAAATTCCATGAACTTTTATCCCGTAACTTAAAGGAGAAAAAGAGCTACTTATGAAAAAAAAGAAGAAACCAAAAAATCCTCTCCATTACATATTCATTTCCTATATATTAATTACATTTTTATTTTCATTTTTATACTATCTGCCATTTACGAGAATTTCTACAATTAGCTATATTGACAGTTTATTTGTTTCAACTAGTGCGATTAGCGTGACTGGGTTAACAACAGTAAACTTAGTTGAGACATTTAATGTGTGGGGCAAAATATTATTAATGATTCAAATGGAAATTGGTGCGATCGGAATTGTTGTATTTATTAGCTATGGATTTATGATCCTTGGTATTCGGATTACAATTTCAAATTTATTAGTCGTATCAAAAGATCAAAATCAAAGTAGTATAAAGTCAATTAGACGATTAAGTTTGTCGGTTTTATTTACATCATTAATTTTTCAATTTATAGGTGGTTTATTTTTTTATAGTCAATTTAGGGATAAATATGACACCGTATTTGAAACATTATTAGTTACAGCATTTCATTCAATTGCAAGCTTTACAAACACGGGCTTTGATTTATTTGGCAATAGTTTAATCTCATTTCAAAAAAATAATCTAGTCTTAATTGTAACAGCGGCACTAATTTTTATAGGTGGATTAGGCTATCCAACTATAATGGAATACGTCTATAAATATAATAAGAAAAAATCTTTATTTACGAGAATCAATATGCGACTACATTTTTCGTTTATGATTATAGGAACGATTATTTTTTGGCTTTTAGAAAGAGGGCATGCTTTTAAACATTTAAATTTTTTAGATCAACTAACAAACTCAATGTTTTTATCGGTTACAAGTCGTAATGGAGGGTATGCACCTCTTGATATTGCAGAATTGACATTACCTGCAATATTGATTCTTTTAGTGCTTATGTATATCGGTGGAGCTTCCTCGAGTGCAGCTGGAGGGATACGCTTAACAACAGTTTCGGTGTTAGCAGCAAAAATGTTTGCGGTCATTAAGTCACGAGACGATACGATTATATTTAGAACAAGTGTAAAGAAAGAAGTAGTTGACCGTGCATTTGTTATAGCGATGAGTTTTATCATTTTGATCACAGTTGCAACAATCATAATTTCTATTTTTGAACCGTTTCAATTAGATTTGATTTTACTAGAAGTAATTTCAGCAATTACGAATACCGGACTATCATTAGGAATTACAACAAATATACATAGCATATCGAAAATAATATTAATTCTACTTATGTTTATTGGTAGAATTGGGATTTTCACGCTGATTTATTTCGTACTTCGAGTAGATAACCAAAAGTTAAGATATGTTGAAAAAGATTTAGCAGTTGGGTAAGGAGGAGAGTTTAAATGCCAAAGCAATACTTAGTAATTGGTGCTGGTCGATTTGGTCGAGGGATTGTAAAAGAATTAGATCGATTAGGTCATGAAGTTGTGGTATGTGATAAAGAAAAAAAGACATTAGATCAATTAGAGGAGTATACAGAATATGCAGTAATCGGCGACTTGCGTGAGGAGTCCATTCTAGAAGATTTAAGTGTAAGTCAATTTGATGCAGTATTTGTTGCGATTGGAACGGATTCCTTAGCCTCTATTTTAATCACGAGACGATTGAAAGAGAGGAAGGTAAAAAGAATTATTTGTAAAGCTAATAATCGTGAAGTTGGCGGTATTTTAGAAAGCATTGGCGCGGACTTAGTCATTTATCCTGAAGAGGAAGCAGGGCATAAAGCAGCACGAATGGAAGCGATGAGCGGAATCATTGAGTACATCGAAATTACAAAAAATGTTGCAGGTGTAGAAACGGTCATCCCAGAAAAACTAGTCGGTAAAACATTAAGAGAAATGAGCTTTTCTGTGAAGTATGGTATAACAGTTGTACTAATCATCCGTGATGGCGAGCCAATGGTATCCCAAATCGGTGACGTTGTTTTTCAAACTGGCGATTTAATTTTTATTGTAGGAGAAAAGACAAAAATTGAATTATTTAAGAAGAAAGTTGGGTAGATGCATTTCGGGCTTAATTATATTTACCTATTTGGAACGTTTAAACGCCTTAGCTGAATATACTAATCCTAAATGACTAATCAAGGATTGGTGTTTCTATAATGAGCCAAGTGATGGAGGTTATTGGTTCATGGGTGAATGCAATTGGAACAATCAGTTCAGCAATAAGTAGTACACCCATGAGAGGATTAAAAGGAGAAAACCGAAAAAGATGGGAAGATATAAGTTTTCATCTAGATTTTGGTGGGAATACCTTTCAAGCAATCGGAAATATCATAGAAGCTTTCTTAGGTGAGTCTAGTGTATTAGAAGATGCAGGGGAAATTATCCAAGCTTCAGGTAATGTCACCGTATTATTTAGTTTATTAGCTGCAGAAGCAGAAGAAGAAAAAGAAGAAGAAGCAAAAAATCCAGACCGAGCGATAAAATTAAATATAACAGGGAATGCACAACAAGCATTTGGTGGATTAATAGCAGCTCTAGAAGAAGTAAGTGAAGAAGATTTTGATGTGTCAGGTTTCATGGGAAACTTTTTACAAGCAATCGGAAATACATTACAAGTATTGGGTGGATTAGTAGAGTTAGAAATAGAGGATTTAAAAGACTATTTAGAAGAAACTGGGCAAGTAGAAGAACCTAGCGATTTATCAGATGGAGTCATATTTGACGTACTTCATGATTATCCAGGAAGTGCTCACCAGCCCGAGGGTAGTGAACTTTCCGACGGAATTATATTTGATGAAGTTCAAGAATATCAGGGTAGATTATCAGAAGCTGATAATAATCAGAAAACAATAGTAAAAACAAATGAAGAAATTTTAAGTGAAATAGAAATGCTTTTTGGTAGAATACCAGATTACGAACCGATTGAAGTACCGGATGAACCGATTTCAAGTCAACCGGAAGTACCCAGTGATTTAGCAGATGGCGTAATTTTTGATGTACTTCAACAATATGAAGAAGAAACTGAAACAAATCCATTAGTTAAGGAATACGAAGAGCTAGCATTACTACTAAAGTATAGCGGCAGCTGGATTCAAGCTGGCGGTTCAATCATATCCGTCTATTCTGAGCAAAAAGAGTTACTAAAAGTGAAATCTGAACAAAATGAGGAAGAAAAACAGGCATTAGAAAGTAAGAAGAATATTAAAAGAACTAGAAATAGTAAGAAAAAAATGTCCGAAACTCCAACAGAATCAAAGGAAAACAAAAATACAACTTCTGATTACTCGGTGTTCAGGAAAAAGAGCTAACAAAATAAGCGTTCGTGTTAATGTTAGTTCTAGATACATAGAATTGATTTGAGATAATAAAAAGGTACTACGGAAACTCTAAAATTAAAAGAATTAAACGTTTTTATAATAATGAAGATGATCACTGTATTAGCTACTAAGATAGATAATAATTAACGATTACAAAATTATTTTGATTACATAATAGGCAAACTGGCAAATATTAATAGTAAAAGAGTGTTTAATTCTAACACTAAGGAATATTAATATTTAACTAACAGGAGAGAGGCCTATGAAAAACAGAATGATGAAAATCGTTAAAAACTATCATGTGCAAACAGTTGTCTTTGGAATTGGTGTCCTACTATTATTCTTAACAATTGTAATTGGTAGCATTCTCTTAAGTAATATCCCAAGTGACCACGATATGAGATGGAAAGATTTAATGCACACAATTAGTAACTTAGAAGCAAAATCGAATAGATGAATGGCTGATTAAATCTATTCAATAGCATTTATATTCAGAATTTATTGTTAAAAATTGGTTGAAGTGAACGAGGTAAAACAGTATAATAGAGTTTAACATAGTGATTTAATCTCACTATATATTACGATTCCATAGCTCAGCTGGGAGAGCACTACCTTGACAGGGTAGGGGTCGCTGGTTCAAGTCCAGTTGGGATCATACGAATTAGAAGGCTCAAACCTAGGTGTATCAAGGGTTTGGACTTTTTCTTTGTTTTCAGTTACTTCCAAATTTTGTAATGAATATTATTCATTGCACCAAAACTGCACAGACATTTCACATACTTACTAATTTAAAAATTTCACATCAAATCGATCAGCTGTTATTTTCTGCATTTCTTCATTTGAATGAGAGTAAATACCAAGAGTTGTTTCAACTCTTGAATGTCCCAATCTTTCACTCACAATTTTAGGATTCTCTCCCATTCTCATTAAAATTGTCGCATGAGTGTGGCGCAAATTATCCCTTTGTGGTTTAACTACCGAACCTTAATAAATATGTTTGGATATAAAACCGAACTTATATATTAATCTACTAGATTTATAAGTACCAGTTGTTCCAACTTAAATTTCTTGAACGATTTTCTAGCTTCTCACCGGACACAGGTAGTTTGAAGAATTCGTGATTAAAGAGCAAAAGACTAGGATATTCCACTAGTCTTTTTTATATTACACTTTTTAAACAGTTATATTTGATAGTAAAAAAGACCAATGTTTTAATGATATACGATATAATAGTCTTACAAAAATGAATTTTTGTTTTATTTAAAAGATTCACTACTAGTTGCTGATGATGCAGTCGGCGGTTTTTTTGCTCTAAATGGTGGGGCATTTGATGGTGAAACAGGCAATATCTTTTATTTAGCTCCAGACACGTTAGAATGGGAAGATTTAGGGATGGGTTATGCAGAATTTATAAACTGGTCATTAAGTGGAAATATAATGGGGTTTTATGAGAGTTTTCGCTGGAATAGTTGGAAAGAAGAAGTTAGTCTTATTTCAGGAGACAAAGGTATATTAATTTATCCATATTTATGAGCTGAAGGGGAAGAGTTGAACAATCGTTCAAAAAGTGGGGTTCCAATTATCGAATTGTGGGGACTCAACCAAGATAACAGGCTTAAATTAGGTATTTCGTAAATGGGGAAAGGTCACTGTGATGAATTCTGATTACTTTGGCTTTTTATTTTGCTGAATCCACTTCTGCAATGGTTTTAATTTCATATTTACTAGAAAAATTGAAGTAGAAAACTACCTATTAAACTGTAAGGCAAAAAATGGAATGAAGCATTCTGTAAGCAGATCATGTCAGTATCGCCGATCTCTCCGTGCACATGACGATCATTGATGGTGAAATCGTCTATCAAGCAGGATAGTTATCGAAAGTGGGGTTAGAAGCCGGTGGTTTTCACTTACCTATAATTTACTTAAGTAATAGCAAATAGATTAAATTGAAAATGGTAGCGCGGGTGCTTATCCTGCGCTACCATTTTTTTAGATTAGACAAGAAAAGGGGAGCTGTCTCATCAGTGAACTAGCCTATTTTTCATACAGACTCTTTTTTGTTTTCTATTTTTTACTAGCGAAATACATTAACATGTGGAATTTTTCGTCTTTTTTATGATAATCAAAAAAAGGACCTGGATCTGTACAGTAACCGATATTTTCACTATGCATGGTTTGAAATTCGTTGACTGATAAATTTTCTTCCAAGTATTTTGGATACAAAATACGATCGTGGGAATTTGGATATAAAGTTGAAATATTTTTCAAGGATTTAGCTGAGCTATCATAATACGAGTACCCACCAACAATTGTTGAACTGCTATGGAAACAGTTTTTTAGAACATGAATTGGGAACTTCGGATTGAGCAGTGAAAAATCAGCAACTGTAAAACTATCTACAAAAACATCGATGCAAAGCGGTTTCAATGGCAGATTTAAATCAGAATTAAGAATATAAAGGACGTTTAGCTTCGGATTTATACGCTCAATTCTTTTTCTGACCTTCTTGAGCATCGCAAGCGAATAACCACAGAATACATAGGATGCACTCGTTTCGAGAACATCGATATATTTGGGGAGTGACACAAAAACGTCGACATTTGTTTCCACAATTAATTTGTTTTTCAATTCTATATTTTGCAGAACTTTTTGAAACCAAAAATTACTTTTTTCAAATAAATTAATCATTTTGGGATTAATCTCTTTAATCGTTTCTTTATCGTAAAAATATGATGGATAAGGAGACGTCTCGTACAAGTTCGAGGTTATGATAATACCTTCCTCGATAGCTGCCTCGTATCCACAGGTACAAGTTAAACTCCCCGTTTGAATGTAGATTTTTTTAATCGTTACGTCTTCCATTTCAAGTGGAATGTGGCACTTCGGACAATAGAGTAGATTTACAAAGGAAAGTGGGACCCCTGTATAATTCTCTTCTTTGAATGAAGGTGAGCTAGTTTGAACTGCTTTTTCAATCAATTGGATAGCTTTTGATATGTCTTCTTTTTTCTCGGTCAGCTGGTTCTTTTTATCCATGAGCAAATTGTTGTAGTAGTCGATATCCTCATGGTCCAAGAAGTTTGTGACACGTTGATAAGATAAAATTTGTTGAATTTCTATCAGTGAAAAATGAAACTTTTTCAGCTCAGTAATAAAAGCCATGTCGTCGAGACACAATTGGTTCATTTGATACTGGGTGTTTTTTTTGTCTGCTATTAATAATCCCAGTTCAATGTAATAGCGAACGGTATCAGTCGTAACATGAAAAAGCTTTGCAAATGTACCAATTTTCATAGAGGCCCTCCTATTGAAGAAAGTGGAGTTATTCCACTTTTTTACGAAAATGAATTCAAAAATCTCTCAAATGGCTATTGACTTGGAGGAAGCTTCAAGTTATATGATAGACCCACGAAGTTCGAATAGTCAGAATAATCTTGACGGTATTGTAACATACATGTCACATAAGGAGAAGAACAAGCTATGGATAAGATGGATCGAATGGATACTCTCTCACTGTGGGCAGCGACTGCAAACAGCTATGAAAAAGGGAATTTTCTTGAAGGAAATGAAGAGGCGGATGTGGTCATTATTGGCGCAGGTTTTACAGGTCTTTCTTCTGCTTATCATTTGCAAAAATTGGGGAAGAGTGTCATTGTCCTTGAGCAAGAAACGGTCGGATATGGTGCCAGCGGTCGTAATGGCGGGATGGTATTGCCTGGCTATAAGCCAACAATGCAGGAGCTTGCCAAAAAGTACGGTGCCGACGAGGCGAGACAACTCAATGATCTCTCCCTGCTTAGCGTTGAACTGGTTAAAAACATCATTGACGAGCATCAAATCAACTGTGACTTTAGAAAGACAGGTCACATTGTGGCGGCTTACAAAGCCAAGCATTTTGAAGCATTGAAACATGAAAGCGAATACTTAAATAAAAATTTCGGATACGAATCAAGCGTGCTTGATCGAAGTCAGTTGCATCAAGAAATCGATTCCACACTTTATTATGGGTGCTTAGTCGACAGCTCGAGTTACTCATTCCAGCCACTGAACTATGCAATTGGTTTGGGAGAAGCAGCTAAATCGATCGGTGCAAAAATCTTTGAGCATTCGAAAGCACTATCTATTGAGTACGGTCGAAACAGTGTAAAAGTTGTAACAGAAAAAGGTGTTGTTACTGGGAAAGACATTATTGTGGCTACTGATGGTTACTCCGGAAAAATCATGAATGAACTGAACAAAGGCGTACTGCCACTTTCGGCACGTATTATTGCTACTGAGCAGCTTCCAGAATCACTTGTGAATACTGTTATTCCTAAAGATCGCATGGTTTTTGATACAAGTAATTTCCTTTACTATTTCAGACGTACACCAGATAATCGAATCGTATTTGGCGGTGGTGATGTTCGTCCAAACTTAGGTGATGCCGTTTATCAAAGTGTTTACGATGCCATGGTTAAAATAATGCCAAAAATGGCAGGAAGCAAGATTGATTTCCAGTGGGGGGGATTCATCGGGGTTACAATCGATACGTTCCCGGTTATCGGCAGATCTAAAGAAGGCGCATATTTCGCAACGGGTTATACGGGCCATGGCGCTTCACTCTCAACATTGTTCGGTAAGTTATTGGCACAATGGATTGTTACGGGGAGTGCAGGTGGATATCGATTTGAAAAGGAACGGCTCAAATCATTCCCGTTCTATAATCAAAAAACGATGCTGGTAAATCTGGCACATATCGGTTTCAAACTTTTCGATATTATTTCATAAAGGAGAGTTGTTTATGAATATTAACATGTTTATTGATGGGAAATGGGTAGAAGCATTATCCGGTGTTAGAAGAAACATTATTAATCCTGCGACCGGAGAGGTGATCGCAACGTCTGCTGATGGATCGGCAAATGATGCGAAGATAGCAATCAAGGCGGCTCGTAAAGCGTTTGACAACGGGGTCTGGTCGAATTTATCAGCTGATGAAAGAGCTGACTATCTCTATAAGATTGCAGATCGTCTTGAAGAGAAGGCAGCTGAAATTGCAAGTTTGGAAACTGCAAATAACGGTAAGGTTATACGTGCAACCACCTATGTAGATATTCCGGTATCGATTCAATGCTTCCGCTATTATGCTGACTTGATTAAAGGCATGAAAATGGAATCTTATACTCGTGCTGATTCTTCGGAAACTATTATTATTCATGAACCGATTGGTGTTTGCGGACTTATTGTACCTTGGAACTTCCCGCTTATGTTAGCTGTTTGGCAAATTGCTCCTGCACTCGCCGCAGGGAATACAGTTGTCCTTAAGCCTGCTGAGGAAACTCCTGTAAGCGCATTCAAATTGTTTGAAGTTATCGAAGAGGTGGGACTTCCGGCTGGAGTAGCAAACTTGGTATTGGGACCTGGATCAAAAGTTGGGAATGAGCTTGCCGAGAGCAATGATGTTGACAAGATTGCTTTTACTGGTGGAACAAAAACAGGCCAAAGCATTATGCACGCAGCTGCGGGCAATATGAAAAAAATCACACTTGAACTGGGTGGTAAATCTCCACTTATTGTGTTCGACGATGTAGATTTTGAAACTGCAGTCGAGAATGCGATGTTTGGTATTTTCCACAATGCCGGGCAAGTTTGTTCAGCAGCATCTCGTTTGCTTGTACAAGAGACCATTTATGATAAGTTTGTTGAAAGATTAGCCGAGCGTTCAAGTAAAATTGTAGTTGGCAACGGGGAAAGCGAGAACGTTGAAATGGGAGCTCTCACAAACGAGTCTCATATGAATAAAGTTTTAAATTACATTAAGAGCGGAATCGAAGAAGGTGCAAAATTAGTTTGTGGTGGTAAGCGCATAACAGAAAGTGGGCTTGATCGAGGATTTTTTATTGAGCCGACAATCTTTGCTGATGTAAAAGCGAATATGGCTATTGTTAAGGAAGAGATTTTTGGTCCAGTCCTTGTTGTACAGAAATTTAAAGATGAGGAAGATGCCATCAAAAAAGCGAATGATTCCATTTATGGATTAGCTGGTGCTGTATTTACTGAAGATATGGACCGAGCAAAACGTGTTATTAGTAAATTGCGTGCGGGAATTACTTGGATTAATAGTTATCATCTTGCTTATGTTGAAGGTCCTTGGGGAGGGTATAAGCAAAGTGGAATCGGCAGAGCGTTAGGGGCTGTTGGGCTGGAGCACTTTATGGAAACGAAGCAAATCAATATCCACCAGCGTGCCAAGCCTGTAGGTTGGTATGCGAATTAATTGGGCTTAACTTGCTACATAAATTATTTTTAGGGGGATATGCTCATGGAAATAGAAGCCAACCGTCTATCATCGAAGATAGAACAACTAGAAGAAATGAATAAGCCAGCGTATGACTCAGTGCTGGGAACCAAAAGTATTCCGTTACTATATTTACGGTTTGCTTTAGCAGGAATCATGGCTAACGCGATTCTAGGAGTTGTAGCGGTTGTCGATGGCTATTTCGTTAGCGGCTTTCAGGAGCTGGAAATCGAAGGGATCGGAATTGGATTTACGGTCATGGTTATTACCCGTATGTTCGGCGTTCTTTTGGGTGTTGGAGCGGGAGCGGTCATTTCACTTCGACTTGGAAAAGGGAAAATCGAAGAAGCTAGAAGTATTATGGGGCAAACCTTATGTTTTACTCTTTTCTTCTCCATTTTACTAGCTGTACTTGGAGTAGTCTTTGAAAATAAAATTATGATCTTATTCGGAGCAAGTGATGAAGTGCTTCCATATGCGGTGCAATATAGCCGCCTGCTATGGATTTCATTGCCATTAACGATATTGGCTGTTGTATTAAGTATTTTAACCAATATCGATGAAAAACCTGTATTATCAATGAACAGTTGGTTAGTCGCAGCAGCTGTTGGTGCGATTACAGAATGGATTATGGTAACGAAGTATGACATGGGAATGATGGGTTCCTCATGGGCCAATACGATTTCGCAATCGATCCCTGTTTTACTAATCTTTTATTTCTGGTTTGGTAAAACAAAACTTAAGCCAAAAATGAAAGATTTGATGATTAATCTCAAGACGATTGGCGAAGTGGCTTGGACGGGTTTTGCATCTTTCTCGAGTCAGTTTATGATGTTTATTGCAATTATTTTCTTCAACAACTTACTGCAAAGCTACGGTGGTGGTCTGCATGTTGCCGCTTTTACGATTCAAAATGGTTATATTACAAATCTGCTCGCCTTAGTAGCGCTCGGAGGGATGACAGGACTTCAACCGATTATTAGTTATAACTACGGTGCGGGCAACCTTGCTCGTGTTAAACAAGCAATTAAGGTGGGACTCATTTTTACGGTTGCCTTCTTTGTGATTTTGACAGCTATACTAATCATTTTTGCAGATCCAATTGTATCATTTTTTTCCGGTGGTAATCCTGAATTGCAGAAACTGGGCATTTGGACGACAGTTGTATTCAATTCTTTATTTACGCTTAATGCAGTCAGCTTGCTTGTCTCCGGTTATTTCGAATCGCAAGAGAGAAACTGGTCCGCTACTTTTATTAGTGTTAGCAAAGTACTGTTGTTTTCGTTCCCATTTCTATTTATTTTCCCGAAATTCTGGGGTGTAGAAGGTATATGGTACGCAGGTCCTGCTGCAGAAATTCCTGGCGTTCTCATTGCCATATATTTTATGAAAAAAGAGTTCAAACGTTTAAAAGATACAAATGTTAAGACAGTACTTTAATGAACATATTCCTTCAAAATTACCTATAAGAAAGAGAGATGATCATCATGTTTTTTGCGAAAAAACTTACAGCAGAAGAAGCGCAACAACTAGGTGTTGACACGTGGGAACCATGGGTAGGTGAACCGGCTAAAGGAACGTGGCATCTAGAAGAACAGGAAGTTTTCTATGTGACAGATGGTGAAGTGTTTATTACTGTTGATGGAGAAAAGTATCATATTACAAAGGACTGGGTCGTTTACTTGGCTAAGGATCTTGTCTGTGAATGGGATTGTCCAGTATTTTTGAAAAAAAATTATAAAATGAACCATGAGATCATTCTGAAATAATGTGAAGTGGACAAATGCTAAGCAGATGACTGCTCCTGCGTATTTAATGGATAAGAAATTCAGAATAGTAAAGCGAAATGTATTGAAATTTAAGTGAATAAATTGACATACCGTCTAATGAATGTGCTTTCTTTTACAGATGTAATAAATACTTAGGGCGGTTATCTTAAAATAGGAGGTTTCCCCATGGTAGAAACGAAAAATGAACAAACTTTGAAAAATTATATTGGCGGAAAATGGATTGAATCCACAAGTAAACAGGTTGCAGATGTACCAAATCCAGCAACAGGGGAGATCATTGCTCGTGTGCCGCTTTCGACTAAAGAAGATTTAGATAGAGCTGTAACAACTGCTAAAGAAGCATTCAAAACATGGAGAAGGGTCGCTGTGCCTCGGCGTGCTCGTATTCTATTTCGCTATCAACAGCTATTGATTGAAAACTGGGAAGAGTTAGCTAAACTAGTTACCCTGGAAAACGGAAAAAGTTATAAAGAAGCTTACGGTGAAGTACAGCGGGGGATTGAATGTGTTGAATTTGCCGCAGGTGCACCCACTTTAATGATGGGAGAGCAACTTCCCGATATTGCTACTGGTGTTGAATCAGGGATGTATCGTTACCCGATCGGAGTAATTGCAGGAATAACGCCATTCAACTTTCCGATGATGGTTCCATGCTGGATGTTTCCACTCGCGATTGCATGCGGAAACACGTTTGTATTAAAACCATCTGAAAGAACACCGCTTCTGGCTAATCGCTTAGCTGAACTGTTTAAAGAAGCAGGTCTTCCACATGGAGTATTAAATGTTGTGCATGGTGCACATGACGTTGTTAATGGCATTCTTGATAATGAGGATGTGAAGGCTGTATCTTTCGTTGGTTCTCAACCTGTGGCTGAGTATATATATAAAACAGCAGCAGCTAACGGCAAACGTGTACAAGCTCTTGCAGGGGCAAAAAATCATTCAATCGTATTAAAAGATGCGGATCTTAGTTCTACAGCGAAAGAAATTACAAATGCTGCCTTCGGTTCAGCCGGTGAACGATGCATGGCGGCGGCTGTTGTTGTCGTGGAAGAAGACGTTGCAGATGAGCTCGTTAATAGACTGCTTCAAGAGGCTAATGTTATTACTATTGGCAATGGCTTGGAAGAAGGTGTTTTCCTTGGTCCCGTTATTCGTGAAGGACATAAAGAGCGGACACTCGGCTACATTCAATCCGGTGTAGAGCAGGGAGCGACACTTATTCGTGACGGACGTGAAGACGGTGCAGCGAACGGGGAAGGTTATTTTGTTGGCCCAACGATTTTTGACAATGTGACACAGGAAATGAAAATCTGGCAGGATGAAATCTTCGCTCCGGTTCTTTCTGTTGTACGCGTAAAAGACTTGTCGGAAGCGATTAAAGTTGCTAATGCATCGCCATTCGCAAATGGTGCATGCCTGTACACCAATAGCGCTAAAGCCATTCGAGAGTTTCGTGAAGAAATTGATGCAGGTATGCTTGGGGTCAATCTTGGAGTTCCTGCTCCAATGGCATTCTTCCCATTCTCAGGTTATAAGAAATCCTTCTATGGCGATCTCCATGCAAATGGAAAAGATGGCGTAGAATTCTATACTCGTAAGAAAATGCTTACGGCTCGTTATTAAAAGAGTTATGAAATCATAAAAGGATAGAATGGGGTTGGTGATTGTGCAAGCGACGGAACAAACACACATTTTGCAAAAAGTAGATGAAAAGTATCTTTGGCATGCTATGAGAGGAGCAGCTCCTAATCCAACGAATTTAATTATCACAAAAGCAGAAGGGGCATGGGTGACAGATATTGATGGAAACCGTTATTTAGACGGTATGTCCGGTCTTTGGTGCGTGAATGTTGGCTATGGTAGAAAAGAGCTTGCAAGAGCGGCTTTTGAACAGCTTGAAGAAATGCCGTACTTCCCTCTGACACAAAGTCATGTTCCTGCCATTAAATTAGCAGAAAAATTGAATGAATGGCTTGGTGACGAATACGTCATTTTCTTTTCTAACAGTGGATCGGAAGCGAATGAAACAGCGTTTAAAATTGCGCGTCAATATCATCAGCAAAAAGGGGATCATGGACGCTATAAGTTTATTTCACGCTATCGCGCTTACCATGGTAATTCTATGGGGGCTCTTGCAGCAACAGGTCAAGCACAACGAAAGTACAAATATGAACCTTTGGGGCAAGGATTTCTGCATGTAGCACCGCCTGATACGTATCGCAATCCAGACGATGTTCATACATTGGCAAGTGCTGATGAAATCGATCGTGTCATGACATGGGAGTTAAGCCAAACAGTAGCTGGCGTGATTATGGAGCCGATTATTACCGGGGGAGGAATTTTAATGCCTCCTGATGGATATATGGCAAAAGTAAAAGGAATTTGCGAGAAACACGGTGCATTGCTAATTTGTGATGAAGTTATATGTGGATTTGGCCGGACAGGGAAGCCGTTTGGATTTATGAACTATGGAGTCAAACCAGATATCGTTACAATGGCAAAAGGTATTACAAGTGCGTATCTTCCTTTGTCAGCAACAGCAGTCAGACGAGAGGTTTATGAGGCATACATAGGCAGTGAAGATTATGATCGCTTTCGCCATGTGAATACGTTCGGAGGAAATCCTGCAGCTTGCGCCTTGGCTTTGAAGAATTTGGAAATTATAGAGAATGAGAAACTCATTGAACGCTCCAAAGAATTGGGTAAACGACTGTTATATGAACTAGAGGATGTAAAAGAGCATCCAAACGTAGGAGATGTTCGCGGAAAAGGCCTTCTTTTAGGTATTGAACTAGTGGAAGATAAGCAAACAAAAGAACCAGCTGCCATTGAAAAGGTGAACAAAGTCATCAATGCTTGTAAAGAAAAAGGTTTAATTATTGGTAAAAATGGTGACACCGTCGCAGGTTACAATAATATTTTGCAGCTTGCTCCTCCATTATGCATCACAGAAGAAGACTTTACTTTCATTGTTAAAACAATAAAAAAATGTTTATCTCAACTTTAACTAATTATTGATAAATCTCGTTAAAAAGTGGAATAGCCTATCGAGAGATATAGCTTTAGATACTGAACTCTAAAAGAGTAATTTCGAAAGGGATGAGTTTATGAAAGCTGATGTTGTATTGATAAATGGAGAAGTTATTACAGTAGACCAAAAGAATACAGTAGTCGAAGCTGTAGCAATAAAAGATAATCGTATCGCAGTTGTTGGTTCAAATCAGGAGGTTAAGAGTTTTATAGGAGAAAAAACAGATGTAATTGACTTACAAGGAAAAACACTTCTTCCTGGATTCATTGATTCTCATATTCACCTCATTTCTTATGGGATGAATCAGTTGGCGGTAAGTTGTAAAGCTGAACATATCGATTCTATCGAGGCCTTGTTAGATGACCTGAAAAAGAAAGCCATAGAAACCCCTAAAGGTGAATGGATACGTGCTTGGGGCTTCAATGAAACCGCTGTGAAGGAAAAGCGTTATCCAACAATCAATGAGTTGGATGAAATTTCAATTGAACACCCCATTATTGTATCCCGTACTTGCGGCCACATAAGTGTGGTGAACAGTAAAGCATTAGAAATTGCGCAAATTAACGAGAACACACCGGATCCTAATGGCGGAATTATTGAAAAGAATCAGGCAGGAAGGCTTACAGGAAAATTAATTGAAGCAGCAAATATGGGTATAAACGAGGTTAATAGTTATACAGAAAGTGAACTGATGAAGGCTGTAAAAATTGCATCAGATCATTTCGTTGCAGCGGGCATAACAAGTATACATGAGGCAGGTGGAAATGGCCCTGAGAGTTACCGTTTACTGCAACAAGCTGTGAAGAGTAAGGATATTCGTGTCCGAATATACGCAATGATATGTCAGTTAAATAACTCCCATGAATTTGTTTATAAAATGCTCGAAGCTGGTGTGGTAACTGGTACCGGAGATGAGAAATTCAAAGTTGGACCAGCTAAATTGTTTACAGATGGAAGTAGCACCGGACCAACAATTGCAACCCGTGAGTCGTACTCCAGTGACTCTAACAATTATGGTATTCTTTATTATAGTGAGGAAGAAATCTACCAGGTTTTAGGTGAAGCACATAAAAAAGGCTATCAAATCACTGTACATGCACAAGGTGATAAAGCCATTGAAATGTATTTAAATTGTGTAGAAAAGGCGTTGGAGGAATCACCAAGAAAAAACCATCGTCACCGGATTGAGCACGCGGGAATTTCTTCACCAGATTTACAAGAGAGAATGAAAAAACTCGAGATGGTTCCTATTCCAAATCCTCCATTTCCATATGAATTCGGAGAGATATATGTCCAACACTATGGTGATCGTGTTAATTACATGTACGCTGTTCGTGATTTTATTGATCGTGGCATAATAGCAGCAGGTGGATCAGACGCGCCAGTTACTGACTATAACCCTTTATTAGGGATTCATGTTGCTGTCAATAGAAAAAGCCAGTCTGGAATGGAGTTTGGTGCTAATCAATCTATAAGAGTAATGGAAGCTATTAAACTATACACCTGGAATGGCGCATATGCGAGTTTTGAAGAAGAGATAAAAGGGAGCATAGAGGTCGGAAAGTTGGCGGATTTAGTTATATTAAATGACAGCATTTTA
This sequence comes from Bacillus sp. AFS002410, assembly GCF_002556365.1. Classification (NCBI taxonomy): domain Bacteria; kingdom Bacillati; phylum Bacillota; class Bacilli; order Caryophanales; family Bacillaceae; genus Bacillus; species Bacillus sp. AFS002410. The sequence goes on from NZ_NUEU01000001.1 coordinate 373,855, forward strand.
AGTGTTAACCCAAACCAAATTAAAGATTTAAAAGTAGAAACAACTATTATTGATGGTGAAATTATCTATCAAGAAGAACAATCAATTAAAATTTGATGTATCATAGTTTGCATACCAAGTATGTTGCCAGAAAACCATTTAATGAGTTATGAAGAGGAAGCAGAAAGATTAGATATGAAAGACGGCATAACAGAAGAATTTAATTTTTCATGTGAATATTCCACCAGTGAGGGAGTGGCTACGTTTTACGGGAAAATTTGCGAAGAATATCGTTCAATATCCCCATTCAAGAGCCTCCATCCTATTACCACAACTAGGAAATGTTCACGATCTACTTCAGCAATTTATAAGCATCCTCTGGTGACTTTACTAATCTTTCTTTGTAAAGAAGGCTTGATTCCTTTACTAGTTTAATTGAAACAATGTTAATCCGTTTTGCTGATTGTACTTCTTATATAAATAAGCGCATCTGTTCAACAATCTTTTAGCTCTCCTTTATAAAAAAATAAAAGCCATAACCTATTTAGGGTTATGGCTTATTCATGATAATAAAATGTACATTTTTCCTCTTCAATTAAATTAATTAATCATAAGTGAAACAGTATACTAAGCCAAGAAAAAAATCTATTTTACTAAAGGGGAGCAACACTTTGATGGACAAGAGGCACTTGCATATTCTCGTATGAGAAAACGAGATAAAAAAAATGGTGACTTTGGACGTCAGGAGCGACAAAGGCAGGTTCTTACTGCGATTTTAAAAGAAATCAAATCTCCGAAATCAATTTTAAAAACTGATACATATGCAAAAGAATTCAGTAAAAATATTCGTACAAATATAGGTATGAGAGATGCTCTTTCTTTATATAGTAGTTTACCAAAAGATATTACTACTCATATTGAGCCTTTAAAGTGCGATGGCGAAAATGAAAAAATTAATGGAGTATATTACTATGTGGCGGATCAAAAAAGCGTAGAAGATATTTCATTTGAAATTAGAAATCATCTTGGCTTGAAAGTAGATCAAGTAGGAAAAGCAATTCAATAAGTTTATAAATTTCTCATACTAATGCAACTAACGCATGCATTAGTTGAAGATTACCAGGTGGTTATCCTTCAAACTTTTCTCATAAATAATATAAAAACAAGAGGAATAAAAATGAACCGTAAAATATATATACTTTTAAAAATTGTAATTAATGGTTTATCTATTTTAGTATTTAGTTTGATATCTAAATTATTGGGAATTAGTGAATTTATAGGAGTAATAATTGGAATAGTAGTTTGTGCATTCATTTTGGTAAGATATTTTGAAAAATATGATCCAGATAGTAATTAATACATAATACTTAAGCAACTAACGCATGCAATAGTTGAACAACTTGATCGGCTGTTTAGTCGATTATAATGTCTATTTTCATAAATTTTCTTTAACCATTTTGATACTGGAATTTTCCCTTTAATCTCAGTTTTTTTCCTCTCGCTTAGGAAATCTTTGTTAAAGTATTGAAAAAATTTATTTACAAGCTAAATCCCGAAGAGGAATGTTAATGCGGGTGGTGACAACCACTGGTACTCCCAAAATTAAGGAGCTAAATACCTTTCCTACAAAATAAATAGATGTTATTTGAAAAAAGTGATCGCTAAATTTCTATTGGGCGATCACTTTTTTGGTTAAAAATTACATCTCATTATAAAAGCCCATATTTCTTCATTTTGTTATAAAGTGTCACCCTGGAAACACCAAGCATTTTTGCAGCAGCTGATTTATTCCCATATGTTACTTTTAGGGCATGTATTATTAGTGACTTTTCATCCCCTCCGAGTAATTCTGCTTCTCCGAGAATAGGCGATTGAGACTTTGTGTGTCTTTTAAAAAATTCATTTGGCAATTGTTCAGATTTGATTATATTATCATCTGTAAATATCATTACTCGCTCAATTATATTTCTTAGCTGCCTGATATTGCCGTTCCAAGGAAAATGCATGAATGTTACCATCACTTCCGGAGAAATGACTGGAACCGGTTTCCGGTATTTGATGGAAAACTCTTTTAAAAATAATCGGACAAGTTCAGGAAGGTCTTCCTTTCTGTCTCTGAGGGGTGGGATAGGGATCGTAACCACATTTAACCGATAATATAAATCTTCACGAAATAATCCTTCTTCCACCATTTTCTCCAAATCCCGGTTAGTTGCTGAAAGAATTCGTACATCTATAGGAATAGGTTGGTTTCCGCCAACTCGATAGTATTGTTTCTCCTGCAAGACACGCAGCAATTTTACTTGAAGCTCTAATGGCATTTCCCCAATTTCATCGAGAAATAATGTTCCACCCTTTGCTGTCCCTATTTTTCCTAGCTTCCCTTCTTTTATTGCCCCTGTAAATGCACCTTTTTCATAACCAAATAATTCACTTTCAAAAAGCGCAGAGGGAATGGCCCCGCAGTTAAGATCAACAAATGGCCCTTTTGAACGGGGACTTGCTTTGTGAATAGCCTGTGCAAACAACTCTTTACCAACACCGCTCTCACCAGTAATCACGACGGTTGCATCTGTATGGGCGACCTTCTTGGACAAAGAAATGGAAGTTTTTATCGCCTGGCTTCTTCCTTTAATTTTGTGGAAGGGATCGATAATATCCTTGTTCCCAATCTGATTTTCCAAATCTTGAATATACGCAGTGGTAGTTGTAAGTTCATTATTTAGTTTTACAATTTCTGTAATATCACTTTCAACGGAAATTCCCCCTACCACCTTATCCCTGATGAATATTGGTAAGGTGTTAATTAATACATGGACATCTTCCTGTGGCTGGCTATAATGCCGAATAACCCCTTTTCCTTCCTTCATTGTGGACATTAAAACTACAGAATCCTCTTTAAAGCGATTCGTAATTTTAGAGCCGATCATTTCTTCAGCAGAAGTTTTGTACAAATCTTCTGCCTTAGGATTCCATGCAACAACTTTTCCATCACTGTCAACTATTGTAATGGCATTATCTACGGCACGCAGAAGGGTCTGATAAACACCTGAAAGCTTTTGCCACTCTTGAAAAATAGCATTTATTAATGTAGTGAAGGGGACCCTGCGCACTTGCCTTCCAGCTTCATCAACAAGAACAATATCTTGGTCTAGAACTATTTCTTCAACCTCTGAAAGCAAGGTGTCGACAGAGAATTGTTTTATTTTTTCTGTATGAATCTCTTCATCTAAAGGAAGGGAAATGGACAGAAGTGAAACTTTTTCTTTTAACATATCCAATCACCTTATCACTGTTTAATGGTTTACAAAAGTGTTTATATTTTACACTTCGTTTACACTTTTGTATACATATAGTTTACACAAATTTCGAAAAATCAAGTATAAAGTAGTTTTTTAATTTGGCACAAAAATTGCATTTAAATAAAGCAACAAAGGATTTGAGGACACATCAGAAATATTTTAACTAGATTTAGGTAGCAGGAAAATATGGGAGGAATCAATATGTTATTGAAAGATTTTTTTATGGCCTTGTCACAAAACCAATTTCTTAACAGTGCCGCTAAAAAGTATGGTTTAAAAATGGGGGCGCAAAGTGTTGTAGCTGGTACAAATATTGAAGAAGTAATTAAAAGCATTAAAGAGCTAAATAAACATGAAATCTCATGTACGGTCGATAACTTAGGGGAATTTGTCTTTAAAAAGGAAGAAGCAATCCAGGCTAGAGAACAAATTCTGAAAGTCATCGAAGCCATTCATAAGAATAAAGTAGATGCACATATCTCGTTAAAACCGACTCAATTGGGCTTGGACATTGAGTACTCTTTTTGTTTGAGTAATTTAAAGGAAATTGTTCACCAGGCACATCAATATGGGATTTTTGTTAATATTGATATGGAAGATTATGGACACTTAAAGCCTTCGTTTGATCTTTTAGATGAGCTTTCTTTGGAGTATGATAATGTGGGAACCGTTATCCAGGCATATTTCTATCAGTCACAAGAAAATCTCGAAAAGTATAAAGATTTTCGCCTTCGTATTGTAAAAGGTGCATATAAAGAGCCTGAGGAATATGCGTACCAAGACAAGAAAGACATTGATAAAAACTTTATTAAGTTGATAGAATGGCACTTGTTAAATGGAAAATTCACTTCTATTGCAACACATGACCACAAAATCATCCAACATGTTAAAGATTTTGTAAAAAGAAATAATATTCCGAACGATAAATTTGAAATCCAAATGCTGTACGGCTTCAGAAAAGACCTTCAATTGAAACTAGCAAGTGAAGGCTGCAATTTCTGCACTTATGTGCCATTTGGAAAGGATTGGTACGGTTACTTTATGCGTCGGCTTGCGGAAAGACCACAAAATTTAAACCTTGTAGCAAAACAGGTCTTTAATAAAAAAAACAACACCATGATTGGCTTAGCGGTCGGTGCCTTTACATTAGGAAGATTATCTAAAGTAAACAAGAAAAAACAGAAATAATAAAAAAATAACGCGTTCATAATTTAAAGCGAAGTTGGCTGAATTCACAACAACAAACTTGCATGAATTTCATTGTGATTCCGTCATGTTAAATACGTTTGTTAAATAAATTTAATAGCAATAGCAAACAATTAAAAGAGGATGATCATTAATCGATCATCCTCTATTTCATTATTTGGCAGTTTAATACAATTAGGGGAGTGGTAAAATTCCCCCAAGATTACATCCCATTTTTACTTTTCTAAACTTTCTTTCATAATTTCAATTAATTCCTCTTTACTGATTTGTTTATCAGCTTGAGAATTTAACCATTCTTGCAAATTTTCTGCTGATCCTAAGTGAGAGATGAAGAATAATAATGAAATATATTGTTTGATTAAGGCTCCTATTAATTACTAGAATTCAAGATACAAAATAAAAAATTTGACACAACTGTTTGCTCGTTAATCTTGTAATGAAAGTAGAGATTTTTGGACCAATCATACCCATCATTTCTTTTGAATTAATAGACGTGTTAATAGGTGAAATAAACAAAAATCACTGTTGGCTCAATATTTATTTAAAGAAAATAGTCCAGTATAAGAGCGAATAATTGAAATCGCGTATGCAAGTAGTTGAAACAGTATAAAACACCCTACCACACTTAAATCACTTTAATTGCACAGACTATTTAGAAGCCAAAGAAATAAAAGAATAACAATGAATAAAATTGCAGCGACCGCTTGATTTAGTAGACACTATTGACCGAAAATATTCATTATTACTGTATAAGACTCGTACTCTGTATTTGACAGGGTAGGGGTCGCTGGTTGGCTTCCAGTTGGGATTATACCTAAACCTCTTGTATACCAAGAGGTTTTTTTGTTTTATAACAGTCCTAGATATATAAAGAAACAGTTGTTTGGGGCAGAAACTTAAGTCATGTTGATTAAAGAAAGACCAATAGCATGTCGCTATTGGTCTTTTGTTCCACATTAAGAAAGTATAAATTGGCAACGGTGAGGATCGGTCGACGTAGATGCCAATTTTAGGTATAAGTATAAGTGCAACTACCCCTCTGTCTTCGCCTAAAGGCTCGCCAATCGGCGAGTTTTCTTTATCTAGTCATTTAATGAATAACGCAGTTTCATTTGTGAAGATATCGATGATGCTGAGTTTATTTGTCAATTAACAGGACAGAAGTAATATCATAAAGAGTTTAAGATAGGTAGTTTGTTTTATTTAATATCATACAGGAGTAAGTTACTTCACAATAGCTAATCTATATGTTAGAATTTTCGGAAACATAGATGTGATGATTTTCACCTATGTTAATAGTTTCATTTTGTGAGCCAAAGGGAAAAATAATCTTGATAACTTTGAAAGGGAGGAATGAAGAATGGATGTCAAATTAACATCAAAGGAAGTCATTACTCAGATCAAAAAGTTACATAACGAAGGGAATTCTCTACGTAAAAAAGAGGTAAAACAACATTACCCTGATTTAATGCGGAGTGCTTTGCATTATTACCCAAGTTGGCAACATGCACTAGATGAAAGTAAAATAAGCTAATATATCTAATTTCTAACAGAACAATTGAATGATATAACTCTATTAAGTCATAACTACCAGTTAAAATGGTGGTTATGATTTTTTTTATTCTTCACAAAAAATAAATGATAACCTTCGTTCATCTGGTTCAAACAAATTGTTAATGAATGATTTAAAAACTGCTTTATTCCTTCTTATTTCATCATATTCATTATAAAGTGTAATTTAAATTATTCGTATCAACTATACGATAAGGTAAAACTACATATTTTGTCTCTAATGAGTCTCTCGCTAATTTTCAAGAATATGATTATATCAATAAGAGTAAAGTAAAAAGAGGACTTTACTAAAGAGAAAAATTTCTATCTGTATCAGTCATTTAGAATTTCAAACCAACTACTGTATTCATACCATTAGTAATAATTCATTACTATCTCCATTATCGTCCCAAAAAGATGGCGGTTTGGAAAAACTCCAGGATATACATGTAATTCCTGCTCCATTTTTAGCTTCAACTTATAGCCGAGGCCGGTGGAGAGAAAAAAATTGATGCCATCTACGGAGCTTTAAAAGGTAACTATATTAAGACGTTAATAACAGATGAAGCTACAGCTATTTCATTACTCAATTTGGAGGTGAAATAAACTAATGGCGTACATTCTGGCATTTGATGCTGGTACAGGTAGTATTCGCGCTGTTTTGTTTGATCAATTAGGAAATCAAGTTGGTTTTTCACAAATAGAATGGAACCATTTATCAAATGAAAAGTATCCAGGGTCTATGGATTTCGATTGGGAAACAAACTGGAAGTTAGTCGTTCAGTGTGTAAAGTCTGTTATTGAAGAAACAGGAGTTGACGCAAAAAAAATAAAAGCGATAAGTGCTACGAGTATGAGGGAAGGAATTGTCCTTTATGATGAAATGGGTAAGGAGATTTGGGCTTGTGCAAATGTAGATGCTCGAGCTTCGGATGAGGTCAAAGCATTAAAGGAATTAGATCCTGAATTAGAATACAAGATTTATAGGTTATCAGGTCAAATGTTTGCATTAGGGGCACTACCTAGACTTTTGTGGATAAAAAATCATTTACCAGGGATTTATAAAAAAGCCACTTACATGACTATGATTAATGATTGGATTCTTTATAAATTGTCAGGGAAACTACAAGTGGATCCTTCAAATGGGTGTACTACAGGGATATTTGATATTGAGAAGAGGAATTGGGAAAGTGATGTTGTAAAAATGTGTGGACTAAAAAATAATTTATTTCCGCATGTAAATGAGGCTGGTACTGTTATCGGTTACGTGATGGATGAAGTAGCAGCGTATACAGGTTTGAATTCAGGAACTCCGGTTATTTGTGGAGGCGGGGATGCTCAGATGGCTTCTGTTGGCGTCGGAGCGGTAAAAGCGGGGCAAGCCGTTGTATCAGGTGGATCATTTTGGCAGCAGGAAGTCAATGTGAGACAGCCTTTAGTTGACAAAAGTGGCCGTATCCGTGTTAACTGCCATGCAGTGCCTGAATTATGGCAGCTAGAAACCATTGCTTTTTTTCCTGGGCTTGTAATGAGATGGTTTCGTGATGCATTTTGTGATTTGGAAAAAATAGAAGCAAAAGTGACCGGTAGAGACCCGTATGAAATTTTAGAAGAAAAGTCAAAAAATGTTCCAATCGGGGCAAATGGGATTATTCCTATCTTTTCAGATACGATGAATTATAGCGCTTGGCGCCATGCATCTCCATCATTTATTAATCTCACTCTAGATCCTCTAAAGACTGGTAAAAAAGAAATGTTTAAATCGATTCAAGAAAATGCTGCGCTTATCACACTAGGAAACTTAAAGATTATAGAAGAAGAAACTGGTTATTATCCAAGTGAAGTTATTTTTACTGGTGGTGCTTCGAAAGGAAAACTTTGGAGTCAAACCCTTGCAGATGTTCTTGGAGTGCCAGTGAAAGTACCTGTAGTTAAAGAAGCAGCAGCATTAGGTACCTCACTATTTGCGGGGATTGGCATAGGAATTTATAAGAATATCCATCAAGCAGTTAACCAAGTTGTAAAGTGGGAGAGGACACATATACCTAACGTTGAAAACCATGACCAATATCTAGAAATCTATGAAAAATGGAGAATTGTATATCTAGAACAGCTTCAACTTGCTGATCGTGGTTTAACGACTCATATGTGGAAGGCACCTGGTCTGGAATAATATGAAAAGGGGGTGAAGTGATGAAGAAAGTTCACGAAAATGAATTCGATTATCGGTTTGGCGACAATGGGCCGAAATATTTAACAAAAGGTCCGAACGTAGATATTGGTGTGGTTGTATTGAAACCAGGTCAAGACTTTCAAAACCATTATCATACAGTTTGTGAAGAAATTTTCTATATCCTCGAAGGGCAGATAGATTTCTATATTAATGGTAATAAGGTTCCTACAATACCAGGAGATATGATTCAATGCCGCCCAGGCGATGCACATTACCTTATCAATCAAACTGACAAAACCTTTAAAGCCCTCTTCATTAAATCTCCGCATATTTTAGAAAGAGATGTTGTGAATATAATGAATCCAGAAATCAAGTTAAGGAGTGAATAGATAGTGAGCTGGGGATTTCAAAATCGATTAAACAAAATATTACCAAATAAGAGAGCAGTAATGCTTGCAATCGATCATGGCTACTTCTTAGGGCCAATAAGAGGCTTAGAAAAGCCTGAGGAAACTGTCAGAGACTTACTTCCATACACGGATTCGCTATATTTAACAAGAGGTACACTTGCAGCATGTATTCCGAAAAATACGGAAAAACCAATGGTTCTTCGTGTTTCGGGCGGTCCTACAACGTTAGGGAAGGATCTAGCGAATGAAAGGATCGTTACTTCAATAAAAGAAGCAATTCGCCATAATGTTGTTGGTGTAGGGGTTTCGGTTTTTATTGGATCTGACTATGAAACTCAAACAGTAACAAATCTAGCTCAAGTTGTAACTGATGCTCATGATTACGGTATACCTGTACTTGGAATTACTGCTGTCGGAAAAGAGCTTGAAAAACGGGATGCTAGGTTTTTAGCATTAGCTTCAAGAGTTCTTGCTGAAATGGGAACCGATATTGTAAAGACTTATTACTGCGACGACTTTGAACAGGTAACGAGTAAGTGCCCGGTTCCAATAGTTATTGCAGGAGGTCCAAAATTTAATACAATTCGTGAAGCACTGGAAATTACGTATAATGCTATGGAGCAAGGTGCAGCTGGGGTAGATATGGGAAGAAATATTTGGCAATCTCAGCATCCTCTTGCAATGATCCAAGCGATACATTCCATCGTTCATAAAGGATTCACAGTAAATGAAGCGGTAGATTTATATGAATTTTCTTCAAAAGTAAAAGCTTAATATAAGATGGTAAAGGGTACTATGTAAAAAAACGCATGAACACCTGGCGTTTACTTATCACAATTTTTGAACTCCAATTAGTAATATAAAACATATGTCAATGATAACAACAAAATAAGAACAATGATAATGTTATTGATAGCACTTAAAAAAAGAGGCTAACCATTTAGTTAACAAACTGAAATTCCACATTGAATAACGCATTAATTCAATAAAATTGTGAAAGGACTGTCAAAATTTAGACAGTCCTTTTCCAAATATTAAATATCAAGATTTTACTTTAGCAGAGCCTTGATAAAAGAATGACAAGTAGTTTGAAAAATTTATACTTGCTTATATCATTCATCGAAATACGTTTTTTCAATTTTTAAAATGTAGGATCATAACTTCTATAATTATTAAGATCTTCTAGCGCTTAGCTTAATCGAAGCAGATGTTAAATGATAATAATATTTATCCATATACTAATCTATTTATTTTGTTATCAAAGCGTTTAAGTAATTGTTAAACTCTTGATTTCTTCTTCAATTTCAAATTTGTGCAATTCACCTTACCTCATAATAGCGTTACTTTTCGATTGCACAAAAATTGTACAGACTAATTAGAAACAATAGAATTAAAAGACTTACAATGAATAAAATTACAGCGACCGCTTGGTTTACTGGACTTAATAGAACTAAAATATTCATAATTACTGTATAAGACTCGTACTCTGTATTTGACAGGGTAGGGGTCGCTTGTTGGCTTCCAGTTGGGATCATAAAGATGAGAAGGCTCAAACCTAGGTATATAAGGTTTGGGCTTTTTTTATAGAATTCTATTTTTTGTGATAAATAATATTCATTGCAAAAAGCTGAACAGAATGGTTTTAGATAAAAACGCCCATAGATAAAGACTACTTCAATAATCGAAGTTGAAGTAGTCTTTATGTGTAATTAAAAGATTTTTAAAGATAACAGGTTTATTTATCAGAATAAACTAAATTTTTAGCTGAATAAAAAGCATTGAAGTAGAAAAAAGGCTTTCATTAAATCGTTCTGATAAAATCATTGTTTATTATAAACTTAGTAACTGTGTAAATTTTTTTTCATGTTCAATAGTAATATGATTTTTATAATTCCAGTAACTCTGGAGACACTTCTTAAATCTACTTAAATTTCCTAATTCGAGAGCTTTATTTGCTACATCTAATAGTTCGTGTAGTCCTTCATTCAATTCATTACGAGCACAACGATATAAGGCATGTGCATGGCGGAAATGCAAGTAGCTTCTAATTCTACTTGGTTGATCGCTATTCGGTAATTCTTTAATAATGTGTTGAAATCGATTTAACAAATGACGAGCATCCTCTATACGAGCTGTTTTTAATAATCCTTCTAGCATATAGGGTAAACCTAAAAAGATGTAGTGACTCCCTTCATACCAGGAGATGAATTGATCTAAATACTCAAGGCGTTCAAATTCCATATAGGTGATTAAACGGTTACCTAGGGCATGCTTCGCATGGTAGTCACTAGCTTGAGCGGAACGGTCGATCAGTTCTAATACTTCATTTAAAGTACCATTCACTCGTCTTAATGCAAACGCCTGGAGCACTAGAGCCTCTGCATACCAAGTTCCTTCTTTTGCTGTTTTCTCCAAAATTTTCGCATAATGCAATGACTTGTCCCATTGCTCACGATGATGATACACTGCTGAGATCCATACATAAGACAATTGTTGAAATTCGTTTGGCATATAAGGTATATGCTTTAAAACAAGTGCTATAGCTTGTTGTTCTTCTTCAGTACCTCTTACCAAATAAAACTTCCTAAAATAACTAATGGCAACTTGTTCAGAAAAATGGTTTGGCATACTTTCAATGATGATTTCATATAGGGGCAATGATTGTTTCTCTTTCCCATTAAAAAAAAGTGATTCAGCAACGGAAAAAACAAAGTTTAAATTTTTTGTAAGAATTGGCTTCGATCTTTCTTGTAATAAAGTATTTAAAAGCTTCTGAAGTGGCTCCTCATATTCTTTTTCAGCACATTTATACAAAAAGTCCCTACCTCTTGATTTGCTTAAATATCCATTCTCATGGAAACATTCCTTAATGTAATAAGAATAAAAAGTGTCTTCCGGCAATTCGAAAGCTCGGGTAAAAGCATCTAAATTCAGTAAAGAAATGGGTTTTTTATTATTTAGAATTCTGCTTATATCAGTTTTGTAAACACCAGATACTTGGGATAGTTTTAAATTATTCCAATTTTTCTTTTGTATCTGATGCAAGAGACTATTTAATAACGTTGTATTCACTTTCTATGCCTTCTTTCTTTTGTCCTTAATATGAACCTCGTTAATTATTGTCAGGATATATCCAGTAATTTCTTATTTGATATAAAAAATATAAATTCAAAATATTATGACGTCAACAGTTGAATTAAATAAATATTAAAAATATTAAAAAAATTAAAAAATGACAAGAAATTTATAACCGAGATTTTTTGCAAACTGCCTTTATACTTAATTTGAAATTAATAATTATATTTTTTTACCACACTATTTATTCTAAATTGTGGAAAATGGATTTTTAATAGAGTAATTGTTGTATCAACTTTCAAGTCAGATGCTAGATTAGTTAAATATTTTCAATTGCTCGATCTTGAAAAATAAACCAGTGTACTGAATGTGATTTTTGGTTATTAGAACAAAATCTTCACATTTTTACAAATATACTAAACATCTAGAAAAGAAGGAGAGGTTAAGATTTAATGGGCCAAAGGTTCGCCAGCAAATATAAAGTCTGAAGTAAGACCTGAAACGTCAATTGAGTTCACAGTACTCATAAGAAAGTAAAGATCTGGTTAGGGTAAGACGGTTGTTTTCTAGTTTGGGTAAAACGCCTTTCTTATTCATTCGGGTAAATTACTAGAAACATAGGGGAAATTATAAACTTTCAAAATTATAATCGTTAGTTTATAGCGTACCACATCATTAAAGGGTGGAAATAGGAGATTTAAAGATAGGATACCAACGTTAGCTATATTGAAAATCGTATCCCACTTTATAAACTCAATCTATCTACTTTCTTTAATTGAAACGTGTTATTTGATAATACGCTAATTTCAAAAATCAAAAACTATTATAAGGGGTTTGGAAGATGGGGAAAAAGAAAAGTAAACACCTGATAAAGGTGACTGGATCCACAATGCTCATTTCTTCACTATTGTTTAGTATGCAAGGTCCAATTGTGTCGAAAGCTCAAGTTCGTTCAACTCCAACTTCAACTAAATCTGGTGTCACGTTGGATGATGCGGAACTGAACAAGTTGCTAAAAAACATAACGCCTGAACAAAGAGCCGCTTTAAAAGGGTCGGATTTGCAGGAATTCCCCGTGATTTCACCGGGTATTAACCTGAAAAGTAATGCACTCATTGATGTCATTGTTCAGTTTAAACAAGCACCAGCAAAAATTGCTGTGCTTAAGCAGGCTGTGAAAGGGAAAAAATTATCGCTCTTAGATGCAACAAAAGAAGCGGAAGCGAATCACTCAACGTTTAAAAATAAAGTAGCTGAGCTGAAAAAAGCCAAAAAATTAAGTGGTGCGACCATCAAACGCGAATATCGAAATGCGCTGAATGGTGTGTCCATGAGATTGCCGGCAAATCAAGTGAAGAATTTAGTCAACACAGGGGTTGTTGAACGCATTTTTAAGTCAGAGGTTGTGAAACTTGACCTTCCAAACGAACCGAAAGATGCTCCAAGTGGAGGGAGTGCGGCAAAGGCTGGCGATGACATCAAGCAAATTGGTGCGGATAAATTGCACAATGAACATGTGACGGGTAAAGGCATTAAAGTAGGTGTTATCGATACAGGTGTAGATTACAATCACCCAGACTTAAAAGACGCTTTTAAAGGCGGATATGATTTTGTCGATAATGATAATGATCCTATGGAAACAACAATTGCTGATTGGGAAAAAGCTCCCGCTAATAATAAACCACCTTCATGGGAGAGCTATATTACTGAACATGGTACGCATGTTTCAGGTTCGATTTTGGCTCGTCAGAAAAACAATGTAGATTATGCCGTAGAGGGTGTTGCACCTGAAGCTGATCTTTATGTATATCGAGTATTGGGACCAGGTGGGTCTGGGTCCAATGTCAATATTATTGCTGCAATTGACCGTGCGATTTCAGATAAGATGAATGTCATCAATCTATCTTTAGGGATGGATGTAAATGATCCACTTAGCCCAGTTGCGGTTGCTGTCAACAACGCAATGTTATCTGGAGTGGTCACAGTTGTTGCAGCTGGTAACGCAGGCCCAGACGAGAAAACTTTAGGAACACCTGGGGCAGCAGAATTGCCAATCACAGTGGGAGCAAGTACTGTGAGTCAAACGATTACAACTTTTGATGGTAACGCAGGAAGTGACCAATTCACAGGGATGAGATTGTTAGCTAAAAACTTCACTGACAATCTTGCAGATTTTAAAAATCTCACACTTCCTGTAGTAGATAGTGGAAATGGTTCAGCGGATAACTTCACTGGTAAAGATTTGACAGGGAAAATTGCACTGATTCAACGTGGAGATATCACATTGAATGAAAAGATTGAAAATGCCAAAAAAGTAGGAGCAAAAGCTGTTATTCTTTACAATAACGTGGATGGCGTGATCCCATACAATTTTGGTGACGGAACGAACTTTATTCCAACTTTCACAATGACCAAAGCAGATGGTGAACGTTTAAAAGCTCTTGGTACAGCTTCTTTAACGTTTGGAAAAATGGGAAGTGTTGTTCTGGAAGGGGATCAATTGGCTGACTTTAGTTCGAGAGGACCTGTTGAGGGAACTTTTAACATTAAACCAGATGTGGTTGCGCCAGGAGTTGGTATTTTTTCTACATTACCAGAATTTGTAAACGACCCAGGTGATGGTACTAATTATGACCTTGCCTATGGTCGAATGGATGGAACGTCCATGGCTTCTCCACACGTGGCGGGCGCTGCAGCTCTAATTTTACAAGCTCACCCGGACTATACACCATTTGATGTAAAAGTAGCCTTAATGAATACGGCAGTAGATTTAAAAGAAACTCACTCAGTTAACGAAGTAGGTGCTGGTCGTGTCGATGTATATGATGCTGTACATGCTGACGTTTCGGTCCGAGCTATAACGAAGACGGACCAAGTTAGTGATGGTAAACTGGTTCAGGTTGATGAACAAACAGGATCATTATCGTTTCAAAATCACAATGTAACGGATGAAGCAACTACAGCAAGCGAAACTGTACAAATCAAGAATCGTAGTCAAAGTCAAAACAAAACGTTTACAACGAGTGTGAAGTTTACCCCATCAAATGGTGGGCGTATCTTGGATGCTTCGTTAAATAACGTGACGATGTCACTTCCGACAACCGTTAACGTGGGTGCAGGACAAACAGTTGACATAAAGCCGACTATTAACATACCTGGAGCAGTCACTCCTGGACAATTTGAAGGTTATATCAATATGACGAATAAGCAAGAGCCTTCTGAGCACTATCAAGTTCCTTTTTCCATTCGAATCTCTGAAAAAGGAATCGGTAAATTTGCAACATATCCATTAGCAGTCACAACGAATTGGGAAAATCCAATGGCATCTCCTTATGCGGATGCTTCCATTAGTTTCCAATCTCCACAAAAATACCTTGACGTTATGTTAAAAGATATTAAAACTGGTCAGTATGTTGGTTATGTTGATGGTTTTGATGCTGAAGGTGCCTTAACGGATATCGAATATTATCTTCCATTACTTTTTATGGGGAATGTCCATTACTTTACTGGTAATCCTTATCACCCATGGGCTGATATTAAAAGAGATGTTCCAGAGGGAGACTATGAGTTAGTAGCAATTACTACAGACGCTGATGGTAAAACGTATGATGCAGAAACATTAATGCTTGTAGATAATACACCACCAAAAGTGACGTTGGATCGAAAACCTGGTTTCTACCAAGTATCTGATTCTGAATATACGTCGGAAGATGGGTCTGAACCTGCCATCTGGATTCATGGAAAGGTGACGGATCCAATTATCGATAAACTAAAAAAATATGGCTATCCAGAGGCTACACAAGCAAATAACTTTGCCTATTTTAGTACTCCTAATGAAGGAGGGTTTTTAGAACTTACACCAGATGGTGAATTCAAATTCCCAATTTTCAAAAAGTGGGTGACGGATCAAAATTTAAGAGGCGGCATTTTTAGTGCAAATCTTGCTGCTCTCGATTACGCAACTTGCGGTGATGCCGTGATGAATTACAAGTTTATGACGACAGATGCACCGATTACTACATTAACCTATGACAAAAAACAAATGGTTTTAGGCGATACACTTACAGTGTCAATGAACGCAAATAACTATAATAAGATTCCTGGTCCTGGTAACTTTACGTCAACTTTTAAAGGTATGACGATGACCTTAGGGTATGATGCGAAGCATTTTGAGTACAAAGATATTCAAATCAACCCTATATTTAAAGCGTATCTTGATTCAAAAGGTGCAACTGCGACAATAGGTACGAAATTGAATAAAGTAAATTTAAGTAGTGGTTCGTTAAAAATTGGTATTAAGGATTTTAATAATAATGCTTCTACTCCTACAACTTTCAGTGTAGCAGTTCCAGCTAGTGGTACTTTTACTTATAACGGCAATACTTATGACATAAACAATATTCCAATGTATGATGTCTCTTTTAAAGTTATTAATGATGAAGCTTTAAGTCCAGGTGCTGAATATTTCCCGATAAACTCTGCAAGTCTAGTGTGGACAGATGCGAACGGATTACCTGGTCTTATTAATAATCAATTCCCACCAAAAGCAACTAGTGTAAATGATATCAAAATAGAGACTAATAAATCTAACTTATGGGTAATGTTGGAGTCAAGTGCTTTCATGAAAGCAGGAAGATTGATTGATAATAAAGTTGATCTTGCTGCAATGGGCGCAAAGACTTGGGCGGAATCACCTGATGGAAAGACAACTTATACTGGAAGATTTTTTAAAGACGTTTCTCCAACTGGTGTTGCTTTTGTATATGCAATATTCGATAATCTACCAGCTTCACTCGAAAAGTACACTGTTTATTTATCAATGCCAAAGCATTTAACAGTGAATGTGAAAGTGAAGGCTGGCAAAAACGTAGCTGGAAGTGTGATTGGCGGAACTTTCTATGAATCATTTGATCCAAACCATGCTGGTGATCTTAATGGTGATCACATCATTGATGCCCTAGATCTTCAATTATTAGTAGAGCATTATTATGATTATGGAAATGATCTTGCTAAATATGATGTCAATAATGATGGCAAAATAAATGCATATGATGTTCGTTGCATTGAAGAAGGCTACTTATATCGTGATCATGATTCTATTCCTACTCAAAAAATTATTCCTAATATCGCAGGTATGGGACTAGTAGAGTTCGAAAATTCTCTTGATATGGATCCACTTGTTCCATTAATCCCGGATATATATGGACCTGAGTATCGCAATGTTACTTATGATACTCAGTTAGATACTGCACCAACAACGATAGTTGTAAATGACGGAAGTATATTGGCAAAACCGATTGATGATCCAACAAGCAAAGGTTTTACGTTTATTGGATGGTATAAAGATAAAGAGGGGACAACTCCTTGGAATTTTAGAAAAGATGTTGTAACGGGTGGAGATCTTACGTTATATGCGAAATGGAGCCAAAAATCGTTAGCATCCAACATCATTTTTGATACGAAAGCTGGAAACCAATCAAGTTTCACTGTTACTGTAAAACCAGGTAACTTAATTCCTGCACCAACTGGAACGTTTACGAAACAAAATAAAGTCCTTGCTGGATGGGCGGTCGACACGACGAACCCAACACTATGGAACTTTGCAACTGATCGAGCTGCAGGAGATACCATTCTTCATGCGGTATGGGCGTCACCGATTTCTGTGACATTTGACAAAAATGATTCGGATGTAAGTGATAATAATGTCGTATTAGGTAGTAGCTATGGAGTAAAATTCCCAGTAGCACCAACAAGAACAGGCTATACATTTGCTGGCTGGGCAACGATGAGCAATGCAACGGTAGCGAATTTTACGGAAACGACAGCGTTAACGGCGCCAATCACGGTTTATGCAGTATGGACAACAAATAATTACACTGTTACATTTGATAGCAATGGTGGATCTGCTGTTTCTATTATTACAACAGATTATAATTCAATTACAGCACCTACTGCTCCAACAAGACAAGGTTACACATTTGTTGGATGGTATAAAGATGCAGAAGGAAAAACACCATGGAACTTTGCAACAGACAAAGTTTCTAATGACATGGTTCTATATGCTAAGTGGAACGTAAACACTTATACAGTTCACTTTACTAGCAATGGTGGTAGTCAAATTGCTGACAAAAAAGCGAATTACGATAGCGTTCTTACATTACCAAAACCAACAAGAACAGGTTACACATTTGCTGGGTGGTATACAGATGCAGCATTAAAAACAGCTGCAGGTACAACGATTAATTTAAAAGGCGATATCACACTGTATGCAAAATGGAACATTAATCAATACACTGTTAAGTTTAATAGTAATGGTGGAAGCACAGTTGCAGCTAAAACAGTGAATTACAATACAACGATTAGTCAACCATCGTCACCAACTAGAAAAGGTTATGTATTCCTGGGATGGTACAAAGATGCTTCTGGTAAAGTAGCTTGGAACTTTGCAAAGGATCACGTTACAGCAAACACTACAATTTACGCTAAATGGGTAGCAATTCCGGCTAAACCATCAAATGCGAAATTAACGAAGTCTGGAAAAGACTCTGTGAAAGTAACATGGTCAAAAGTCTCAGGTGCAACAGGATATGAGATTGTTAAATCAACATCTAAAACAGGAACATATTCTCACCTAACAAACGTAACAACAACTAATTACACGAACAAAGGATTAAGTAAAGGTAAAACTTACTACTACAAAATCCGTTCTTACACGATCGTTGGATCGAAGAAAATCTATGGCGACTTCACAAGCGTTATTTCGATCAAAATGTAATTAAAGTAAGAAATTCAATTAAGTAATACAGCAGTTAGTTCAAAAGTATAAAGGGTGTTTAGGATAAATACCCTTTATACTAAAAAACGATTTTTTTTACAAACTTCCCCGTAAAAAATATAGAAGACCACAAGGTAATTAACTTTCCTTGTGGCTTTTTTTGTTTTTAGTTTGATTGTGATCAAATTAACTCACTTAGTGAAGGTAAGAAGTTAGTAGTTAAATAAAAAGGATTTAAGTCGAATCCATGAAATGTAACCCGAATAATAGTCTCTTAAAAAAGGGTCTATTATTCGGGTTAGTTTATGTCCACGTCATTTTAACCCCGTTTATATTTTTATAGTTTAATAAATTGTGTTTTAAAATTTTCTTTAAACATAAAAGAATAATATTATCCAAATACTTTATATTATACTTTTCTAGTTTATAAGGAATAGTTTTGAGAGGAGTTTTCTTTATGGTTTAGATACCATTCCGAATATACTTTCGAAATAATCCAACCGAATAAAATACCAATCATGTTTAATATTACATCATCGATATCCATAACTTTATTAGGATATTTGGTAGAGTAGTTGATTAATAGCTGAATCAACTCGATTGAGATTGTCAGGATAAGTCCAATTAGAAAGTTTTTATTAAACGGTAGTTTTTTTCTCTTTAGTACTACAAATAATATTGGTATTGGTAGTAATAATACAATGTTACCTATTATTTGAATCCATAAGCCATGTTGGATTGAATTAAAAACGGTGTGAAAAGGTACGAATTGATACAATAAATCTTTTCTAAATATTTCAGGGTTATGCTTAAAACGATAGGAAAATGGGAAAAAAACTACTTTTATTAATGATAACCAATAGAACAACCAAGTAAAAAAATGAAATAATCTTATAAAATTAAAATTCTTTCTAATAATTACATTTATAAAATAAATTATTAATACAAAAAAATATACTAGTAAAAATTCAACAAAATCCAGTGTTGCTGTAAACCCTATCATGTAGATCCCTCCTTAATAATAGTAGTATAGAAATGCTTCAAATATTTTATCGGAGGTATTTGAAAATATATTAGTATTCATCTGGACTGAAATGGTATTGATAAATAGGAGGGGTATTCCCACTCCTATTTTATTTAAATATAGTTAAGCAATATATTATTTCTGTTAATCTAGGTCCCTATCATCATCTTACTTATTTTTCAGTAAAAAAATATGATACGTCATTATTTTATTAAAAGTGTTCATTTCTAAATTAAGAATTTTTTAACCAAAAAAATTTTTTTAGGACCCTTTTTTTATATAAAATGTCAAATTCCCCCAAAATTTCAAAAAGATTCTGTTTTTTGAAATCTGAAGTTTTTGTAAGCGTTTTCTATTTAAAAAATATATTTTTTACAAAAAAATAACAATTTTTGACACTTTTACTACAAATAAACAAACAAAAATCGTTAAATTCCCCCAATACAAGACATGTATTGCATCAAGTAAAATTTAATTAGTTTGATTATTGAGAAGATTTTATATATTTGAATTTTCCGTAAACTACTAAATTTCGTTTGTGAAAATAGGGGGGAAAACATGAAAAAGAAAAAATTATCAAACAAGAGGCCAACTAAAAAAATATTATCAATCTTTGCATTGAGTACAATGTTTTTAAATGTTGTGATACCTCAAAGTTTCGCGAGTGTAAAAGCTGAAACGAAACTAAATGAACAAGGTTTATCGAGTAATACTTTTGATGCAAAAGAAGTAAACCGCATTCTTGATAGTCTTACTGCCGAACAAAAAGCAAATATTAATAAGCTTACTGGAGCAGATAATGCAGAAAAGATCCATTTGGACAAAAAGGATTTAACTGGTTCCAAAAAGATTAATGTGATTGTTCAATTTAAACAAGACCCAGCTAAGATTCAAATTATTAAGCAATCTTTAGCTAAAGGTGGAGCTACTGCAAATGCTCAAGCATTTAATAGCGAATATTCAGGTGCAATAAAAGAGGTTAATAATTCACATGCAAATTTTAAGAGTTTTTTAAATACACAGCCTAAAACACAAATAGTCGGTGGGAAAACTGTTAAAACGGAAATCAGTATTACACGAGAATATACAGAAGCATTTAATGGGGTATCTTTAACATTACCTGCAAATTTAATTCAAAAACTTGCAGAAAGTCCAGATGTTGCAGCTATTTGGTCACAAGAAGAATACTCGGTGCCTAAAGAAGGCGATTCTCCAAATTCGGCAGCTAGTAAGTCTGCTGGAAAGCCAACATCAGCCCTTTCTTATTTAGGCATTGATAAACTTCAAGCAGATGGTAATACAGGGATCATTAAATCAGGTCCACGTGCGGGACAAAAGGTTAAGGTTGGAGTACTAGATACTGGTATTGACTACAACCATCCTGATTTAAAGGCTGTTTATAAAGGTGGACATGACTTTGTTAACAACGTAGGTTTAGATGCTAATGGAAACGTAAAATGGGTTGATGACCATGATCCAATGGAAACAACTTATGATGATTGGGTAGCTGCAAAGGGAAATCCTGATCCAATCGCGGGACCTCCTCCATCAGATTATAAGCAGTATATTACATCGCATGGAACTCATGTTGCTGGGACGATTGCGGCAAATACAACGAATAATAATGACGTTTATTCGGCAAATGGAGTAGCGCCAGATGTTGATCTTTATTCTTATCGTGTATTAGGACCTGGAGGACATGGTACGTCGGATTCTGTACTAAATGGTATTGACCAAGCAGTAAAGGATCACATGGATGTTATCAATCTTTCTTTAGGTGCATCAATTAATGACCCACTTTATCCTACAAGTATTGCAATTAACAATGCTACTCTAGCTGGAGTTGTATGTGATGTTGCTGCAGGGAATAGTGGTCCTGGACAAGCTACGGTAGGTTCACCGGGAGCTTCACCACTAGCAATCACAGTAGGTGCAAGTACGATTCCTGAAGATATTGCAACAATGACCATCAAGAATGGTACATCTTCTTATAAAGCACGTTTATTTGGTAAAAACTTTTCGCAATCAGACGACGCATATAAAGGACAGACGCTTCCGATTGTTGATGTTGGATTAGGAAGTGTAGCTGATTATAGCGGAATTGATGTGAAAGGTAAACTTGTTCTAGTAAAACGTGGCGTTGACTACTTACAAACAAAAATGGCTAATGCTCACAATGCTGGAGCTGCCGGTATGGTTATTTGGGATAATACTGATGATACAGATAGCCAAGGCTTTATACCTACTTTCTTAGGTGTCAGCATGGATAATGTTTATTCAGTATCACTCACTCAGGCACAGGGACAAGCTCTTTCTGATGCCATTAAAAAAGACCCTAAGTCTGCTAACATAACTTTCCCTTCTACACTAGATGCTTCAATTAGTAAGAGTGGAGATGAATTGGCAAGCTTTAGTTCAACAGGTCCAGTGAAAGATTGGACGATTAAACCTGATGTTGTAGCTCCTGGTGTTGATATTTCTTCAACAGCTCCATACGATATTTGGGAGTCACAAAACAATACAACTCATGACTATAAATACGCTTATCAGATTATGTCTGGTACATCAATGGCTACTCCGCACGTTGCTGGTATTTCAGCTTTAATTAAAGCTGCGCATCCGGATTATACACCTGCGGATGTAAAAGCGGTGTTAATGAATACAGCTAAAAGTATTAACACAGATTCAAAGAATTATAGTGTCTACCAGGTAGGTGCTGGACGTGTTAATCCTGCTCGAGCTATTGCTACAGATGTGAAAATTCAAGTATTAGATAAAGCTGTTACGCTTGATGATCCAAATGATTCATCAACAGCTCACGAAGTAGATAATCTTACAGGAAGCATGTTCTTTGGTTTTAAAGGTAGAGGCGAAGGATCAACAAACGGATCAGATGATGTCATTTCATCTAAAGATTTTAACGTTTCTAACCAAGGAAACAGCAGTAAAACATTTAAGGTAAGTACTGAATTTATGTCAACGAAATTTGCTGGATCAAATAAAGTAGGTCCTGGCACAGGTAATGATGTGAAAATTGATTTTTCTGTCGATGGGAAGAGTGTTATATCACTAAACGTTGGCGGAGGAAGTAGTGTTAAAGCAACGGCAAAAATTACAGTTCCGGCAAATTCAGTTGAGGGCACTTACGAAGGTTATATTAATCTAGTAAACTCAGCTGACTCATCGGAGACTTATCGAATTCCGTTTACAATCACAGTTGCTGAAAAAGGAATAAATACTTTCCAAGTCGGGATTAAAGCGGCGGCAGTAGGAAATCTATCATCTTATTATTTATCTGTAAATAATGCAATGGAAAACTACTATATTCTTGTAAAAGACAAAGACGGAAAATATATAGGTGTTGCAAATACGTTGTCAGACGGTAGTAATATTATTCCAGGTGTCCAATATGGACCTAGAATCACACTTTTTAATGGTTGGTATCTTCCATTTACTAAGACTTATGATGGAACGTATGACGCTTCTGGTATTTCAAGCGCAGTACAAGTTCTACAAGAAGGTGCTTACTCACTTGAAATGATTGCAACGGGTAAAGATGGAAAACGTTACACAGCGGAAGATACTGTATATGTTGATGGTACACCACCAACAATGACGATGGATTCAGATTCCAAAGGTGGAATTTATGAAATTGATCCGACAGGGTATCTGCCTGGACAAGAAATTAAAGGATTCTCTGGTAAAGTATACGACTCGAACATAGAAGTAATGAAAAATAATGGAGAAACGTCAGTGCCAAGCCCTCAAGATGGTGTTACACCAGTTCCTGTTGATCAAGGCTTGAACAGTGTTGTAGGGTATCAAGATAGCATGTTCCCAACAGTTTACTTCAAAACCGATGCAAAAGGTCGTTTCCATTATGGTGTAACGGTTGAGGACGTTGCAAATAAGTTGGGTAGTGAATTTATCATTGACCCTGTTGATTATTCTGGTGAAAGTGATATGGATTTAAACTCACAAACCTATTATTTTATTAAAAAGGGAAATCCATATGTTACATTAACTGCATCTAATGGAGTAGACGCGGGACCAGGTAACGAAGATAAAGTAGTTGTCGATGCGAATAAGCCATTCAAAGCGACTTTCACAACACATTATGTAAAAGGAATGACTGGCGGTAAATTTTTACTGAATAGTAATAATGTATACGAATACAGTAATATTCGCTTAACTGACGAGTATAAAAATTATCTGATCAGTAAAGGAATTGATCCAACGAAGGTTCTTACTATAGGTCAACCATATGTACATCCAATTTATGGAATTGGTAAAACAACAGATGTGACAATTTCGAATATAGGTGCAGCAGGTGCATTAGACCATGATATGCCGATCTTAGAAGCAGATGTTACCTATAATAGCCCTGATCCAATTACAGGACAATTCCCATATCAATTACTATCAGCGAATTTAACTTTGTCTGGTGAAGATACTAAAGTTGCATGGTTCCCAACGAATGTTCCTTATGTAAGACAGAACATTTCTGTACTTAGAGGACGTGTAGCAGCAGAATCTTTTGCAAGAAATAACGTAAACAACAATTACCCTCAATTCACGGTTGATTCAGGCGCGAAGGTAACGATTATAAATGATAAAGGTCAAAAATTTACAACAGATCAACCGACATCATTTAATAATACAATGGCTTATACGTTTATCAACCCATATTATGCGGTGACAATGGGGGTAAGTGACAAGCCATATTCTGTCGAAGCAAGTGTACCAGGTCATTTTAAAGGATATGCAAAAACACCAGTTATTGGTCAAAACAAATACGGTTATCAGTCAGGTACTGTAAAAGATCTTCCAGGTCTTTTCCCAATCTTATTAGGTGGAGATGTAAATGGTGACAACGTCATCGATATGAAAGATTTGCTGAAGGAAATCGATGTTTATTATCAATATAAAAATCTAGGTTATGTTGATAATCCAGACAATACAGTTGCAAAAAAGACAGCATTCTTAAACGATAACCGTGATGCGGATATTTACTGGGTTAAACCAACCGGTTCAGGTTATGGGATTAATTATAACGACTTCTATTTCATCTTTAAAAACTTTGGCGTAAAAAATCAAAGTGCGATTGATTCAGGATTAACTGTTCCAACTGCGCAATTAACGGTAGATCAAGATACGACTTTTAAAACTGCTTATGCAGGAGCCTTACCAACAATTACTTTAAATGCTGGTGACACTTTACAGCAAGTACTACAAAAACTTAATTTCCCAGCTCCGGATATGAAAATCGAATCAACACCAAAGCTTCAAGACTTACAAAATGGTGCATCGATTTCACTTGTTCCTACAAATACCGTATTTGTAGATGATGTAGTGTGGAGAAAAGCAATTACAAAAATTATGCTTGGTTCAACTGATGTAACAAATTTAGTGACGATCAATCCTGCATATACGTATACGGATGCAAGTGGCCAAACGGCAACAATGCCATCTAAAATTACGTTCCCTGGGTCATTATTCCCAACAGCAACGAATTACACAATGACAGTGAAGGCGACAGGATATCCGGATGTAACAAAATCTCTAACAATCTCAACGGTGCCAATTCCAACGCCATCGATTCCAATTATTACTGATCCAACAGTGGCGCATATCGGTAAAGATTTAACTTTAAGCTTCACAGAGGATGCGAAATGGAGAAATGGAATCAATAAAGTGATTGTGTCAACTAATAATGGTAAGAGTATGGATATCACTAATTTGATTAATCCAGATACGAATCAAAAGTATTATGACATTAGTAAGCCTGGAACAATTACGTTTAATGCGAAAACATTTATGACGGATTCTACGCTTGATCAAAAAAATGGTTTAACTTATGGCACAGCAACTGTAAATCCGGGTGGAGCAAGATATCTGCCACAACTTTACAGATTTACGATCAGTTCACAAGGTGCAGATGGTACTGTTTATCCAGATGTAATTGCTGGTTATGATCCTGTTTACACTGGCCAACAACCTGTTGGATATTCGATTACGTTTGATAGCCAAGGAGGAACGCCAATTAATCCAATGACGTTAGGATATAGACCGGGCTCAAGTAGATCGAATGGTCCAAATAGTGATTTGATAAGTTATATGACTCCTGCACCAACGAGACAAGGTTATAAGTTCCTTGGTTGGTATGAGGCAGATGGTACAACAATATGGGATACAGCAAATCCTTTCACAGCAGACAAAACAGTGTACGCAAAATGGCAAATGAATACGACTCAAAACTATTCTCCTGTTGATAAATCGAATCCGAATGGCTTAAAATTCGATGGAAGTAATGGGGGGGTATCTGGAATTGGATGGGTACTTGGTGAAGGCGATTTAAAAATTAACATTCCAGATTATTTAACAAATGTTGCTTGGCTAACAGGAAAAGATAAAATTGCAAAAATTGAAGCGACATACTATGGAATGAAGAGCGATGGCTCAACAAATACGGACCCGACAATCTATACGTTAGACCCAAGTACTTATAACTTATCGTCTAACGGAGGTAACGGAATTCTATCATTCACAACGGCTACACATGATCAAGCTGTTCAAGCAGGTCAAACTAAACTAGGTGAAAAGTTTGCCTTCAGTGAAATGCCAACTCTTGGGAATATTGGCGCGATTAAAGGATATAAGTTAACAATAACTTCTACAACAGGAGAAACGGTTACAATTCCAAGTATCCTTCTTTCTTATAGACGCCATATTGATTTAAACGGTGGTACGTTAAAGACTGCAAATGACCTATTCTTCGCAGATCAATTGGTAAATGGAAAAACAACTGCACCAAATATGTCTACTGGTTCAACACATGTAATTAATGGTAATTTAACAATTAGTACAGACCTTTATTTAGATGCAGCTGGTTCAAGTAACAAGAAGTCTGATATTACAACAAATCCTAAAGTTCTAACAGATAATTCTACTTTCTATCTATGTTGGATGAAAGTTCCACCAACAGTGAATAAAGACGTAAATGGAAACATTGTTGGAAGCGACATCACACTACCATTTACGGATGATGGGACATGGAAAAATAATATCAAAACCGTGAGCATTGGTACTAAAACTTTAGTGCTTAACAATGATTACACGATCACAAATAATAGCATTATCCTGAAAGCAGCTCTATACACAGTTGGTCAAAAAGTAAATGTGACGATAGCTTCAGAAGGGTATAAAGATGTTGTCGTGACTGACCAAGTTATCGGTTATACAGTAACGTTTGAATCAAATGGTGGAGATCCAGTTCCTGCTCAAATCGTTGACAGAAATGCGACTAAACCAGTTGATCCGACTAAAGTAGGCTACAAGTTCTATGGTTGGTATACAGATCAAAATTTAACAACTGCTTATGACTTTGATAACATTGTCACAAAACCAACTACACTTTATGCAAAATACGCATTAGCTGGTTCAGTTGTGACAGCAGATACAACTGATAATGTAGTAGGAAACAATGTTGTATTGGAATACAGTGACAAAGAATGGGCAAATGCAATTACTGGCATTAACATCAATGGTCTTGCGATTGATGCATCGAAATACACTGTTGATAAAGAAAATCGTACAATTACTTTAGATAAGAGTCTCTTCTCAAGAGCTAAAGATTTTATAATTACTGTAAAAGCTACTGAGTATGCTGATGTGACTTTAGTACAAAAAGTATTAAATGGATATAATGTACATTTCGTTGTTTCAAAAGATGCTCCAGCGGAGGTTAAGGAAGCAACAAAAGATCAAATTGTGGCTCGCAGAATCACAGCACCAGCAGCCCATGGATATGATCTAACTTGGTTTGCTGATGAAGCATGTATAATCCCTTGGGATTTCACAAATTCGATCTATTCTACAAAAACGATTTATGGAAAGTGGAAACCAGCAAAATATACTGTCATCTATGACACACAAGATGCTGGACTAGTCGTTTCTGTGAAAGCTGAGTACAAGTCACTACTAGATGAATCAAAACCGACAAGAACTGGTTACACATTTGTTGGTTGGTATAAAGATGCAGAAGGAAAAACAGCATGGAACTTTGCAACGGACAAAGTAACTGATGACATGGTTCTATACGCTAAGTGGCAAGTTAACTCTTATACGGTTCACTTTAACAGCAATGGTGGCAGTCAAGTAGCTGACAAATCTGCAAATTATAACACTGTTATCTCTGCACCGAATACGACAAGAACAGGTTACACATTTGTTGGATGGTACGAAGATGCTGCAGGTGATCTACCTTGGAACTTTACAAAAGATAGAGTAACTTACAACACTACTTTATATGCGAAGTGGAAAATCAATTCGTATAAAGTAAGCTTTGTAAGCAATGGAGGTTCTACAGTTCCTGCTCAAACAGCGAATTACAATAGCGTCATTAATTTACCAAAACCAACAAAAACAGGATATACATTTGCTGGATGGTATAAAGATGCTACATTAAAAACAGCAGTAGGAAGTTCTGTTACACTAACAGGTAACGTTACGCTTTACGCAAAATGGAACATTAGCACGTATACTGTTAAATTTAACAGTAACGGTGGAAGTTCTGTTGCTTCTAAAACAGCAATTTACAATGCAACAATTAGCCAACCAAAGTCTCCGACTAGAAAAGGATATGTATTCCTTGGATGGTACAAAGATGCAACAGGAAAAGTAGCTTGGAACTTTTCGAAGGATCACGTTACAGCAAACACTACAATTTACGCTAAATGGATAGCTATTCCAGCTAAACCAACAAATGCGAAATTAACGAAGTCTGGAAAAGACTCTGTGAAACTAACATGGTCAAAAGCTTCAGGTGCAACAGGGTATGAAATTGTAAGAGCAACTTCAAAAACAGGAACATACTCTCACCTAGGTAGTGTGACAACAACGAATTATACAAACAAAGGATTAAGTAAAGGTAAAACATACTACTACAAAATCCGTTCTTACAAAATGGTTGGAACGAAGAAAATCTATGGCGACTTCACAAGCGTTATTTCGATCAAAATGTAATAATGTAAGAAATTAAGTAGTTTAGTAGTTAAAAAGGGTGTTTCGGATAAACCCCCTTTTTACTAAAAATTAATAAACTTTTTAGTACAATCTTCCCTATAAAAATATAGAAAGCCACAAGGTAATTAATTTTCCTTGTGGCTTTTAGTTATATCTTTTGTTCTCTAGTCATTTAATGAATAACGCAATTTCATTTGTGCAGAACCTAAACCTACCATGTTTCCTAAGAGCTTTAATGTATTATTTAGAGAAAGCTCGGCCATTTGTTCATTAGCGCCTTCTAAATAGGTAAGGATATCTTTTCGATTGATAGCCTCTTGATCTGTTCTTATCTGGATTGCACGACAAGCAGCAACAGTGTTTTGTTCAAAACTAGCCTCAAGGTCACTGTATAAGTCATAATTAGCGTCTCCGATAAGCGCAATTGTTCTACTTAACCAATAGATCGTATTAGGATCAAAAGTTTCTGTCGTATTATGATAACAAGCAGGTGTGGTGGAAACATTCGCATAAAAAGGAATCATAGCATTGAACGTATTAGGACCAAAAGCTAGCCAATGAACGCCTGCGATTTCTGCCGGCACATCATTTCGAATTTGCAAAATATGTGTTCCTTGGTTTCGATTGATTCCAATAGGACGAAATAAGTGTTTTTCAGCTTCATTCCCTTTTCCATAAGGATCAAATTGAGTGTTTTGAAAATGTGAACTTAATGTCCACTTGATATCTTCTACAGAAATTTTGCGGTTCGCATGACAAATAAAAGGTAAGTCATGGTCTGAAGGTGATTTCTCAATCTCTGGATTGAAGTATTTTTGGATATACCAAGCTCTAGGGTTATTATATCGAGTGTCTTTAATTGTAGCACTACCAAAAATATGTCGTAAATTTACTTGATTAAAATCAGGATTTAAATGATATTTTTCAATAAGTTCTGGTAAATCGGTTGAATATAGAGTGTCTTTAGAATCAAAGTCAAAATGATCAATATTCAAACGATTTGGTGCAATAACGTAAGCGTCATCTGGAATTCGTACTGCTGCCCAATGATGTCCTCCAATTGTTTCTAAATACCAAATTTCATCTTTGTCAGCAAAAGCAATACCATTTGACTCATATGTTCCATATCTTTCTAATAATTCTCCTAAACGAATTACACCTTCTTTAGCAGAATGAATATAAGGTAAAACAATTGTCAGAATGTCAGCCTCTCCAATTCCGCTTTTTACTAATGGATCAATCCCCAAAATACGAGCATTCGTAGTAATCGTTTCAGTAGCAGTCATTGCGACGTTATTACTATTGATACCACCACCTGCCCAAATTCCATAGGCATCGTTAGCATCTGGAGTTGACGTGTAACGTAGTGGATTGTCAGGTAGTGGTATCTCCACACCACTAACAACTGAATGGAAGACTTTCGGTTGGTCTTCTGGATTAATCACTACAAATTTTTGTGGGTTTAATGATTCACCACTTCCATCTTCATTTCGTGCAATTAAGGTAGAGCCATCAATAGATGCGTTTTTACCAACCAAGATAGTAGTACATGATCCAATTTTCCTTTTCATTTTGCATTCCTCATTTTTTTCTTATTTTAAGGTACAGTATAGAAACTAGTTAACTCATTTCACAGAAATTTCCGTTCTCATTAAAATAGATAAGTAGTTTATTGATCTATTTAAAATCATTTTTTACGGACAATTGAAATAAATCCTTTACGGTCATCATAAAAATCATCCTAATTCATAAAAGATAATCTGATTATAAAGTATTTATTTATTAAAACATACTTCTAGAGCTAACTAGCAGGATATTTCAAGAAGGAATCTAATTTATTTACGTTGAATTAGTTACAAATTGCATTTATAGACCGAGTTAGTAACTGGCCAATAATTAATGCAATTTCAAAGGAGCGAGGAAGATAAAATGAATCAATCCTATTTTTATTTAAAGCTTGAAACACATCAATTGGATATGTCTTATAAAAATGAAAAACGTCGTGTACGTGTTTTATTGCCGAAAAATTATGATAAAGATGAGGCTGAAAATTATCCAGTTGTCTATTTTCATGATGGACAAAATATTTTCTACAGTAGCGAATCTTATAGCGGTTATTCATGGAAAGTTATTCCGGCAATTAAATTAAACCCTGATTTACCTAAGATGATTGTTGTTGGGATTGATAACGCTGAAAATGATCGAATTAATGAATATACGCCTTGGAAAATTACTGAAAGTCCACTTCCTGAAGATATTGAATTAGGCGGAAAAGGCGTGGAGTTTGCTAAGTTCGTCATGACAGTCGTGAAGCCGTTTATCGATCAGCAATATCGAACTAAATCGGATAAATATCATACAGCGATGATTGGCAGTTCACTTGGAGGAAATATTTCGTCTTTTATGGGGATTGAATATAAAAATCAAATTGGTTGTCTAGGCATTTTTTCTTTAGCCAATTGGATTACAAGTAAAGACTTTGACAGTTATATTGCTAGTGAAGAGTTGGATCCCGATCAACGCGTGTACATTCAAGTTGGGACCCAAGAAGGCGATGATACCGATCGGAAATTGATGTATGGCAATATGAAACAAGCATATATCGATTGTTCGCTTAAGTATTATAAACAACTAATGAAAGGTTCTGTTCCGATTGATAATATTTGTTTAAATATTTTTGCGGATGAAGAACATGATGAAAAAGCTTGGGCAAAACACTTGCCAGAATGTTTACGTTTCTTAAGTGAAAAGTGGTCTTGAATGAACTTGTACCTTAGTTGTGAAATATGAATTAATTTTTTATATAGCGAGAGGAGCTTTTTAATGAATTATATTTTGATATCACCTTTTTATCCAAGTAATTTTCAGGCATTTGCTCATCGATTAAAAGACGAAGGGGTCAATGTTTTAGGAATTGGCGAAGAGTTATATGACCAATTAGGTTCCGAATTACAAAACTCTCTAACAGAATATTATCGTGTGAATAATTTAGAAGATATAGATGAAGTGAAACGTGCTGTTGCATTTTTATTTCATAAACATGGACCAATTGATCGTATTGAATCAAATAACGAATATTGGCTAGAACTTGATGCGCAGTTACGTGAGCAATTTAATGTGTATGGGAATAAAACGAGTGACTTGAAAAAAGTTAAATATAAATCTGAAATGAAGAAGCTGTTTAAAAAAGCAGGTGTGCCTGTTGTAGATGGAAAAATCGTTAAAACTAAAAAGGATTTATCTAAAGCCATTGATCAATTAGGTTTGCCAGTTATTGCTAAACCAGATAATGGAGTTGGAACAGCTGCAACCTTTAAATTATGTTCAGAAGAGGCTGTACGTCAATTTGAAGAAGAATGGAGCGAAGAACAGGTCTACTTCTTAGAACCTTATGTCGAAGGTGGCGTACTTTGTACATTTGATGGTTTAGTGGATCAGAAAGGGAATATTGTTTTCCAAACAAGCTTTACATATAATGTGCCAACTCTGGAACTTGTTAAGGATCAGTTGGATTTAGCTTACGTGATTCAAAAAGAAATTGATCCAAAGCTTGAGATTTATGGAAAGGAGATTGTGGAAGCTTTTGGGATGAAAGAACGCTTTTTCCATATTGAGTTTTTTAAATTAGAAGATGGAAGTTATGTTGCACTTGAATATAATAACCGCTTAGCTGGCGGCTACACGATCGATATGTACAATTTCGCGTACTCAATCGATTTATTTGCTCAGTATGCCTCTATTGTGACTGGAGGAGAATTTAAGGAGCCAGATGCTGAAAACCAGTTTTGTATAGGTGTAACACAGCGCGATGCCTATGAATATAAACATGATACGGATGCTATTTATGAACGATTTGGTGACCGTGTGAAGTTTGAACAGCGAATACCAGAAGCATTTGCCCACCTTCAAGGAAATCAATTTTATGCGATTAATGCAGATTCCCAGGAAGAAGTCGATGACATTATCGGTTTTGTACATGAACGAACAAAAAACAACCTTGTAAACGTATAGAGATAGGAGATTTTTCGATGCATATTGAACAGTTAACCCATTGGAGTGGCGAATTAGGACGTGAAATGCCGATGAACAGATATGGATACAGTGGCATGCCAATCTTAGTTTTTCCTTCTTCCGGAGGGACGCATTTTGAATACAATAATTTTGGAATGATTGATGTATGTCAGGAATTTATTGAATCCGGAAAAGTTCAGTTTTTTACATTGGCTAGTGTTGATAGCGAAAGTTGGCTACACGACTCAAAATCGGTGCATGACCGTGCATTAGCTCATGAAGCGTATGACCGTTATGTGATTTCAGAAGCAATTCCATTTATTAAACATAAAACAGATTGGTTTGATCCAATGATGACAACAGGTTGTAGTATGGGGGCATATCATGCGTTGAACTTTTTCTTAAGACATCCGGATGTCTTCCAAACAACCGTTGCACTTAGCGGTGTTTACGATGTGCGTTTCTTTTTTGGGGATTACGGAAATGATCCACTTGTATATGAAAATTCACCGAGTGATTACATATGGCATCAAAATGACGGCTGGTTTATTGATCGATATCGTTCAGCAGATATCATTATTTGTACCGGTCGGGGGGATTGGGAACAGGATGGTCTGCCCTCATACCTTACATTAAAAGAAGCCTTTGAAGAAAAACAAATTAAAGCATGGTTTGATGAGTGGGGCGAAGATGTTTCACATGATTGGGTGTGGTGGCGACGCCAAATGCCTTATTATTTAGGGGAATTATTTAAATAAATTTCGAACACACATCAGTACAGTTGGCTTACTGGTCGGCTTCGATAAATAAAATGAGGATGTCCCAAAAGTGTGCAAGGGGCATCCTCTTTTTTATATTTATAAGAGATTGTCTAAAATAATACTAAATCACTTTGAAAAGCACATTAGTCATCTGCTAACTCAATTCCATTTTTAAACCTAGTTTTGATTAACTGGAGAAATTCCTTTGTAATATTTGAAAGTTCTTTTTTTGCTAATCTAATATAACCTAATGAAATATGTTCAGCTTCATAATCGCTAATTTCAAGTGGAACAATTTCTCCGTTTAAAACATAAGGATCAGTACGCATCAATCCTGGTGCGAATGAAATTGCTAAACCTTCAGCTACTGATTTTTTAATAATTTCTGGATTGTTGGAAGTAAGTAGTATATTCATAGGTTGATGCTGTATGAAAAAATTGTTTGTAAATCGTAAAATGTTTTCATCATTATATAAAACTAGAGAATAATTTATTAGATCATTAGGTGTTACTTTTTTAAGGTGAAGCAAAGGTGAGTTTTGCCCAACATATACTTTCATTTTTTTCTCTAGTAAGACTTCGAAAATCAATTTTTCATTTTTAGGGATTGTATTCTGATATGCCTGAATTAATCCAAACTCAATTTTATTTTGGAGAACATCATTTATGATTTCTAATGGTTTTTTTTCTGAAATTTCAATATTAACATTCGGATAAGTCTTATTGTACGATAACACTAAATATAACAACTGAGTCATCCAAATTGGAGTAGCTGACAATTGCCAATTACATGAAATAGATGAATTTAATATACCTGCTGCTTCTAGTAATTCTTGATATTTCATTAAGACTTCATTTGCCTTGTTAATAATTATCTTTCCTTTTTCTGTTGGTATAACACCAAAACGAGTGCGTTTAAATATTTCGATCCCTAACTCGTCTTCGATCCTAGCAATTGACTGACTAATCCCTGACTGGCTAGAATGTAAATTTTGTGAAGCTAAAGAGATTGATTCAGTTTTTGCCACCTCAATTAGATGCTCTAACTTTCCAATTTGCATTGTAAAACCCCCTCTATTAATATCACAAAAACTGATATCACTATTAAAAAGTCCATCTTTTCTTACGTTTTATCAGAGTTATATAATAAATTTATAAAAATTCATAATATTATGTAAATTTAGTTTGTGCTCTGATATGTAGCGTCTTTTGTTCAGTTTAGTAAGTCGAAATGAAAAAATGTCGTTTAATGTTCGAAAAAATGAATATTGACAATTAAAAGTATACTGTAATTTATTTACTAGTTCCATTAGAAAATTTAATAATGGTTTCATTTAAAATTTAAATAAAATTAAATTTCAAAAGGAGGAACAAGTCTATTAACATTGTAAATGTGTTAGAAGTAAATTCACGTAGGCATCCTGAAAAAGAAGCAATCATTTATCAAAATCGAAAGTATACGTATGATGAATTTAATAAGAAAATCAATCAACTGGCACATGGTTTAAAAGACAGAGGGGTTTCCAAGGGTGATAAAGTTGCTCTGATGATGAAAAATTCCGATTACTTTGCTTTAGCATATTACGCTTGTGCAAAAATTGGAGCAGTGCTTGTTCCAATAAACTTCCGTTTACGATCTAAAGAACTAAACTATATTATTACAAATTCAGATACTAAACATATTATTGCCGATACTGATTTTGAAGAGGTAATTCTACAAGCAGTTGGAAACCAAGTCCAATTACAAAATCTCTTTTCTGTACCGCATGCAGGTAACGAGGCTTTCCAATCTGTAGCAACTATATTTTCACCTAATCATGAGAATCCAGAAATTGAGATTTTAGGTACAGATGATTTACATATAATGTACACGTCTGGAACAACTGGTTTTCCGAAGGGGGCTTTATTTGATCATAATCGTGTTAAAGACGTGGCCATAATCTTGAATAGTTCACTGGGCTATCATTACCAGGAAAGACTCATGAACTTTTTACCATTATTTCATGGCGCAGCTTTATTAATTAGTATGATCAGTGGATTTTATATAGGTGGTACATTGGTGATTTACAGGGATTTTAATCCGAAAGAAATATTAACTGATATCGGAAAATACAAAATTACTAGTTTTATAGCAGTACCTACGATGTATGATGCTTTCTTACAAATACCTAAACAAGATGATTTTGATTTATCCACTATGGAAAAATACTTGTATGGAGCTGCACCGATGTCTGAGGATCTTGTAAGAAAATGCTTAGACTATTTTGGGTCCAATCAATTTTATAGTTTATGTGGTCAAACTGAAACTGGACCAACAGGTATCATGTTATATCCGAAAGACCATGAGAAATATGCGGGTATGACTGGGAAAGAAGCATTGGCATATACAAGCGTTGATATTGTGAACGAACAGGGACATTCAACAAAGCCAGGCGAAATAGGGGAGTTAATTATAAAGGCACCTACCGTTATGAAGGAATACTATAAGAATCCGATCGCAACAGCGGAAACGATACGAGATGGTTGGTTATATTCTGGAGATTTAGCTGTTAGAGATGAAGGGAACTATATTAAGTTAGTAGATCGAAAGAAAGATCTAATCATCTCCGGTGGAGAGAATGTTTATTCAATTGAAGTAGAAAATGTTCTAGCAATGCATCCAAGCATTGTAGACGTAGCAGTAATTGGAACACCAGATCAAAAGTGGGGAGAACTAGTAACTGCAGTTGTTGTACTGAAAGCGGGAGAGCAAATAAGCGAAAAAGAAATAGTCGAATTTACAAGAGAACACTTGGCTGGATATAAAGTTCCGAAAAAAGTGATTTTTACAGAAAGTTTACCTAGAAATGCCTCTGGTAAACTGACGAAATATCAGCTTAGAGAAATGATCAGTGGGGTCTCGACCGCATTTTAAGAAAATAGTAAAAGATTACTAGCAATTAATTGAAATGATATTTGAGTAGTTTATAAGTTTTTTTTGAACTATCAAGAAACCATTAATTATATAAAGGGAGGATTATTCAAATGTATGAACTAAAGCGGAATCTTCAAAATGTGTTTGAATTGCAAAAGCGTCACCAGCATGTCGTTAAACAAACGACTGCTCAAGAACGAAAGGAAAAGTTGGAAAAATTAAAAGCTGCCATTCTTGGTAAAGTCCCGGAATTAATTGATGCAATGCAACAAGATTTCGGTAAGCCTTCTTTTGAAGTTGTTGCATTAGAAGTAATGACTGTGATTGGAGATCTAGATAACATAATTAAAAATCTGGATCAATGGATGGAGCCAGTCGAAGTTGTGTCTTCTAGTGTTGGAGCAAAAGCAAAGATTATTTCAGAGCCTAAAGGTCAATGCCTTATTTTTTCAGCGTGGAATTTTCCATTCATGTTATTATTCTCACCATTAGCAGCTGCGGTTGGTGCAGGGAATGTTTGTACCTTAAAACCGTCTGAAATAACTCCTGCTACAAGCAGTATTGCAGCCCAAATCGTAAGCGAAGTATTCGATGAATCAGAGGTTGTGATTATCGAAGGCGGAGTTGACGTTGCCAAGACATTGCTTGAGCTTCCATTTAATCATATTTTCTTTACTGGTAGTACAAATGTGGGACGAGAAGTCATGCAGGCAGCTGGAAAACATCTTGCATCCGTTACACTTGAATTAGGTGGGAAGTGTCCAGTAGTGATTGATGAAAATGTTGATTTAGAGAAAATTGTTCCTCGAATCGCATTCGGAAAATTTTTAAATGCTGGACAAGTTTGTTTAACTCCTGACCATGTTTGGATTAAGGAAAGTCGAAAAGAAGAATTTGTTCGTAAAATGGAGGAGTATATTCAACAGAGTTATTACGAACAAGGAAATCTTAATAAGGCAGATTTGTCAAAGATTGTTAATAAAAGGAATCTTAATCGCTTACAAGGATTAGTAGAGGATGCTGTTTTAAAAGGAGCATCAATTCAATGTGGTGGCATTACCGATGGACAAACGTTCCATCCAACTGTATTGACGGATGTGCCTCTTGACTCAAAAATCATGGAAGAAGAAATTTTTGGTCCAATTTTGCCTGTACTAGTTTATAAGAATTTGGATGAAGTGATTGACCAAATTAATTCTAGACCTAAGCCTCTGGCTCTTTACGTTTTCAGTGAGAATCAGCATGTGGTTGACACAATACTTTCTAGAACCTCATCGGGTGGTGCAACGGTGAATGATGTAATCCAACATTGCATGGAACATAATCTGCCTTTTGGTGGAGTAAATGAAAGTGGAATTGGTAGATATCATGGAATTTTTGGCTTTAAGGAATTCTCCCACGAACGAGGAGTTCTTTACCAAGCTCCAGTAGGAACGAACCCAATGGAGAACTTTGCACATGCACCATATAAAGGAAAACTAGAAATGCTTTTACAGCAAATGACATAAACGACCTTTTCTCAAAAATTTATTTCATAAATAGGAAGAGTTTGAAAAAAATGTAAGCGTTTAACATGCGGATTAAGATAGCAGTGAAATGAGGTAAAAAGGAGTGAAACATGAAATGAGTCATACTACAATCACTGAAAAAATACCGAAAAAAAGTAAAAAAGGTTTACCTGTAATTGATTGCGATATTCATGAAATGTTACCAAAATATACCGATCTTTTCCCATATCTAGATGAGCAATGGAGAAGATATATTGTTCCAGGTATGTGGTCGCCACTTGGATTACCTTACGGTTGGCCAACTCCTGGGGGAGTTGCAATGGTAGAAGCATTGCCTGAAAATGGTGCTCCGCCGTGTTCGGATTTGGGATTATTAAAGGAGCAGTTATTAGATAAATATAATATAAAATATGGCATACTCACAGGGTCATTTTGGCCATCAGATGTAAATACGCAGCCGCACCTCAAAAATGCACTGGCAACAGCCTATAACGATTGGCAAATTGATAAATGGCTCAACCAAGATGCGCGTTTGCGGGGATCTATTCAAATTAATGCGAATGATCCAATAGCTGCAGCAAAGGAAATTGAACGATTAGGGAATCACCCTCAAATGATTCAAGTCTTGATTACCGTTTTTCCAGATGAAATGGGTAAGCCGTTTTATCATCCAATCTATGAAGCTGCTGAAAGAAATGGATTGCCGATTGGCTTCCATTTATCAGGTGCAA
Organism: Bacillus sp. AFS002410; assembly: GCF_002556365.1. Classification (NCBI taxonomy): domain Bacteria; kingdom Bacillati; phylum Bacillota; class Bacilli; order Caryophanales; family Bacillaceae; genus Bacillus; species Bacillus sp. AFS002410. The sequence goes on from NZ_NUEU01000001.1 coordinate 412,299, forward strand.
CAAAGTCGGTGCTAGGCTATAATCAATATTTTATGGATTGGTATACGACTCGAGTACAGAACTACCAAAGTATAATGTCCAATATGATTGTTCAAGGGGTTTTTGAGAAGTTTCCTAAGCTAAAAATTATGTTAATTGAAGGTGGCTTTTCTTGGGCTGTTCCATTAATGTGGAGGCTCGATATGACGTACCGTTCATTCCGTAGAGAGGTGCCGTGGCTTAAACGGTTACCGAGTGAATATGTTCGTGAACATTTTCGATTTACTTCACAGCCAATGGAAGATCCAGATCCAAAGAAAATGATGCAAATGATTGAGATGTTGGGCCCTGAAATGATTTGTTTCGCATCAGACTATCCACATTGGGACTTTGATGATCCGTATCACGCATTTCCAAGCGTGTTTCCAAAAGAATGGAAACAACGAATTCTGTATGATAATCCACGAGAATTTTATGGTTTAGATTCTGAGGGAAAGGTGTGACTTGAATTGTTGCATATTGTTGGTAAAACGAATGAGATGAAACCAGGTGAAATCAAAGAAATAAAAGTAGCAGGAAAGAGAATGGTATTATGTTGTACAGGCAATGCCATGTTTTCAGCGGTCAGCGCTTTATGTCCGCATCAGGCTGCCAATTTGGTTGACGTAAAACGTTTAGATGGAACGATTGAATGCTTACCGAATGGTAAAACCGGTTTTGTGAAATGTAATGAAATTATAAGATGCCCGAGACATGCTTATGAATGGGATGTGAAAACCGGTAAAGCTCTTTTTGAAACAGAGAGATTAAATATTAAATCGTACAATGTCGTTGTTGAAAAGGATCTTGTACTAGTAGAAGTTTAATAGATTAAAGGTAACAATGAGTCAGTGTAGGAGGAAATAACGAATTGCTAAAACACGTAAAAAATTATACTATCGATATCTACCTTAATAATTTCTAAAAACCTTACAAAACTGACTTAATTGTTATAAATTTTTAGATGATTTTCAACTATTTTATTAATCTTGTAGCTCCTTTATTGTAGGGAGAATAAAAATAACCTGCTCAATCATGATCTACTAAAGTGGACGGAGCAGGTTATTTTCTCCTTAGACGTAATTGCAAATTTTTATGGTGAATATATTTTATGAAAGGTAGGAGCTTACATGAAACATTGGACGAAATGGGTTATTTTACTCGCGCTGTTTATTTTGGCAATTATTAATTTTACCGATAAATCAATTACCGGTTTAGCCGGAGTTCATATTATGAAGGATTTGAATCTAACATACACGCAGTTTGGAATTGTTGGAAGCAGTTTTTTTTGGTTGTTTTCAATAGCTGGAATAATTGGTTCTTCTTTATCAGACCGTTTTGGAACCGGAAAAGTACTGGCTTTATTAGCGATTATTTGGACAATCTCACAGTCTATGATGTTGCTTGTATCAAGTATGCCACTTCTTTTAGTGAGTAGAGTATTACTTGGAGCAGGTGAAGGGCCGTTCAATGCAACAGCAGTAAGTCATATTAGTAAATGGTTTAAACCCGAGTCACGTGGATTTGCACTTTCAATTCTAAATTTTGGTAACGTTGTAGGATTTGCAGTTTCAGCTCCAATTGTATTATTTCTAATTTCGAAATTCGGTTGGAAACAAGCATTTTTTGTTTCAGGTATAGTTAGTTTTGCTTGGTTGATTTGTTGGCTTTTTCTGGTGCAAAAAAAATCAACTGAATCAATTGATGAAAGATTGAGTAAACAGGAAAACAAACAAGAAATAAATAGAAAAGATTTATGGAAAGCTTTAAAATCTCCTATTTTTATTTTTACAACGTTAACGGCATTTATTACTTATGGATATGTTGTATTTGGATTTACCTTTAATCCCGCATACTTAATGAAAGTGAAGGGAATGTCAGAACAACAGGTAGGTAAAGTAATTGCCATTGCTGGATTAATCGGAGCCATTCTTTCAGTTGTACTTGCAATCGTTTCGGATCGTATTTTCAAAAAAACGCAAAATATGTGGAAGTCTCGAACACTATTTTCTGCTGCCGGCGTGATTATTTCAGGACTTATGCTCTTTTTATATCCTCTGGTGAATGGAAAGATCTCTATTATCATTATTCTTTCTATTGTGAATACATTAGTCGCTACAAATACTACACTTAATGCAACAGTGGTAATAAGTTTATTCCCACAGCGTAAAGGTGTAATGACAGGAGCTTATTACGGAATATTGACTTCAGCAGGCATAGTTGCTCCAATCGTTTTTGGAAGGCTCATTGAATCCGCTGGTACTAATCCAGCTGCTGGTTTTAACTCGTCTATTTTTGGAACGTCAATAGCTATGGTAATTTCAGCATGTTTCATTCTGTTTTTTGGAAAGCAAAAACATTCAGTTTCAACAGAAAGTGATAGTAAGTTAGTAAATATATAAGTCATAGAATGCGTGGGTGACCTAAGTGGTAATACTGAAGAGTGCAATGTTAAATTCGTTTAAATAAAATCAGTACTTCAAGCAGGAAATAGAGGTATGAATATGAATAACGCATTGGAAAAGCAGAAAGAAACCATTGATTCCAAATATATACAACAGCATTTAGCAAATGAAAGAACGTATCTTGCTTGGGTAAGAACAAGTATAACGATTATGGGAGTAGGCTTTTTAATTACTAATCTTCACTTTTCTACGATAACCTCTAATGCAAAAATGGATGATGCCTTATCAAAGATCATTGGATTATCTTCAATTATTGCAGGAATATTTGCCTTAATCATTTCAACGATCAGTTATTTTATAAAAGGAAATGATATTAATAATCAAACATTTAAATTTTCCAGGATTTTGGTTGTTTATTTATCGGTCGCTTTAAGTCTTATTTTCATTATTTTTGGTGCTTATTATTTAGATGTATGGGGATTGTTTTAAACAACTTTCTTCTATATATAAAGAATCTTGTATAAAAGTTTAAAGGGAAACAGTTTATATGGTGTAGGCTGAAAAAGACTATAAAAAAATTGGCCAACCAGTAATTTAACTGACCGACCTTATAATACGAACGTATGCATATGTGAAGATCCCGAGCTGCCTATTTGTTGCATTTTTTATAGCAATAAATGGGCAGCTTAGTTTAATACCCCCTCGATTCAGCTAACTTTCATGGGTTCTTTATTTTTAGAGGGGTGGCTAGTGTTTGAAGTAGACTCTTTATTCAGAGCTAACAATAATATCATACCAATGATACAAGCTGTACCAACCCACTGGAAAAAACCAAAAGGTTCTTTTAACCAAAAGACCGTGGTTAAAACAGCGGCTAGTGGCTCAACGCTTCCTAGAAGACTTGATTCTTTAGGTGGCAGACTTTGTAAACTTTTAATATAGAACCAAAATGCAAGCATCGTACCAAATATGATAATAAAGACTAAATATAAAAAGGCCTCAATTGTTAAGCTTTTATAGTCCATTTGCCAAGGGGGATGGATAAAACTTAATACAAAACCCCCGATAATCATAGCCCATCCGACAATGACAAGTGAATCGAATTGTTTCAGTAATGGGACCGCAAATAAAGTGTAAAATGCTAAAGCTACTCCAGATAAAACACCCCAAGCTATTGCAATTGTTGGGACAGATAATTGAGAGATTGAGCCGTTTGTTAATAAGAAAAAACAACCAACTAAAGCTAGAGAAACAGTGAAAAAATCTCTTCGTGTTATAGCAGTTTGTTTACGGAGAATTAAATATACGATAATCATAACAGGTGCTAAATACTGCAATAGCGTTGCAACTGCAGCATTTCCATGTTCAATGGAAGCCATGTAAGTGTATTGAACGGCAAGCATTCCCAGTACTCCGAAGATAATTAATTGAATTGCAGTTCTTCCATTTTTCCAAACCCTAAGGATTTGGGAACGGTCTTTTCCAAAAAATTGAACAGTTAAGAGTAAGATTCCAGCTATGAGCAAACGGATTGTAACTAGCCAATCTACATCGATTTGATACTGCTGAAAAAGCTTTTTTGCCACTGTACCACCAATCCCCCAAAAAACTCCCCCCGTGATTACAAGTAATATTCCCTTTCGTCTATTCATGATTGATCCTCCATCTTGAAATATAAAAATAGTGTTATAATATTTTAAATGATAAGTGGAAAACCTTTGAAATAATACTCAAATTGAATGAAAAAGTGTAAGGATATTGAGGTGGATACAGGAAAATGCAAATTAAAGATTTTATGGTGGACCAAAGTTTTAAAGAATTAACTGAACACCGTACCGTAGTTTTACCAATTGCTTGTTACGAAACAACGATTAACCAAAACATAAATGGTTATATTCCACTTCATTGGCATGATGAATTTCAATTTGTTTTCGTTGTACATGGAGAAGCCATTTTTCAAATAAATGAAGACATTATTTTTGTTCAAGAGGGCGAGGGTGTATTTATAAATAGTGGTTGTCTGCATATGGCAAAAGATAAAAACAATTCAGACTGTGCCTATATATGTATAAATGTTTCTCCAAGTTTCGTTTTATCTCAAGAACTTTATACAACTTATGTAAAGCCTTATTTCCAAGCGACTAATTTACCTTATTTATTCTTAGATCCAAAGGAACTTTGGGCGAATACCATTTTGAACTATATTTTGAAAATTAAACAGTTGATCAAACAAAATTCACCATTCTATGAAATCGACGTCAGCCTATTTCTTACATTAATTTGGAAGAACCTAATTATAAATGGAATTGAATTAGAGTACGAACAGACAGTAGTAGTCAAGAGTAATCGCATGAAGCAGATGATAAACTGGATACACACACATTATAATGAAAAAATACTTTTAGATGATATCGCAAGAGCTGGTCAATTAAGTCGATCTGAGTGCTGTCGATATTTCAAACGAATTTTAAAGACAACACCTTTGAACTATGTAACCGTTTATCGAATTCAAAAAAGTTTAATATTACTACAACAGCCAGAATCTAATGTCACTGATGTTGCCTATCAAGTGGGGTTTAACAGTACAAGCTATTTTATTGATAAATTCCGGAAGTCGATGAAGATGACACCATTGGCATACAAAAAACAAAAAATTAGATCTCTATAAAAAACAGTCCATCGAATCTAAAAGATTTGATGGACTATTTTTTATAATTTTTATAACGAGAATATGTGAGTTGTTTCGTTAACTTATATATATTTTCCAGGATTTTGGTTGTTTATTTATCGGTCGCTTTAAGTGTTCGTAAAATAATGAGAATCTGAAAATTACATATTCAAGTAGGGATCATGAGTATGAGAAAGAGCAAAAATCTGAAAAATAGTTACTCATAAAGGGTTCATGAGTAAGTAAAAAGGCAATAATCTGAAATTTAGCAAAAAAAAATAGACATTGATGATTATTATATTGTATACATATAAATTTAATGCCCATTAAATATTAATGGGCATTAAAATTTAATATTAATTAATTTTTAATGCTACTAAAAATTTAACGATAATAAAATGTATAAAAGGGGGGAATAAGTTGGAAGGAAAGAACGAATATATTGAAAGAATTCAATTTGCACTTCAGGCTTCTATCCAAACGATGCAGCCTAAGTTAATAGATACTTTGGAGCACCATGGCGTTACAGCTACACAATTTCATTTACTAATTTACTTACGAAACCATAAAAGATGCAAAATGTCCGAAATCGTAGAATTCTTGGAAGTTAAACCTAGCGCGGTATCTTTTATGATCGACCGTCTAGAAAATAACAACATAGTTTATAGAGAGAATGATAAAAAAGATAGACGTGTTGTAAATATTTTGTTAACAGAAGAAGGGATAAAAAAGATAGATTTAGTGATTCAGGATCGAAAAGTAATGTTTGAAAATATTCTGCTCAATTTTGAAGAAGATGAGCTTTTACAATTTGTAAAGATTACTGAGAAGATTGCAACTATAGCAGCTGAACTATAGTTAATATCTCCAGGTCTCGTTTTGTAAGATTAGAAGAATAATTGTAAATGAAGTGATTCCTGTAATTTTAAGAATAGTTTGAAACATATTAGAATGTTGGACTTTATTCGTCTAAAAGATAATACAAATTAATATACGTAATCGAGGTGACTTAATATTAAAACTTATGTTGTGACAGGTGGCTCTGGCTTTATAGGTTCGCATATTTGTGAACAACTAATAAAGAAAGGGAATAGGGTTATTAATATTGACAGCTTCACAAGCTTTTATGATTACAAAATAAAGATTAAAAATGTTCTTGAAAGCACTCAAATGGATGTGAATTTTGAGTTTCTTAATAAAACAGAAGATTTGAATCGTTTAGTTAAAATAGTTGATCAACCTAATTATCGTTTATGTTTGGTTGATATTAGAGATTATGGTAACTTAGGTACTGTTTTTCAGGAGGAAACGATTGATTGTGTAATTCACTTAGCTGGGTATGCTGGTGTAAGACCATCTCTAGAGGATCCAAAGATTTATATCGATGTTAATATTCAAGGAACACTAACACTTTTAGAATTAATGAAAGAGTATAATGTCAAAAAATTAATTTTTGCATCATCTTCTTCTGTATATGGAAATAATAAAACTGTACCTTTTTCAGAAAATGATAATGTAGATTTTGCTATTTCACCATATGCAGCAACAAAGAAAAGTGGTGAAGTGATTTGTCATACATATCATCATCTATATGGGATCGATATGATGCTTCTTAGATTTTTCACAGTTTATGGTGAAAGGCAACGACCTGATCTTGCAATTCATAAATTTACGAAATTTATCGACGAAGGAAAGCCCATTCCTTTTTATGGAGATGGTCAATCAGAAAGGGATTATACGTATATTGGAGATATTATAGATGGAATGGAAAAGTCTTTACTATATTTAGAAGAACATAGTCATGTTTATGAAATTATTAATTTAGGTGAGAGTACGACAATAACCCTAAAACAAATGGTCTTTACAATTGAGAATATATTAGGTAAAAAGGCTACTTTAGAAAAACTACCTACTCAACCAGGTGATGTTCAAAAAACGTATGCTGATATTTCGAAGGCAAAGAGATTAATTAGTTATAAGCCGAATACTAATTTTGAGGATGGTATTAAGCAATTTATTAAATGGTATAGGAGGGATAAATATGACTAAATTATCTGTTGTAGCACCAATTTATAATGAAGAAGAAAATATAAAAAATCTTTATCAATCGATCACAAATGCAGTAAAAGACAAAATAAAAGAATATGAAATTATACTAGTTGATGATGGTAGTAAAGATAATAGTGCAAATTTACTTGAGCAATTGTCAAAAGCAGATTCACATGTCAAGCCTATCTATTTCGAAAAAAATTGTGGTCAGACTGCTGCACTATGGGCTGGGATGAGGGAAGCTAAAGGAGAGTATATTTCATTAATTGATGCAGATCTACAAACGGATCCTCACGATATACTCACTTTAATGCCATATATGAAGGAATATGATTTCGCAAACGGGATGAGGTTAAAGCGTCAAGATACGTATATTAAAAAGATCTCTTCTCGGATTGGAAATGGTGTTAGAAATAAGTTAACTAACGACATAATCTATGATACTGGTTGTCCGATGAAACTAATGAAACGAGAGGTTGCCCACAGTTTATATTTACATGAAGGGATGCATCGGTTTTTACCAACTTTAGCTAAAATGAATGGTTTCAATGTGATTGAGGTCGAAGTTAGCCACAGACAAAGAGAATATGGAGTATCAAAGTATGGAGTTTTTAATAGAGCTTTTGTAGGGCTAATGGATGCAGTTGTTATAGGCTGGCTAAAAAAACGAGTGATTCAATATAAAATTAAGTCATAAGATTGTTATCTGATTCTACTTTACTTTTTAATGAAAGCAGATAAAAGAAAGAGATAGGAGAGGGTTTCATCAAATGACTATATCAACTAGAGATTTACTTTGGATTACTTTTGGATTTATTGGTCAGGCCTTATTTTCCTTACGATTTTTAACTCAATGGTTAGCTAGTGAAAAGGCTAAAAAGACAATAATTCCTTTTTCATTTTGGGTATATAGTATTCTAGGATCAATAATTCTTTCGATTTATGCTATTTATCGTAAAGACCCTGTATTTATTCTCGGTCAACTCCCTAGTGTATTTGTATATATACGCAATGTAATGATCTATCGTGGGAATAATAAAAAGAATGAAGAGAATAAAACATCAACTCTTAGTGGTTAAAAAATTCTTCGATTAGGTTGTCAGAACAATCTTTATTATTTTGATCATTACAATGAGAACATCTTTTTATAGATGAAATGCGTTTTGGAGTATTAATACTTTTTGTGAAAATCTGAATAAGACTATTAGTTCTGTATTCATAACTAGAATGTTATTTAGATCATTATTTTAAAAGATAAGGGTGAATAATACATGGAAATTGCCGTTGTCGGAACTGGATACGTTGGCTTGGTAACGGGGGTTTGTCTAGCGGAAAAAGGACATACAGTTTCTTGTATCGATACGGATGATCGAAAAGTAGCCTTATTGAAGTCAGGCGTGTCTCCTTTTTATGAACCTTATTTAGAAGATTTAATGCGAAAGAATATGGAGAGGTTATGCTTTACAACAAATCATAAACAAGCTTTTAAAGATGCGGATGTTATATTTATTGGAGTAGGAACTCCAGAAAATCTAGATGGTTCTGTCAATTTAACTTACATTTACGAAGCGGTTATCCAAATAGCTATGTTTGTTGAAAAAGACTGTATAGTGGTAATTAAATCAACGGTACCTGTTGGAACAAATGATCTGATTGAGGAATTAATAAAATCTAATAAAAAGAATAATGTTACGATAAGAATTGCTTCAAATCCAGAGTTTTTGTCTCAAGGTACAGCCGTTCTTGATACATTAAATCCTGCTAGAATCGTTATTGGGGTAGAAGAGAAAGTTGTAGAAGATATCTTAAGGGAAGTATATATCGATTTTGATTCTGCCATCATCGTTACAAATCGCAAAAGTGCTGAGATGATTAAATATGCTTCAAATAATTTTTTGGCTTTAAAAGTTTCATATATTAATGAAATAGCAAATCTTTGTGAATTCACAGGAGCAAATATTGATGAAGTTGCTTATGGGATTGGCTTGGACAGTCGTATAGGTAATAAGTTCTTAAACGCTGGAATAGGATACGGTGGATCTTGTTTTCCAAAAGATACAAAAGCACTATACCGGGAAGCTAATTCTTATCAATATGAGTTGAAAACTGTTAAAGCTGCTATAGATGTAAATGAAAATCAAAAACTAATATTACTAAATAAATCAAGAAAGTATTTTGATAGCTTAAAAGGTTTAGAAGTTGCGGTACTTGGGCTTACATTTAAACCTAATACGGATGATTTAAGAGAGTCTCCATCGCTAATGAATATTCCTATTATGATTGAAGAAGGAGCGAAAGTAAGAGCTTGGGATCCTGTTGGAGTAGAAAATTTTCAAAAATTATATCCTGAACACATAAATTATTACAGTACCATTGAAGAAACAATTAGAGGAGCAGATATTTGTTTTATCCTTACTGAGTGGGATGAAGTGAAAAAATTTGATCTATTAAACTATATGAAATTAATGCGAAATCCAATTATTCTTGATGGAAGAAACTGTTATGATCTTAATAATGCTAAGAAAGCTAACATCATTTATGATTCGATTGGGAGACAGAAAATTTCGCCATTTAAATATGATTTTATAAACGATTTCAAACAAGTATTGAATAACTAAATGAATTATTACTATAGTTCACAAGTGTCTAGTAAACATATAGAGTCCTGGGTACAGATGACAAACTAAAAAAAGGAGTGGCTTAGAGTCTACTCCTTTTAATCATTTTTTGGAAATCTAGTTGAGCGGATTAAAGGGACAACAAAATCATTCTAACCATTATTTGATTTAACTCATTTTGGGTTTATACGACAGATCTATAAGTTTTTGTATACTAACCAACATATTGTTGGAAATTGATTATTGAACAGGAACGGATAACATTATAAAATTTTAAAGTAATTAAAAGGAAATTAAAAGATGGCCATATTGCCCAAGTAATGAGTTGGGAATATATGGTCGATGATAAATTGCTATTCCATTTACATTTAACTTAAATGGAATTTTATTGTGTTCAAGAAAATAATGGAGATGATTTTAAAAATAGAAAATGTGGAAATATCATTCTATTTAATATGACGACTTGAATGAATAGAAACAATTTATGATTTTACAATTAAACGTGAAAGGAGAACCTAAATGCAACTTCAAATTTATCAGTGGATATCATTTCAACAATTACAACATTTCGTAGCTGTACATAAAAACTTAGGTGTTCTGATTGCGTTATTGATTCCATTTGCTGATTCGTTTTTGGGAATTATTCCACTTGGGGCAATATGCGCTGCAAACGTCAACGCGTTCGGATTTTGGACAGGATTTTTAGCAACCTATGTTGGTAGTGTTTTAGGCACAACTGGAATGTACTTCTTATTAAAAATGACTGGCGCAAGATGGCTAGAGCGTTTTATTCAAAAGAAAAAGAAAGGGAACTCTGGTATGAACTGGTTAAATGACAGTGGATTTGGTCCAGTGTTTCTCTGGTTTTGCATCCCGTTTTGCCCATCTTTCATAACGAATATTTTTGCATCCATGTCTAAAATCAGACCTCGTATCTATATATTTGGATTCGCAATGGGGAAACTTGTTGCATTATTGCTCATTAGTTTTGTTGGTCAAGATTTAGATGATTTCTTCAAAGAACCTCTTGAGTCAATTCTAGTTTTGGTAGCTATATTTTTATTATGGTTTGTTGGTAAAAAAGTTGAAAAGAAATTTACGATTCAGAGAGAGAAAATGCACTTATAATAGTAGAAAACCACTGGGAACATTTCAGTGGTTTTCTTATTTTAATTATAAATTATAGCTCTTAAAAAACTCCGTTGAACGCTTGATATATGATCTAATTACTCTTTCACAAACAACTTTTCTCTCGCTTGCTCAGCTGCTTCAACCATCACCTTTAATGCTGAAACCGTTTCATCAATACCTCGCGTTTTCAAACCGCAATCAGGATTAATCCAGAACAGCTTCGGATTGATTACTTGAAGGGCACGATCAATATTTCTTGTGAGTTCTTCAACCTTTGGGACACGAGGACTATGAATATCATATACGCCAAGGCCGATCCCTTTATCGTATGTATTTTCTTCAAAAGCAAAAATTAGCTCACCGTGACTTCTTGATGTTTCAATCGAAATAACGTCAGCATCGAGCGCATTAATTGCATCGATAATATCTTCGAAGTTTGAGTAGCACATATGAGTATGAATTTGTGTATCGTTTTGTACAGAAGCTGTTGCAAGTTTAAATGCATAAACAGCAACTTTCAGATAGCTTTCCCAGTTTTCGCGTTTTAATGGTAGCCCTTCACGAATTGCTGGTTCATCGACTTGAATCATACGAATTCCGTTTTTCTCAAGTGTTTCAACTTCTGTTCTAAGCGCAAGTGCAATTTGATTTGCAACATCGTAACGTGAAATATCATCTCGTACAAATGACCAGTTTAAAATTGTTATTGGACCTGTTAACATGCCTTTAACAGGCTTGGTTGTTAATGATTGGGCATACACGGATTCTTTAACGGTCATTGGTTCTAGATAAGACACATCACCATAAATAAGTGGCGGTTTTACGCAACGAGAGCCATATGACTGTACCCAACCAAATTTTGTGAATTGGAAACCAGCTAATTTTTCTCCAAAATATTCAACCATATCAGTTCGTTCAAATTCACCATGTACAAACACATCTAAGCCAAGTTCTTCTTGAATCGTAATCCATCTTTTGATTTCAGCATTAATATACTCTTCATATTGTGCATTCGTTAATTCACCTTTACGCCATTTTGAACGCTGACCTCTTACTTCCTGTGTTTGAGGGAAGCTACCAATTGTTGTAGTTGGTAGAAGCGGTAATTGGAAAGACTTTTCTTGAATGGCTTGACGAACTTTATAGGATTCTTCACGCTCCACACTATACGTATGCAAGTTTTGAATGGCTTTCTGAACTTGTTTATTGTTTCGAACGGATGATTCATTTAATGCTTGAATTGCATTTGTACTTGCTTCAATTTCTGCTTGAATCGAAGCTTTCCCATCTTGTAAACCTTTTGCTAATACAAAAATTTCATTTAATTTTTCATCAGCAAACGATAGAGCATCCTTTAGCACATCATCAATTGTACTTTCATTTTTCGCTGTTACAGGAGAATGTAATAAGCTTGATGAAGGTTGGACAATAAGCTGATCCTTTGAAACGAACTCAGTGATTTCTTCAAGAAGGGCATATTTATGATCAAGATTTGCACGCCATATGTTACGTCCGTCAATCACTCCAGCAGCAAGTACTTTATCTTTTGGGAAACCATATTTTTTAATGGCAGCAAGGTTTCGACCGTTATCATAAATAAAATCAAGACCAATTCCTTGAACAGGGAGTGAAACTACTTCTTCGTAGAAATCAACGCTTTCAAAATAAGTTTGAAGTATCACATTCACATTAGGTGCTGCTTCATGCAATGTTTCATATATATCGTTAAATAATGCAACATCTTCTTTTGAAATAGATGTAGATAAGATTGGTTCATCTATTTGAACCCACTCCACACCTTCTGTTTGTAGTTCTCGTAATAGATCGGCATAAAGCGGTACAAATTGATTTACAATCGTTTTAAACTCAGTTTCTTTATATCCTTTAGACAGTTTTACAAATGTTACTGGCCCCAAGATAACTGGTTTCCCTTCAATACCAAGCTTTTGTTTAGCCTCTTTATAAAATTGTAGTGGACGGTTATCGACAAGAGTAGGTGCTACTTCTCCCAATTCTGGAACAATATAGTGATAGTTTGTGTTAAACCATTTTGTCATTTCAGATGCAACTGCACTTTTTGAACCGCGTGCTATTTCAAAATAAGTTTCAAGTGTTACTTTTCCTCTAGCATATTCAAAGCGCTTAGGTACAAGACCGAACATTACAGCTGTGTCGAGAACATGGTCATACAAGCTAAAATCACCTACTGGAATTAAGTCAATACCTTGATTTTTTTGCTTTTGAAGATGCTGCAAACGAATCGCTTCAATTTGCTTTAAAAAATCTTCTTTTTCTAGTTTACCTGCCCAAAATTGTTCAAGTGCTTTTTTCCATTCGCGCTTTTCACCAATTCTTGGATAACCTAAATTTGAACTTTTTACACTGTTTACCATTCTTATACACTCCTTATATGATTGATTTTGTATTTTCTTCCCAACAAAAAAGTCTCCCTTTTCAAATAGAAAAGAGAGACTCATACGCATAACTAACTAGAGTTGAGACATTGCTGATCCCAAATCACGTATTCCTCACTCCCCCCTATACATCCGTAGGTACAAGCGCATACAATAGGCAGGTCTCCTGACTTAGGATCAAACGCTTCTTATCCCTTCCCATTTCAGTATGAAACAGTGGTTGATTGATAAGTCGCTCCCCAATACAGTGGCGGGACCGTGTCGGATTCTAACCGACTTCCCTTTTAAGCTGTGGAAATAATTCTTAACAGCACCTTATGCATTTTTATGAAATTTTTATTAAGAAATTAATTGAAGATGTAATCTAACAATCCTTCAAAACGACAAAAGCCCTCGCTACTTTAAAAGTGAGAGGGCTACAAAATTTATGGTATCCTCTCTTATTTTCCAAAGCAATTTGCTTTGCAGGAATTAGCACCTTTTCAACAAAAAACGTTGAATGGTTGCCGGGCATCATCGGGCCAGTCCCTCCGCCACTCTCAATAAGAGTTTAATAATTTATAATGTTTTGAATTAATTGTCATGATAGCATGATAAACATAGTCTGTCAAAATAAAATAAAAAAGTTCGCTACCGAAAAGTTTAAAAAAGAGGGAATGTATATTTTGTATAGATAGATAATACATTAGAAGCAATCCAGAACACGGTTAGATTCAGTGGTCTAAGTAATTTTATTTGATCTAGTTCTTAACTAAAAATTTTTTTTGATCAACTTTACAATCCGACTACTCGGTGATACAATATACCTGTACTTAGCAATACTGAATACCAGTAATGCTAAATAGTTAAATTTTTTTTAAAAAAAGGTTCACATTTCTTCTACTTAGTAATACTATATACTATTACTAAGTAATACGGAGTATCAGTCGCACTAGATAGCTGAAAAAGAGTTCATATAAAAATGAACAGTGAAATCATTGATCTTTAGGCTATTTAGATTTTCTATTGACCAGTACTAAGTATTACTGAATATCTGTATCACTAATTAGTAAAAAGGTGTGTTTTGTGCTCAGCTAATTGTGTTTAAATTAATAGACCTAAAAATTATTTCACGAAAGTAAAAAGGAGGTGTACGCTATGGAAAATTTAACAGAAATGCTCAAAGGTTCATTGGAAGGTTGTGTACTTGAAATCATCAGTCGCGGTGATACTTACGGCTACGAAATTACTCGTCTTCTTAATGACTTAGGATTCACTGAAGTTGTCGAAGGTACAGTCTACACCATTTTAATCCGGCTGGAAAAGAAAGAGTTGGTAAATATCGAGAAAAAACGATCTGAAATGGGACCGCCTCGTAAGTTTTATTCATTAAACGAAGCAGGGAGTGAGGAATTACAACAATTTTGGAAAAGATGGAATTTTGTTTCATCAAAAATCAATATCCTAAAGGGGGAGCGATAGTATGAAAAAATTTATTGAGTTAATCATTGGCGATATAGAAAGCAAAAAAGAATATAAAGCATTTATGAAAAAGGTAAATTCTCTACCAAAAGATTACGCATTTGTGTTCAAAAAGATTCAAAAGTACATGTGGAATTTCGGTTATGGTTTTGGTGAAGAAATCATCAATCTTTATGAACTATTTGAGGCTAGTTCAGCAGAAGGAAAGCATGTGCTTGATGTAACCGGTGAAGACGTAGCGGCATTTGCCGACGAATTGATGGCTCTCTCTAAAATTGGTGGAGAATCAGCGAGTTTTTTCGGAGGTAAGGTAGAGTTGGAAAAAGATATTGAGAGTAGAGTCGAACAGCAAGTAAAGATATGGACGAATAAAAAATAAAAGTAGGGGGCTAAAAAAATGGTGAATTTCTTCAAAAAGATACTTGATGATAAAAAAGAATACAAAGAAATGATGGCGCGAGTAGAAGCATTGCCAGTCGATTACCAAGAAGCCTATAAAAAAATCTGCAACTATATGTGGAGTTTTGCTTCTGGAAGCGGGATGGATATGTTGAGAATCCAGTATGATCTCATTGATTTATTTGAAGCAGGTGCAGCAGATGGTAAGGATGTATTAGAAGTGACAGGTGAAGACGTTACCGGATTTGCAAATGAACTTACCGATCAAGCGAAAAGATGGGATGATAAATTACGCAATAATTTGAACAAAAGCATTCTAGATCGATTGGGTAAGAAAAAATAAAATCATCAGTTATATTTAACAAATAAGTACAGCATAAGTGATTTTTGTCAGTCTATATAGTTATACCTAGCTGCAGGCGCAACTTACGCTTAGAGCGTGCGCCTTCAGCTTTATATATGGGAGGGAAATAATTATGAGTAATACTGCTATTTCAGTGAAGGGATTAAAAAAATCCTATAAAAATATAGAGGTGCTAAAAGGCGTAGATTTTGAGGTGAAAAGAGGCAGTGTTTTCGCTTTACTGGGCTCCAATGGTGCTGGGAAAACGACTATTATTAAAATCTTGAGCACATTAATACAAGCGGATATGGGGGAAATTGAAGTTTGTAGTTCGAATATTCAAACAAATCCAGGGCAAGTACGTGAGAAAATCAGTTTAACCGGACAAAACGTTGCAGTAGATGATATTTTGACAGGGCGTGAAAATCTCGACCTAGTAGCAAAACTCCGCCACTTGCCTGATCGAAAAAAAGCTGTGGAGGAAAGTCTACGCCGTTTTGATTTAATTGAAGCTGGTGATCGAGCTCTTGCTACTTATTCTGGCGGTATGAAAAGACGATTGGATTTAGCAATGACAGTACTTGGGTCACCGGAACTTGTTTTTCTTGATGAGCCTTCTGTTGGACTTGACCCGGAAGCACGATTAGCTTTGTGGGAAGTGATTCGTGATATGGCAAAAGCGGGTATTACTGTGTTTCTTACTACACAATATTTAGAAGAAGCCGAACAACTAGCTGACCGAATTGCCATTTTACATGAAGGGAAAATTCTTGTAGAAGGTACGATGGATGAATTAAAAGCAATTCTTCCGCCTAAAAAAGTAGAATACGTGGAAAAACAGCCAACACTTGAGGAAATTTTCCTAGTTGTTACTGGAAAGAGAGGGGAATAGCAATGAATGGAAATCATTTTTTCAGCGATACGATTACAATGTGCAGTCGAGTGATGAAGCATTCGCTTCGAAGTATTGATACAATTATTACAACGATTCTCATGCCGATTATGCTTATGCTCGCTTTTGTCTATATTTTTGGTAGTGCTATGACAATGAACAAAGTAGATTACGTGAATTTTATCGTTCCAGGTGTGTTGCTTATGTGTATTGGAATGGGGATTTCCTATACAGCAGTTCGAGTGAACACTGACATGACAAAAGGAATATTTGATCGATTTCATTCCATGCCAATCGCTAAATCATCGATATTGGGAGGGCATGTTATCTCAACTTTAATATTAAATTTATTATCAGTTGCTGCAGTGATTCTTATTTCTTTTATCATGGGATTCCGTCCGCACGCTGATTTTGTGGAATGGTTATTAGCAATTGGTATGATTTTGCTTACCGTATTTTCTTTCACTTGGATTGCAGTGGCATGTGGACTTATGTCAAAATCGTATGAAGGTGCGAGCGTATTCTCTTATCTGCTTATGGGCTTAATGTTCGTAAGTTCTGCCTTCGTTCCAACAAATAATATGGGCAGCAAACTTAGAGCTTTTGCCGAAAACCAACCAATGACACCAATTGCTGAAAGCGTGCGTTCACTTTTAGCTGGGCAACCGGACTATGGTAATATTTTAACTGCTGTATTATGGTTAGTGGGAATTGGAATATTGTTTTATATGATTTCAATGAAGGTATATAAAAAAAGAATGAAATAAAATATCGAAGTACATGCTGGGGAATTCTTTCAGTTTGTACTTTTTTTATTTTGGTAAAATGTTATTTATGAATATCGAGAAATAGGGACTTTATTTACTTTTTATAAAGGCTTTTGTTTAAGGAGAATTGGGGCAGAAAACAATTTTGGATACGAATTTAGTTAGTTTACTAACCCAAAATCAAGTATGATTGAACTAATATAAATTTGTACTAAAGGAAGATTATAATGAAGAATCGATTTTCAATTGGAGAAATGGCAAAGCTTCATAATACGACTATAAAAACCCTTAGATATTATGACGAAATTAGTTTGTTAAAACCAATACATACAGACATAAACAACGGTTATCGATACTATTCTACCGAACAATTTGAGCACTTAAACACCATTCACTATTTAAAGGAATTAGGCTTTTCTTTAAAGGAAATCAAGCAACATTTAGAAAATCGAGATATTGATAGTTTTTTGCTTCTTCTTGAGGAACAAAAAGAATTAACTGAGCAAAAGATAAGAGAGTTAGAAAGAGTAAAGCAACGATTCCAAAATCGTATTATGGATATAAGAACAGCAAGAGAAATAAAGGAATTAGAAGTTCCTTTCATTAAAGAAATGAAAGAAAAAACGATTGTAAGATTAATGGAAAGAATCAGTTCGGAACCAGAGCTTGAAGTTACTTTGCGAAGATTAGAGGATTTATCAAATTTGAGTTCTTCTATCTTTATTGGAGGGGTAGGTCTAACTGTTAGTCTAGATCATATAAAAAATACTAAGTTTGACGAGTATAATTCCATTCTATTATTTACGGAGGATGATGATCTGCAAAGTCCACTTATTTCTACACTTCAGGAAGGGAAATATGCCTGTATTTATTATAGAGGAAACCATATGGAATCTTCGATGTATTACAATATCTTACTGAATTATATTGCAGAAAATGGACTTGAAATAATAGGCGACTCGATTGAACGGACGATTATTGATCATTATATTTCAAAGAACAAAGCTGATTATTTAACTGAATTGCAAATCCCAATAAGCTATTGACCCTCCTGTAACCGGAGGGTTTATATTTTGTTTATGACTAATTTTGAAAGGGGTTTTCAAATGTTTGATTCAACAACATTATTACTTTTTATTGGAACAGCCATAATTTTAATTATTATTCCCGGTCCAGATTTAATTTTTACTCTTACACAAGGAATGACAAATGGTAGGAGAGCGGGAGTGGTCACTGCGATGGGGTTAAGTTTAGGGAATATCGTACATACTTTAGCAGCAGCGCTTGGACTTTCCCTTATTATAAAAACTTCAGTGGTTTTATTTACGATCTTCAAATCGTTAGGAGCAATTTATTTATTTTATCTCGCATATAAATCTCTGAAACATCGAAAGGAAGTACTAAGTCTTAACAATGAAAATAATAGTGAAACAAAAGGTTTGTTTTTTAAAGGATTGCTAATGAATATATTAAACCCAAAAGTAGCCATTTTTTATCTTACCTTTCTTCCACAATTTGTAGACTACAAGGCACCACACGTCGCGTTACAAATGTGTATTCTAGGTTTAATTTTTATCATTTTGACGGCGTTAATATTTAGCTCTTTAGGCTATTTCTCAGGAACATTTCGAGATCGATTATTAAAAAATCCACGGTTTAATGAGTATATGAATATCACAGCTACAATTATTTTCTTTGCATTAGGATTAAAACTGATTACTACTAGCATTTAAAAATTGTGTACTAGTTAATGGTAAATTGAAATAGAGGAAATCGTAAAAATGGATGGCCCTTGTGGTTTTACGTGTATTGTTTTTAAAAAGGAGAATATTATCGGTCAATACTTCAGCATTGAAGAGGTAATTTTGGGGATTAAAGGAATCCTTATTTAAAGAACAGTGATATATAATATAATCAGTATACGAAAAGTAAAGTCATAAAAAGGGGATGTAACAATGGTATTATCTTTAAGAAATGTTCAAAGTTCAGATTTAAAACAGTTAATAACGATTGAAAATGAAGGCTTTTCAAAAGAAGAAGCTGCTACAAAAGAAGCGTTTATAGAGAGGATTCAATTAATCCCCGATACATTTATTGTTGCGGAAAAAGACGGGGAGATTCTTGGTTATATTAATGGTCCAATTATTAACCAACCTTATATAACAGATGATCTTTTTGAAAAAATAAAATTGAATCCGGACAAAGGTGGCTATCAAAGTATTTTAGGATTGGCAGTTTCCAATAATGCAAGAAAACAGGGGATTGCAAAAATCTTAATTGAAAAAATGGACGAGCTTGTCAAGGTAAACGAAAGAATAGGAATCACTTTAACATGCAAACAGGAATTAGTTTCTTTTTACGAAAAGCTAGGATTTGTAAATCATGGTTTATCTGATTCAAAACATGGTGGAGTAAGTTGGTATAATTTGGTTAAATTAAAATCGGATTATTAATAGAACGAATATTGAGATGGAAAGTTGGTCATAGTTTGGTCAATGAATTATCGATAATAGTAACGCATCGAATACAATGTTTCGATGCGTTACTATTTGAAATTTATTTTGTAGAAGTTTCATATTCTTCATCTGTAACAGGTTCTAACCATTCTGGGGTACCTGCAGTTATTGCAATGTGCTCAAACCAACTATCTTTCGCAGCACCATGCCAATGCTTCACGCCATCGTGAGTGATGATTACATCACCAGCCTTTAAGAATTGCGCGGGCTTCCCTTCTTCTTGGTACCAACCTTCCCCACCAGTTACTAATAAAATTTGAAATCCATCTCGATGGACGTGCCAATTATTTCTGCAACCTGGCTCAAAGGTCACATTCCCTACACCAACATTTACATTTGGATCGGCAATTAAGGTTTTAAGATAACTTTGTCCTACAAAAAATTGTGCGTATGCTTCATTTTTTTCGCCGACAGGGAATATAACACCGTTTTTTATTTCTTCATGTTTTATCATTTTATTTCCTCCTAAACTTACATCTAATCAATCAGTTGGACGAATATCATAAATGGCTTCATCTGATGTTTTAAATAAGTTGTTTCTTTTGACAGTCTATAGTAAAAGATGTCTCAAAAACTATGCTTTTGAAACATCTCTGAAAAACTATTAAATTGTGCTTGTGTCGATGACGAATCGATATTTCACATCTGATGCTAAAACTCGCTTGTATGCTTCGTCAATTTGATCGGCAGAAATAACTTCAATGTTAGGGACAATGTTATGCTTTCCACAGAAGTCTAACATTTCTTGAGTCTCACGAATTCCTCCAATCATAGAGCCTGCAAATGAACGACGATGACCTATAAGTGAAAAAACACTTAGAGATAACGGCTCTGCTGGGGCACCGACATTTACTAGCGTACCATCTAGATTGAGTAGTCTTAAATAAGCATCCATATTTATTTTTGCACTTACTGTGTTAATAATTAAATCAAAAGTTCCTGCAAGATTTTTAAATGTTTCTGGATCGTTTGTAGCATAATAGTGGCTTGCCCCAAATTGTAAACCGTCTTCTTTTTTGTTCAATGTTTGTGATAGAACGGTTACCTCTGCACCGAGTGCATGTGCAATTTTAACTCCCATATGCCCAAGTCCACCCATACCAATTACAGCGACCTTCTTACCAGGCCCTGCTCCCCAATGGTTTAATGGAGAATATGTAGTAATACCTGCACAAAGTAATGGTGCAGCAACATCAAGTTCAATATTATCAGGTATTTTAACCACGAAATCTTCTGTTACAACGATGTGGGTTGAGTAGCCACCCTGAGTTGGCTCGCCGTATTTGTCAACACCAGCATAAGTAGGTGTATTTCCTTTAAGACAGTATTGTTCTTCACCTTTACGGCAGTTTTCACAATCGCCGCATGAGTCTACCATACAACCAACACCAACACGATCGCCAACCTTGTATTTCGTTACCTCTGTTCCTACATCCGTTACTATTCCGGCAATTTCATGTCCCGGTACAAGTGGGTAGTGCACATGACCCCATTCCCCGTGGGCAGTATGAATGTCAGAATGGCAAATTCCAGCGTATTTTATTTCAATTAGAACATCATTTAAATCAAGATCACGTCGTTTAATCTCAGCAGCTCTAAAGGACTGGTCAGGACCATCTACAGCTCTTGCTTTTGCAGTTATCATAAATAAAACCTCCTAAAAAAATATTTTTATAGAGAAGAAAACAAATCACTCAGGTTAAACCTTACATGCATTTTTACCCTAAGTTTATTCTCTTGCACCATCATGATACTCCCTCTAGTTAACTCTAGGTCAAGCGATTTTGAGGAAGCCATGTTTCTTTTTTTGTGACATAAAAAAAATAACATGATAAAATCCCTTCATAATAATAGAGTTGGCTCAGGGGATAAAACATAAAGAGAGGAAGATAAATGTTGAAAACATATTCAATCGGGGAAGTAGCAAAAGAATTGAAACTTACTGTATATACGTTGCGGTACTATGACAAAGAAGGGCTTATGCCTTTTGTAGAACGGACAACCAGTGGTATACGAGTTTTTAAAGAATCTGATATAGAGGCATTAAAAATAATTGAATGTCTGAAATCTACAGGGATGCCAATAAAAGAAATTAAAAATTTCATAGAATGGTGTTCTGATGGGGATTCCACATTACAATTAAGATATGACATGTTTATGGAAAGAAAAGCGAATGTTGAAGCACAGATGGAACAATTAAAAAAAACAATGGAAATTATCGAGTACAAATGTTCATATTATCAAATTGCTTTAGAAGCCGGAACGGAAAATATTTTAAAGAACAATAAAAAAGAAACTTTGAATTGTCAGTAACCAATAGCCCCCACCGATTCATAAATGAGATATGAATCGTGGTGGTCATTATTTTTTTAGAGTCAACTGATTTTGTTGTGGATCGATGACTCCAAAAATCTAAACATCTACACAATGTAAAGGCAAATCTCAACTCGTAAACAAACAATTATTATATATTATAAAAAATTTATAAAACTTTATTTTTTCTAATAACTCCAATGATGAAAGCGTTATCACTTAAGGGGAATTTAAAATCCGATATTGACAATCAGTTTACTAGGAC
The DNA here is from genome assembly GCF_002556365.1 of Bacillus sp. AFS002410. Lineage (NCBI taxonomy): Bacteria > Bacillati > Bacillota > Bacilli > Caryophanales > Bacillaceae > Bacillus > Bacillus sp. AFS002410. Next base: position 434,558 of record NZ_NUEU01000001.1, read on the forward strand.
TTATTATTCAATTAATGAAATTACATAATAGAAACTTATCGAGAGTGACCGAGGGATCAGGCCCTATGACGTCCGGCAACCTCCTTGAAAAGGAACGGTGCCACTTCCTGCAGAATGAAATCATTCTGATAGATAAGTCGAAAACAATCGTTTCCGATGCCTCTTTCTGAATGAAAGAGGCTTTTTGTGTTTTTATATACTTCTCAATTACAGGGGGGATCTCTTAATCAATCTACAAGATATTATGGAATTTGTTTTTAACTTACTTTTATAAAATTTTTTATTTAAACAAAATTCCAACTTAGTTGATAGGAAAACTTGTTTATTTGAATAATAAGGGAGAGAATAGAAATGAAATATGGTTTTTGGTTACCGATTTTTGGAGGATGGTTAAGAAATGTGGACGATGAAAAGATGCCACCAACCTTTGATTATGCAAAAGAAGTTATTCAATCAGCAGAAAAATGGGGTTACTCAACTACTTTAATAGCTGAATTATATTTAAATGATATAAAAGGACCGGAACATGATTCACTTGAAGCTTGGTCGACTGCAGCTGCTCTAGCGGCAGTGACGGAAAAAATTGAAATTATGACAGCGATACGCCCAGGTTTTCATAATCCAGCTGTAACAGCGAAAATGGCAGCAAATATTGATCAAATCAGTAATGGCCGTTTTACGTTAAACGTAGTTTCAGCTTGGTGGGCAGAGGAAGCACGTCAATACGGAGGCGTTTTTACAGAGCACGATGAGCGTTATGCGCGAACTGAAGAGTTTATTGATGTTCTAAAAGGGTTATGGACAGAAGAAACCTTCAATTATTCTGGTCAATTTTATGATTTAAAAGAAACGAAGCTTGCTCCAAAACCTGTTCAAAGACCTAATCCACTTCTTTATGCTGGAGGTGAAAGTGAAAAAGGTAAGCAAACAATTGCTGAAAAATGTGATGCTTATGTGATGCACGGTGGAACAGTTGAAGAGATTGCTCGAAAAATAAGTGATATGAAAGTACGCCGCGAACAAACTACTAATGCACCATTTAGTTCTTTCGGTATGGCAGCTTATGTTATTTGCCGCGATACAGAAGAAGAAGCTTTTGCAGAGCTTGAGAAAATCACAACCGTAAAGGAATCTAGCGGTTATGCAGGCTTTAAAGATTTCACAACAAAATCACAATTAGAGCAACAAATACAATTACAAGATTATTCGGTTTCAAATCGTGGGTTACGACCAAACTTAGTTGGAACCCCTGAACAAATTGCAGATCGAATTTTACAATACGAAGAAGCTGGCTTAGACTTACTATTATTACAATTCTCTCCTCAACTAGAGGAAATGGAACGCTTTTCTAAGCAAGTTATGCCTTTAGTAGAACAAAAACGTAGTTTAATAAATAGCTAGATAGGGGAAATGAAAATGAGCAAAGTATACGTTATACATGAAAATAGTGAATGGACAGTACATTTAACAAAAAGATTAGAGGAGCTAGGAGTTCCTTATGAAGAATGGCACTTAGATGAAGGAACGGTTGATTTATCAGCGGCACCACCAGAAGGAATCTTCTACAGTCGAATGAGCGCTTCTTCTCATACACGTGATCATCGTTTTGCAGCTGAATTTACAGGGCAAGTATTAGCTTGGCTGGAAGCACATGGGCGTACTGTATTAAATGGAACAAGCGCTTTAAAGCTAGAAGTTAGTAAGGTTTTACAATACTTAGAATTAAATAAATATGGTGTAAAGACGCCAAAAACAATTGCAGCGGTTGGAAAACAAAATATTATTAATGCGGCTGAAAAATTTGCAGGACAGTCATTTATCACAAAGCATAATCGTGCTGGTAAAGGATTAGGTGTACAATTATTCCATAGTGTAGAAGCATTAAAAGCTTATGTGGAAGGGCCTACTTTCGAAGAGCCAGTCGATGGCATTACTCTTATTCAAGAATACATTCTATCCCCAAAAAGCTACATCACTCGCTGTGAGTTTGTAGGTGGAAACTTTGTTTATGCTGTTAAAGTTGATACTTCAGAAGGATTTGAACTTTGTCCAGCAGACGCATGCCAAATTGGAGATTTATTCTGTCCAGTAGGTGAAGAAGTAGAAGAAAAACCTAAGTTCCAAGTAATTGAAGGATTTAATGACGAAATTTTAACTAAATATAAAGAAGTTCTAGCTAAAAACAGTATCCAAATTGCTGGAATCGAATTTATAAGAAATGCTGAAGGTGAAATTTATACTTACGATATCAATACAAACACGAACTATAATTCTGATGCAGAAGAAAAAGCAGGGAAATTTGGAATGCTTGAAGTAGCTTTATATTTAAAGAAAACGTTGGAAGAAAATTATACTAAAGTAAATGCTTAATTTAGTGTAGTGAATCGCTAAAGGCCCAAACCTATGTTGGATCAGGTTTGGGCTTTTTTTATTGGAGACTGTGAAGAAAAAAAGAGGAATCGCAAATGAAAATGGGTAATCGCAAATAAAAAAGAGGAATCGCAAATAAAAATGGGAAATCCCAATTAAAAACAGAGAATCGCAAATAAAAAAGAGGAATCGCAATTAAAATTAGAGAATCGCAAATAAAAAAGAGGAATCGCAATTAAAATCAGAGAATCGCAATTAAAATCAGAAAATCGCAAATAAAAGTGAGGAATCGCAATTAAAATGAACAAATACCCATACCGGTTAGGGTATATCGTCTGAAAAATTAAGCAATAACGGTCGCTTTCAAATATAAATAAGCAAATCTGACTTAATTCTTTCTAATTCTAGGGAAAAATGGGTAAGAGTTAGCTACTAATCTATAGAAAGATTGAAAATATCAGTTAGAAATGAAAAGTTTGAGGAAAATACCCTTCCCCACGATAAATCAACAAAGCACTCACACGAAAAAAGTTCGATCAAATTTAATTCAATAGAATAGAAAAAATATCAAAGCATTTTTCGAATTAAGAGAAATAGGCAATTAATTGAGAGGAATATGCTAACGATTAAATTTAATATATTGATAATATAAGATTGTAAGTTGATTTGAATTTTAAAGAAGTTCAATTGGCTCTTTTCCTGAGGACTTGATTATGGAAATATTCTATTAACATTCAAATAGGGGGATGCAAATGAAAAAGACTTTGTATCTAATGAGGCATGGGCAAACATTATTTAATAGTAGAAAGAAAATTCAAGGTTGGTGTGATTCACCACTTACAGAGTTAGGAATTAAACAAGCAGAGACTGCTGCAAAGTACTTTAAAGACAATAATATTATTTTTGATCACGCCTATTGCTCTACATCTGAAAGAGCAAGTGATACGTTAGAGCTAGTGACGGATTTGCCGTATACAAGATTAAAAGGATTAAAGGAATGGAACTTTGGAACGTTTGAAGGTGAAAGTGAAGATTTAAATCCACAGTTACCATACGGTGACTTCTTTGTTCAGTTTGGTGGGGAAGATCAAAAAGACCTCCAACTAAGAATTGCTACTACTTGCCAAAAAATAATGGAAGAAGATAATGAAGTAGTTTTAGCTGTATCTCATGGAGCGGCTTGTCGAAATTTTATGAGATATTGGGAGCACACTAGTTCAATTGCCCAACAAGTAAGAATTGGGAATTGTTGCATTTTGAAATTTGAATATGAGAAAAAAGAATTTAAATTAGTAGAGATTATTAATCATAATTTAAGCGATATAGTCCAAGTATAGTTTGGGTTAGTTTTTAATAGTAATAGATTACATATTTTGAAGGTGAGGATATTTTGATGGAATATACAAAACTTGGAAATACGGGATTAGATGTTTCTAGACTTTGCCTTGGTTGTATGGGTTTTGGAGACGCAAATCGTTGGATCCATCCATGGGTAATCGATGAAGAAAGCAGCCGTACAATCATAAAAAAAGCACTTGATTTAGGAATTAATTTTTTTGATACAGCGAACGTCTATTCAGATGGAACTAGTGAAGAATATGTAGGTCGAGCTTTAAAAGATTATGCAAATAGAGATGAAATCGTACTTGCAACGAAAGTCTATTTTCCTATGCATCAAGGTGCTAATGGCTCAGGACTTTCCCGTAAGCATATTATGAGCGAAATTGATAAAAGTCTTAAACGCCTCGGAACGGATTATGTGGATTTATACCAAATTCATCGTTGGGATTATCACACTCCAATCGAAGAAACAATGGAAGCACTGCATGATTTAGTGAAGGCTGGTAAGGTAAGATACGTCGGTGCTTCTGCTATGTATTCATGGCAATTCTTGAAAGCTTTACATGTCGCTGAAAAAAATGGTTGGACTAGATTTGTAACAATGCAAAATCATCTTAACCTTATATACCGTGAAGAGGAAAGAGAGATGCTGCCTCTTTGTAACGAAGAAAAAATCGGCGTAATTCCATACAGTCCACTTGCTTCGGGAAGGTTAACACGTGACTGGTCAAATACGACACTAAGATCTGAGACAGATGAAACTCAGAAATCGAAATATGGTGCAACGGAAAATACTGACCGACTCGTAGTGGAGCGGGTTGCGGAAATCGCCGAAAAACAAGGCGTATTAAAATCACAAATCGCACTTGCCTGGTTACTACAGAAACAACCAGTTACTGCTCCAATTATTGGTGCCACGAAAATTTCCCATCTTGAAGATTCAGAAGGGGCTTTATCGGTTAAGTTAACTGCTGAAGAGGTTGCTTATTTGGAAGAGCCTTATGTTCCTCATCAGGTAGTTGGCGCATTAGGTTCTAATTAATGTTAACTTTAAAATAATGAGTTTAGCCCCTATTTTCCTTAAGTGTGAAAAGGGGTTTTTTTGTATCATAGTGATATATGTTGCAATATGCCGAAAAATCCTTCATATTTGTTAAAAAGGAGGTTCTATATGCGAAGTGATATACAACCGAATGAACGAGCTTTTTCTTCGAAGGAAGTAGCTGAAGAACTGGGTATTGCAACGCCTACTGTTCGAAAGTATGGACAAATCTTAGAGCGCAATGGATATGAGTTTTTGAAAGATGGCGAACGGCGTATATTTGTTCAATCTGATATTAAAGTGCTTATAGCGTTACGCGATACAGACAAGTCCCTGGAAGATACTGCAAAAGACCTAGTATTTCAACAAAAAGAAAGATTAGAAGGTTTTGATGAAACACAAATTGCGGTATCCGATACATATGAAAATTTACCACATGACCCAAATCAATTAAAAGAGTTTTTAAGGTTTTTAGTCAGTGAACTTGCAGCTGCACGTGAAATGAATGTTGAGCTGAAAAATGATATGACAGAACTTAAAACGGCTGTTTCCAGGCTTCAACAAGATCATCATGATATAAGTGCAAATATTGGAAACTCATCCAAAAAAACTTACAATAAAATTGAAAAATTAGCCGAGCAACAAAAAATACAATACGAGACATTACTGGAACAAGAAAAACAAAAAATTGATTTTTTACAAGAAGAATTACAAAACATGCGAGAAGAACAGAGAACAGAATGGCGCTCACAAGATGATTTTAATAAACGTTTAGAAATTGTGATACAAAGGCCTAAAGATAAATGGGGATGGCTTTTCTCTTTATTTCGAAAATAAAGGAACTATTAAAATCTTTTTATGCTAATCTTGTAAAAATTTGATTAAAACTTTTGAAAATGAAAACTTTAAAAAGTACTTTAAGGTCGATACTTCCGTAAGGATGTATCGGCTTTTTGTTATGTATCGTTAGCTGATACAAATTGCAATTAATACAAAAGTCTTTTTAATCGTAAAAATTTGAACACGATACAAAAAATCTCTAAACAATACATCAAAAGTTCCTTTGAAACATATAACAAATTAGATTTTAATTTATATCAAATTTTTACAAATTCCCGGGAAATATCTACAAATTTCTTGATATAGGAAATAAATTCTATGTGTGACACTATGTCGAAAATGACTAGTAGAGATTGAATAGTATAACCTCAGTCATAACAATGAAATATACTATTTTTTCAATGAAGTTTACTTAGAATATTGATTACAATCTTGTGCATTACACAGAAAAAGCCCCCGAATAGCAGGGGGCTTTTGTAGTTTAAATCGAACATAATAGTATTTTAAATATAAGAAAGCTAGTTTATTGTACGCCTAAAGCAATTTTAATACTTTCTAAAGTAGCAGATTTATATTGTTTTTGTGGCTCAGGTGCATTCTCTGCATATTGATTTTGTTTCAGATAGTTACTTTCTACAAAATTCAAATCATTTGCATCAACTTTTCCATCAAAATTAATATCTGCCTCTCTTTTGCTAGTGCCCCAATATGTTTGGATGTATAATGCATCAAGAACATCAATCACATTATCTTGATTCACATCACCAGCAACTGCCTGTTTAATAAAGTAAGAGGTTGCAAGTTTCTTTTGTTGACCAAACAGAGTACCCTTGTATTCGAAACCAGACATCATCGGAATTTTTACCATAAAGTGACCTGGTAAAGTGAATTCCCAAGACCATGAATCGCCAGTTAGTGGTAATTTTGAAATAGAGAAGCGGTTGACATCCTTTACTAAATTCGGTGTAATATCAAATACGTTACCATTTGATTGTGTTAGTTTAATGGATGCACCTGAGTTTGGCCAATCTACATTTTTATATTTATTTGTTGTACCTGGATTTAAAAATCCTTCTGCATTAAGCGGACCTTCAAGTTCAGAGAAGGAAGATAATAACCCCCATGTATATCCTGCTTTAATTAAATTAGTAGTTCCTTCTAGGGTGTTAATCGTAACTGTTGGATCTATTTTAATAGATGTACCAAAAACAGCATCTTTCACTTTTAAGGTTACATCGACCGCAGCCACTTTGTCATTTATTTGAGTCGTTGATGGCAGATCCAATTGTACAGTTGGACTACTTGAATTCGTAAGAGTCACTTTTGCTTCTCCATATTGGCTTAACTCTGCATTTGGTTTGGCATCGACTATTTCAAAGTTTTTATCTAGATTACCGAAAGTCCAGTTAGCAGATGATAGGGATGAAATATTATCTAATTTCAGTGTTGCCTTTACGGTATCACCCATCGTTACTTCTTTTATTGGGCTAGTGATATATGCGTTTGGTGTACCCTCTTTGATAAAATAGTATTGTTTTTTAACAGTACTGTTTACAGCCACATCTCTACCTTTTACGGTGAAGCTTTGAACTGGGTATTCTGGATACATAACAATATCTTCTGAAAACTTTCCATCTTTATCCATGTAAATAATATTGGATTCAGCTGAATTAATAAACGTATATTGAAAAGAAGTATCCGATAAATCTACGTCCATCCCAGCATCTTGCATTTCCTTCACCTGTGGATCAGTAATTTGCATCGAAAAAGGATACGTTTCTTGTCCAGGTTTGTATTCGTGAAATGGTGATTCCTGATCTAATGATGTAGTAACTTCTGGTTGTTCAATATCTACATAAAGATCAAGATAACCGGTAAAGGTTTTACCTTTCGCATTGGTCGAAATCAGCTTTATCTTGTAGTAACCTGGTTTTGCGTTTTGAGCTATAGCAGAAATCGGATGATCAGGATCACCAGTAAATGGATAATAGCTACCAAATATAGCTAAGGGGGAAATAATCTGTGTATTTGTATTTAATTTAGATAGATCAATTGATGTAGCGTATCCTAGATCTTGGCCGGTTTTTCCATCTTGCCAAACGATATCCATATTTTGCATAGGTGTTTTCATATTAAAAGTTAGTACAGGCGCAACAGTACCTGAAGCCATTCCCATCGGTTCTGTTTGCGAAATTCTATATTCTAAAGTTGTTGTAGCTTTATTGAGTGCATATCCATAAAAGCCTTCCTCTACTGCTCGTATACTAAAAGGAATACGATATTGCTCATTTTTATCTTTTTGGTTTGTTAAGATAACATAACCAGTATAGACGCCTTCTTTTGCTGTTTTCGGAAAAGTAAGCGATACGTTTACATTTTTAGTTTCGTTTTTCTTGACTTGAATCACTGGGTCTACGGCCAATTTTATTCCGCTAGTAGTTGGGTCAGAAGTACCTTTTATATTTTGAAAATGAACAGTTGCAGTTAACTTTTTATTTTCTTTTTCAAAGTTTTGCAAAGTCACTTTTTTATTAATTGAAAGGTCCTCACCTGTATAAAGTTCACCAAAGCTAATTCCACCCGACTTTTCGTCAATTTTGACCATTTCTTCTCCGAATGGAATGAGGGTTTCATCTTTAACTTGAACTTCCATTTTTGGATGAATCGCTTCATTTGGGTCGACTCGACCTGCTCCTTGTTCATAAGGAAGATAGTCTCCATTTAGTGGATCCGCAGTATTCATTAAAAGGGTCTTAATATCCTCAGGTTGCAGATTTGGATTAGCTTGTAACATTAAGGCTGCTATACCTGCTACATGAGGTGTCGCCATAGATGTTCCACTCATTCGAGCATAGGCACTTGAGTAATCAGTAGGTGTATCTGAGTTAGTTATATAAGCAGGTACAGTGGAAAGAACACTAACACCTGGTGCGACAACTTCTGGTTTTACATCGAAGTTGGCTAATGAAGGACCACGGGAACTAAAATCCGCTAGCTTATCTCCTTCTGTTTCGGTAACAGTTACATCAGTAAAGGTAAATTTATTGTTACCTGCAGCAACTTGCGTCTTTAAAGCTTGTCCGTCTTGTTGAGTTACAGAGAAAGTAGGAATAAAGTCATTTGCTTCTCCAAGATAAGCCCCAATTTGGCCTTCAACATTGTTAAATAGAAGAACTGCTTTCGCACCATGTATTTTTGCAAACTTAATCTTATCTGCTAGTGCGTAGGTACCTCTTTCGACTAACGCAATTTTGCCTGCTACATTTTTATTGGTGTAGTCAGCATCTCCACCTAATCCAACATCAACCATGTCAAAACTTTTCCCTTTTAATGTTGTGAGATCATCAGAAAAACTTCTTGCCATCGTTTGTAGTTCAATCGATGATTCAGATGCAACTTTACCCTTCATGGTTGTAATTGGCATCGAAATATCACTCGCACCAACAGTAAGTGCTAAAGCCGCCGCTCCAGGAGATCCTAAAGTATAGAACCCAGGTCCAGAGTTTCCAGCTGCAATTACTGCGGTTACACCACTTAAAACAGCATAGTTAATCGCTGTACTAGTTGGATAGTATGGATCATTAAGGGTAGCACCTAACGAAAGATTCATAACATCCATTCCTGATATTACTGCTTGATCAATTGCAGCAATAATATTAGAGGACGTGCCCGAACCGTATGGGCCTAGTGCTCGATACACATATAAGTCCGCGTCCGGAGCAATTCCTGTGACGGAAATCTCACTATTACTTTTCGCTTGTGAAGCGATTGTACCTGATACATGAGTGCCATGTTCGGTGTAATAGGCAGAACCGTTAGCAGCAAATTCAGCTGATCCTGATTTTTTCCAATCTTCATAGGTTGTTTCCATCGGATCATTGTCATTATTTACAAAGTCGTATCCACCTTTGTAGGCATCTTTGAGATCAGGATGATTGTAGTCAATTCCTGTATCGATGACAGCTACTTTGACTCCCTTACCTGTGATACCTTCTTCGTGTAGCTTGTCTACACCTAAGAATGAAACAGGATCGCCAGTCACAGTTGAATTCGTATTTTCTGATTTACCAGGCTTTCCATTAGACTCTGCAATAGAAGGTGGTTCAATTGTAAACGTTGTATCCTTGTAAATTGCTTGAACAACATCTGACTGCATAAGTGATTCAATTTGGTTTGCTGGTAGCGTCATAGAAACTCCATTATAGGAAGCTTTGAAGGAACGCTTGATTTGGTAAGGTGTTTCTACCATATTTAAACCTTTTCCAGTTGAGGGAAGAGATCGTTGCAAACCAGCTTTAGCAGGAAAGATTTGTTTGAGATCATTTAAGAATGTGGAATGATCTTGATCGACCTTGCTTTGTGCTACATCTCTTGTTAACGATTTTCCATCTAAAGCAGCATCAACAACAGCTACTTGATCTGGTTTTGATTTAAACTGAACGATAACGGAAATCTCTTTGTTATCTTTTAACTCTTTCTCATCAAACCCTTGAAGTCCATATAGTTCCTTTGCTTCAGACTTTTGTAATGCTGCTCGTTGTGCATCCGTTAAGGAAGCTAGAATTTTTTCGGCACTACTTTGAGTTTTAGTAGCTGCATTCGTCAAACTAGAATACGTGTTTGGGAGGATTAGCCCCAATGTTAACACTACAGGAGTTGCTTTTTTTAAAGTCTGATAAACCAATCGATGTTTACTCTTTTTCATATTTCTCCTCTTTTCAACTTGATTAAAAATTTTCAGAAAACTTTCATTTTTAAATTTTCAAAAAATTCTCATGGGAGTAATGTTAATATCTAATTTTGGAGATTACAAAGGGGGTTTCTTTAGGTACAAACTACCTGTTTTTATTGAGGAAATTATATGATGTAGATTTTTTTTATCTGTTTTCATTAAATCTAGGTTAGAAAGTATCAAAATTTATTGGGGTTTTATTCTAACATTTTAAATAGATTTTAAGGAAGTATATTTTTACCAATTGATAGAAATAGCAATTATCATTGATAACATTAAAAACTATGATTTAAAATACGTAGTATAAATATTAATTTAATAGAATTAGGGGTAGTTAAACTATTTAAGTATACTAATGCGGAAAAAACAAGGGGGGACAACATGATCCAAGGGAAAATTATAAAGTTTTACCGTGAACTTCAAGGTTTAAGGCAAGCAGACTTAGGGAATCAAATTTGTTCTAGTACGCATATTAGCAAAATTGAACGTGGTATAACAGAAGTATCTGAAGAAACAATCAAATTGTTAGCTAAAAAACTTGATATAAACATGCATGATGAAATCGAAACGTACTATAAATTGAATTCAGTTTTAAAAGAATGGCATGAAGCAATAATCTTAAAACTAAATTCAAAAGCAACAAGCATGAAAGCCAAGTTAGAAGGAATCTCGCTATTGAAAATCCAAGATTTTTATCGTTTTTACACACTGGTTTTAACTAGATATTATTTATTAATTGGTGAAAAAAATCTTGCTAAAGCTTTGATTGAAGAGATGAATTGTTGGCAAGAACTTTCACCTTATGATCAAAATATGCTATATCATATTAAGGGGAAGTTTTATCTTGACTATCAGGGTGAATATAAACGAGCGATTTCTTATTTAAAGAGAATTGATCTAACCTACTACAATAATCCGGAATATTATTTTGATCTAGCTGTTGCCTATATGTGTATGAATTCGCATGTGCTTGCGTATCATTACGCTAATAAAGCATTACAATTTTTTACGAATGAGAACAGCTTTAATCGCATTCTTGAAACTGAAATGTTAATGTTGATTCAAGTTGAACAAGAAGAAATTTTTGATACAAAAGATTCAGGGTATCCAAGATTAATTGAAATGGCTGAAAGTCTAGGTTTAAATGATCAAAAAGCTAAATTGCTTCATAATTATGCTTACCAACAATTTCGTAATGGTTCATATAAACAAGCATTCGATTATTATAGTCAGTCCTTAAAATTACGTGATAAATCACATCCTCATTATCTAGTAACCTTAGAAGGATATTTAAATACAGCTTCAAAACTAGGTCTACAATCTAATATAGACTTGATTAAAACTGCAAAGAAAGGGCTCGCTTTAGCAAATAAATCAAACGATGCTATGTATTTACACTATTTTCAGTTACATGTCTTTAAAATTCAAAATTTAATAGAAGAATACTACCAATATTTAGAGACAGTTGCATATCCGTTTTTTAAGGAGAAAGGCTATGGTCTTGCAACTGAGAATTATGAAATTAAATTGTTCGATTATTATTTAAAAAGAGGGGATATTGAGCGCGCTAATCAGTTTACACACTCAATAGTAGATCGATATCGAAAAAACAGTGAGCTTGTTTAAAGTTAATAAATTGAAGCCTTGTATTTAATATAAGGCTTTTTATGGTTTGAATAGGAGATTTTAATGTAAAAACCCCATTTATAAACAAGTATTCGGCATCTTTCCTTCATTTATTTCACCTAGTAGTAAAATTTTCAGAGTGAATAACCCCCATTGCTGTGTAAATCTACAGAGATTAAGATAATTTCAGGAAGATTTTTCTGAATATTTAGAAATAGAAATTTCTCTCTACATACATGATTTACTAGGAGGAAGAAAATGGGGAAGAATCGTCAAAAACATAAAACTGTAAAGAGTTTAACAGTTTTAGCTTTATCTACTTGTTTCGTTTTTGGTTCATTTGGTCAAGCAACAATAGTCTCACAAGCAAAGAGTAACTCCAAAGTAGAAGATATTCTCGGGAATTTAACATCTTCACAAAGAGCAGCTCTACATCAATTATCAACGACGGATGAAACTGGGCTCAAAGTTTCACCTGATATTAATTTAGCATCAAAAGCTCAAACGCCTGTCATTGTTGAATTCACTAATAAACCAGCAAAAGTTGCTCAAATAGAAGCGAGTCTAGAAGGTAATAGTTTAACGGAAGCAAAAGCATCTAGTTTAGTGGAAAGTGATCATGAAGAGTTTAAAAAAGATATTGAGAAGTTAAAATCCAATAATAAAAAATTGGATTTTAAAATTAAACGTACATATAAAAATGCTTTTAATGGTGTTTCAATGAGTTTACCGGCAAATCAAATTAATGAGCTGTTAAAGTCTAAAGTTGTAAAGAAGATATGGAGTAATCAAACATTTACGATTAATCCACCTCCAGAAGATGACAAAAGTGGTGAATTGAAAGCAGACGAAGCTAAAGTTGGGAATTACTCACCTTACGACGGATTAGATAGCTTACATGCTGAAGGTTATACAGGAAAGGGTATAAAGATTGGGATATTAGATACTGGTATTGATTATAACCATCCTGATTTAAAGGACGCTTATAAAGGTGGTTATGATTTTATTGACAATGATAACGATCCGATGGAGACAACCTATGAAGACTGGAAAAAATCAGGGGAACCAGAATTTGATGGTACATCAGCTTATTATACCGAGCATGGTACCCATGTAGCCGGTATAATTGCTGGTCAAGGAGTAGCAAATAGTGAATATAAAAAAGTTGGAGTAGCCCCAGATGCAGACATTTATTCTTATCGTGTACTTGGTCCTTATGGGGGTGGTGATAGCGATGGAATAATAGCTGCAATTGATAAAGCTGTAAGCGATGGCATGGATGTTATCAATATGTCTTTAGGAGCAACGATTAATGATCCATTATTTCCAACGTCAGTAGCTGTAAATAATGCAGTAATTAGTGGTGTGACTACAGTAGTTGCTGCGGGAAATAGTGGTGATAGCTTGTATTCACTCGGGGCACCTGGTACATCAGCATTAGCTTTAACAGTAGGGGCTTCATCAGTAGCAATTGATTTATATCAATACTCAGGTGTTAACAACAATAAAAATTACTTATTAAGACAAATGGCTCAAAATTATTTAGATGACTTAACATCATTAAAAGGTAAAACATATCAACTTGTAGATGTTGGTTTAGGAAACACCTATAATTTTACTGGAAAAGATGTTAAAGGGAAGATTGCCTTTATAAAGCGGGGTTCTATTGCATTAATGGATAAAATTAAAAATGCAAAAGCAAATGGTGCTGCTGGCGTAATTATGTATAATGATGAAGCAAATAAAGCAGAAGGAACAATCAAGGAATTATTAGGAGAGTCCATGGACGCAATCCCTTCTTTTTCAATAGCGTACGAAGATGGTTTAGCCATTTCTAATGCAATTAAAGAAGGAAAATCAGATTTTACATTTGGTGATTTTTCAAAGTTACAAACGGCATCAGATGAATTAGCTAGCTTTAGTTCAAGAGGTCCATCTCGTATTAATTATGATATTAAACCAGAAGTGACTGCACCAGGGGTATCAATTCTTTCAACAGTTCCATATTATATTAATGATAAAACAGCGGATGGTACAAAAGCACAGGATTATCAATTTGCTTATGAACGTTTATCGGGTACATCCATGGCTACACCTTATGTTGCAGGAGTATCGGCTTTACTACTTCAATCAAATAAGGGTCTCACTCCGTCTGATGTGAAGTCGATTTTGATGAATACAGCGGACCCGTTGTCAAAAGCATATAGTGTATTTGAAGTTGGTAGTGGCAGAGTAGATGCATATGAAGCTATTCACTCAAATGTGGAATTAGTAGTAAAGGATAAAACACCTAGTATTATTAATGGAAAACAAAAATTAATCGATGAAGACACAGGTGGAATGAGCTTTGGATCTTTCGGATTTAATGACCAAGCCATTTCTGATTCAAGAACTGTTACACTTAAAAACAGAAGCGAAAAGGTGAAGACATTTAGTATAAATGTTAAGTTTCAAACTGATCAAAGAGGATCAAAAGATGCTGCTTTAAATAATGTATCGTTAGTAGGGCCAAGTTCAATTAAATTAAATGGAATTAGTCAAAAATCGATTAAGTTTAACTTAAACATTCCAAAAACGGCAGACAAAGGGACTTATGAAGGATATGTGGTATTTACTAATAATGAAGATCCAACAGAGCAATATCAAATTCCGTTTGGTGTGCGCGTAGTAAACGAGGGGATTTCAACATTTAAAGTGGAAAATCCGCTATTTTCAACTGGCTACACATGGCCAGAGACAATGTATCCATTTCTCGGTTTCTCATTTGAGTTAAAGTCTCATATGAAGACTTTAGATGTAGTAATACAAGATCCAATTACTGGACAAGACCTTGGATTAATAGGTTCATTTGATACTTTACAATTAAATGAAAATCAATCTTATTTTATCCCAAGAGGGTTTGATGGTAATTATTATCCATTTACAGGCGATTTAAAAAATCCTATTAGTAGTGAAGCTGAAACAATAAAAACTGGACATTATAAATTAAGATTGGTCGGGACTAATGAAAGTGGAAAAGTATTCTCAGCAGCTTCAGATTTCTTATACGAACTGGGTGCACCTACAATGACCAGTAGTTTTGATCAGTTAGACCAAAAAGTAATTGAATACAATGATGGTCAATTAGATTCAAATGGACAATTTTTATATGATTTTACTATTAATGTACAAGATCCAGAAGTTGAAGAGGCAAATCGTATAGGTATTCCTGTTGATCAATCTAGTAATTCAGTAGTATCGTTTTATGGTGGTTTTCCGGCAAATCCAATCAACACAGATAAAGACGGAAATTATGAAGATCAAATTTTAGTTAACAGTCAATTTCAACCATTACAAGTCCAGTTTTATGGTATGGACGCTGCGAAGAATCCTTCTGCGGACGCGTCAAATATGTTAAAGGTCGTTTTCGTAAAAGATACGTACCCATATTATTATTTAAAGGCAAATAAACAAAGTATCACAACGGGGGACACGGTTAATTATAGTGTGCGTTCAAATAATATTAAAAACTTAAAAACTACTAAAATTTCGTTACCAGTATTTACAGATCAAGCTAGCATTGAGAATGTGACTGTAAATGATGAGGTGAAAAAATATGGGGAAGCCAAAGTCACCGTAGAAACTAGTCCAACAAACTGGCCAAATGTACAACAATTTACATTTACTTTTAATTATGAAGGTACTAAATCACTTCCTGAGGATTTACAGTTATTTAATTTCGATGTAAAGACATTAAATAAATTTACGGTAAGTACTCCATTCTCATGGCATCTGATTAATTCTACGACAATCGATCAATCGAATGTTGAGACCTCAGATGTGTACACTTATATGGATGGTTATAAAAATAATCAAACAGTATCAATGTTAGAAGGTTCTTTACAAGTAGAGGGCGCTTATGACCCTACGACTGGTCAATTAAATAATGATTTAGACCAAAGAATGATTGATGCAAAAGTTACTGTTAGTTCATACGACGAAAAATCAATTGTTGAAGTACCAATAACAAATAATAATGGTCCATTCGAAGCAAATGGTTTTAATGCTGATAAAAATGATTACACTGTAAGAGTAGATGTTCCTGGACATTTTACATTATACAAACAAGTAAATTTATCAGATGAAGTGCGCGGTAAGTTAGTAGGAAAAGATCTACAAGTTAATATGCCAATTGCTGCAGCTGGTGATGTAAATAAAGATAATGTAATTGATATTTTGGATGCGTTAGCTGTCCAAACATATTGGGGTACAAATAAAGCCTCTGCAGACTTTAATTTTGATAAAGTAGTAGATAAAAAGGATATGGATTTTATTATTAAAAACTTCGGATTACAAAACAAAACTGTTCAAGATGCACCGAAAGCGAAGACTACTTATAAAGGTGAAACGTTAGACAGTATATTGGAAAAGTTGGGTTTAAGTAAATAGTAAGACATTTTAATAATTGGTACATCAAAGACTCGTGGAATAATTCATGAGTCTTTTTTATTGATTATTGCAACCTAAAGGATTGATGACTTAATTTACAAAAATCAAATATAAAATCAAGGTTAAAATATCCTAATAAACTCTTGGGAGGGATGACATAGCTTTTGTAGAATTTTATCTATTTATGGCATGATGTGAAAATGGAGACAAAAGGGAGAAATATTTCATTTTAGGAAAATCACTACTTAAAAAAAAGTAATTGAGTCTAAAATAAATAAATTGAGTAGATTTTAAAATTAATCAGTAGGTAATAGATGAATGGAATGGTTTTTCTATTGATTTCATTATGTTTTTTTGTTGGCACGAATTTTGCTTAATGATTTGTAGGGAGAGATAAGTTCTACTCATTTGTTCCTGTAAGAGATGGACGGAAATAGGAGGTGCTTTAGAAGACAAATTTCATATTACTTATTCACTCGTCTAGAATTTTGTTTGAAAATGTAATTAAGTGGAAGATAAATATCAAAAAATGAGACAATCCTCTATTTTACTTTTTATGAGAATTCTATGGCCATTAAGCTCATCTGTTCTTTGTTTAGTTTCTGTAGTGTTTTTAGAGATTATTAGAAAATGTAAAGGTTTACAAAAGTTTATGCTATTTTAGTAGATATATTTTTCTATTATTTCGTTTTATTTTTTCTGAATATTCTAAAATAAAAGGTGGGTCAATATGGAATCTAATAGTGAAAAAGGGCAGTTGCAACGTTCCATGAAAAGTAGGCATTTGTTTATGATTTCACTCGGAGGAGTAATCGGTACAGGTTTATTTTTAGGTTCAGGTCTTACGATTAATCAAGCTGGTCCAGGTGGAGCAGTTGTTGCGTATTTATTTGGTGGATTGGTGATGTATCTTGTAATGGTTTGTTTAGGTGAACTATCCGTCTCGATGCCAGTAACGGGTTCATTTAAGACTTATGCTACTAAATATATTGGACCTGGTACAGGATTTACGATTGGCTGGATGTATTGGCTTAGTTGGGCAACAACTGTTGGTTTGGAATTTACCGCAGCTGGGATGTTGATGAAAAGATGGTTTCCTAATGTACCTGTCTGGGTTTGGTGTCTTGTGTTTATCATTCTTTTGTTATCCTTAAATATTCTTAGTGTAAAGGGCTACGCTGAAACAGAGTTTTGGTTTGCAGGAATTAAAGTATTTGCTGTTATAGCGTTTATTCTAATTGGAGCGGCTGCCATTTTTGGGTTTGGTAGTAAAGGTCATTCAGCCCCGATGTTTACTAATTTTACAAATGATGGTGGACTTTTTCCACATGGCTTTTCATCAATATTTACTAGTATGATGGCGGTTGTTTTTGCATTTCAAGGGGCAGAGGTTGTTGGAATTGCAGCCGGTGAAAGCGAAAAACCAGAAAAGACTCTTCCAAAAGCAATTCGTAGTATCATTTTTCGTGTATTGATTTTTTACGTGTTAGCTATCTTGGTCTTAGCAGCTTTAATTCCATGGAGGCATGCTGGTGTAGTTGAGAGTCCATTTGTAGCTGTTTTTGACAGTGTTGGGATCCCTTATGCTGCTGATATTATGAATCTTGTTATTTTAACGGCACTCCTTTCAGTAGGAAATTCTGGATTATATGTTTGTTCTCGAATGCTTTGGTCACTTTCCAAAAATGGTATGGCACCTGCTGCATTAGGTAAAGTGAATTCCCGCGGTGTTCCGGCTAATGCAGTATTGTTCAGTCTTTTGTTTGCTTTAGTATCATTACTAACAAGTGTAGTATCTGCAGAGACTTTGTTTGTAGTCCTGCTGTCTGCAACTGGACTAGCAGGTACACTCAGCTGGATGGCAATTGCATTATCTCAATTCAATTTTAGAAGGCAATACATTAAAAATGGTGGAGATGTTAAAGATTTAAAGTACAAAGTTCGTCTATTTCCATTAGTTCCTATTTTATGTCTTGTTCTATGCGGAATTTCTATTTTATTTATGGCTTATGATCCGGCACAACGTTCATCCCTGTACGGTGGATTAGGGTTCATGGGTGTAAGTTATCTTTATTACTTTATACGTCACGGAAGACATAAAAATAAGGTTGGCATTAAACAAGATCATGGAGAAGTACCTGTACAATAAAAAAGATACTGTAGAATGAATTTACTAAAAATTAATTAAAGGAGCTGGAAATCTATGAAAAAACCTTACTTAGTTGTTGAATGGAATGATAGTGAGACAGATGCAAAAGGGTGGTTGGTAGTACATAACTTTGTCAAAGGGTATGCAGGTGGAGGAACACGAATGCATCCGACAGTGACTAGAGAAGAAGTAGAACGTTTGGCAGAGGCAATGGCTTATAAATATATGGCTTCAGAAAGTATCACTACAGGCGGTTGTAAAGCTGGTATTGCCTATGATTATAAAGCTCCGGATGTGTATGAAGTATTAAGAAGATTTTTAATTGCAATGATGCCATATGTAGAAGCAGGAGTATCTTTAGGAAGTGATTTAGGTACGAAATATGAGGATGTACTAAGGGTATTTGATGAATTCAACGTAGGAATCCCTTTAACTAAATCGATGAAGGAAAATGTAAGTGTTCAAAATGGAATTAAAGATTTTAATAACTTGCTAGCTTCTAAAATAGATTGTTTCCTGCTAAACGATGCAGTAACAGGCTACGGTGTTGCATATTGTGCAGATGAAGCATGGAAGTTTAAAGGGAAAAATAAAGAGGCGAAAGTAGTTATTCAAGGATTTGGATGTGTAGGAGCAAGTTGTGCGTTGAAGTTATCACAGTTAGGCTATAAAATTGTCGGCATTTCGGATGCAAATCTACTTGTTACTTGTGAAGAAGGATTAGATGTTCAAAAATTAATTGACCATAAAAATTCACATGGAGAAATGAATCAGGCGTTTTTTGAACCAAATTATGTGGTAAGAACTAACTCTGAATGGCTTGATGTAGATTGTGATATTTTGATTCCTGCAGCTTTAGAGGACGTAATTAATGGATCAAATGGCAATAAAGTAAAGGCGAGTTTAATTGTAGAGGCTGCAAACATTCCAATCTCTGCTGAAGGTGACAAGATCATCAAACAAAGAGGGATTGATGTGGTGAATGATTTTGTAGCGAATTTAGGAGCAATTAGATTTTATGATGCCGTTATTTTTGGATTAGTGAAACCTGATCCTCAGGCAGTAATAGATGATATTGAAAGATTAAGCAGAAAAAATACGTTTAACTTATTTAATGAAGCTAAAAAGCAAAATCGATATCAAAGAGAGATTGCTTGCGAACTGTTTGAGCCAACTGTTCGAGATTTGATTGAATGTTAAAATAACAAAATTAAAAATCAGTAAGGTTTTAGAAAAGGGGTTTCTCATATATTGGGACACCCCTTTTCTTTTTGGATGGGTTTTAAATAAGAACAAAATATGAACTATATTGATAAAGTTGTGAACTTCGTTGATAAAATGCTGAATCTCGTTGATATAATGCTGAACTTCGTTGATATAATGCTGATTCTCGTTGATAAAACGCTGATTCTCATTGATATAATGCTTACTCTTGTTGAGATAGTGCTGATTTTCATTGGAATAATACAGTTTTTTCGATGAGTTACCATCGAATCTCGTTGATATTTTTTGATAGTCCCACTTTCAACCTGAATTTTATTAATGAGTTAATTTTGACAGTTTTGAGTGAATTTTAGGTTTGTTTATCTCTATTTAGGACTGTAATAACTATCTACGTAGGAGTTTTGAAGTTGGCATGAGTTTTGCATTATGAAAGATATAAAGAAAATGAGGGACAATCTATCTCTTTAATTTTCTAAATAAAGCAACTACAGAAGTGGTACCCATTTAATTGTCTAGTAGAAACTAGTAAATTAGCGGAGGAAAAGTAAATGAAGAGGTGATCAAATTGCCGGGGGCATTACATGGTGTCAAAATTATTGATTTAACTAGAGTACTAGCAGGTCCCTTTTGTACGATGATCCTTGGTGATCTCGGAGCTGAGGTAATCAAAGTTGAAAGTATTAGCAGCGGGGATGAAACAAGGGGTTGGGGGCCTCCTTTTGTTGAAGGAGAAAGCGCATATTATTTATGTGCTAATCGAAATAAGCAAGGCATGACATTGAACTTAAAATCTAGTCAAGGTAAAGAAGTTTTAAAAAAGCTCATCTCAGAAGCGGATGTTGTCGTCCAAAATTTTAAACCTGGAACATTAGCAAAACTAGGCTTTTCCTATGAAGAAATGAAAGAAGTTAAAAAAGATATTATTCTTGCATCAATTAGTGGGTTTGGTAGTAAAGGACCTAATTCTTCACTTCCCGGATATGATTATATCATTCAGGCGATGTCTGGTTTAATGAGCATTACTGGAGAGAAGGATGCCGAGCCAACAAAAGTGGGGGTTGCCATATCAGATGTTTTAACGGGGTTATTTACATGTATTGGAATTCTTGCTTCTTTGCAGCACCGAAATCGTACAGGTGAAGGACAAGAAATTGATATTTCACTATTCGACTCTCAATTAGCTGCTTTAGTTAATGTGGCTAGCAACTATTTATGTAGTGGAGCTGTTCCTGAGCGATTAGGGAATTATCATCCTAATATTGTTCCTTATCAAGTTTTTTCAGCTAGCGATGGCGAGATGGTGATTGCAGTTGGAAATGACAATCAGTTTAATCGATTTGCGCTATTGATTGAAGAACCGATTTTATTAGACGAATCTTATAGGACAAATGCTAGTCGATTACAGTATCGAAAACAAATTGAAGAATTAATTTCAAATAAAATAAAAACAAAA
Source organism: Bacillus sp. AFS002410 (assembly GCF_002556365.1). NCBI lineage: Bacteria > Bacillati > Bacillota > Bacilli > Caryophanales > Bacillaceae > Bacillus > Bacillus sp. AFS002410. The sequence continues at coordinate 455,763 of NZ_NUEU01000001.1, forward strand.
ACTAAAGATGAATGGAAAGCCCTTTTAGATAAAAATGGAATTCCAAATGGACCTATTTATAACGTAAGTGAGGCCCTACAGTCTGAACAGGCTAGATCAAGGGATATGGTGCTAGAAGTAAACCATCCAACCGTAAAGGATCTACAGTTAGTTGGTTCACCTCTAAAATTATCAAAAACACCAGTTGAAGTTTTAAGACATCCACCACTGCATGGGGAACACACTGAGGAAGTAATGAGTAAACTTGGTTATTCTCAATTAGAAATAGAAGAAATGAAGCAAAATAATACAATTTGAGGAGGAAATAAAATGAATTTTTCATTAACAGAAGAACAAAGTAGTGTAAGAAAGGTAGTTAGATCATTTGTAGATCGTGAAATTATACCGTTCATTAAGGAATGGGATGAAAAAGGACATTTTGAAGTGAATATTTTAAAACGTCTTGCTGAGTTAGATTTAATGGGCGTATGTATTCCTGAACAATATGGTGGAGTTGGAATGGATTATAATACTTTAGCAATCATATGCGAGGAATTAGAGCGAGGCGATACAGCTTTCCGTACTGCTGTTTCAGTACATACCGGATTAAATAGCATGACGTTATTGCAATGGGGAAGTGAAGAGCAAAAGGAAAAATATCTTGTTCCTCAAGCACAAGGGAAGAAAATTGGGGCATTTGGGTTAACTGAGCCAAATGCAGGTTCTGATGTAGTTGCAATGGCGACAACGGCGGTAAAAGATGGGGATAGTTATATTTTAAACGGTTCAAAAACATGGATTTCTCTATGTGATGTAGCTGATCATTTCTTAATTTTTGCAAAAACAAATCATGACTTAAAGCATCATGGCATTTCTTGTTTTATTGTAGAACGTACTTTTGAAGGAGTTTCTACAAAAGCGATTAAAGGGAAAATGGGAATTAGAGCAGGAAATACTGGAGAAGTATTTTTAGATGATGTAAGAGTACCTGCTGAAAACTTATTAGGATTCGAAGGTGAAGGATTTAAAATTGCAATGTCTGCGCTTGATAATGGAAGATTTACTGTTGCAGCGGGTGCTTGTGGATTAATTCAGGCATCACTTGAAGCTAGCGTAAAATATTGTAATGAGCGAAAAACATTTGGTAAAGAAATCGGAAAACATCAATTAGTACAACAAATGATCGCTAAAATGTCTTCAAATCTTGAAATCTCACGTCTATTAGTCTATAAAGCTGGATGGTTAAAAAATAATGGAAAACGTAATACTAGAGAAACATCACTAGCAAAATGGATTTCTTGTAATGCAGCAAATGAAGCAGCTAATGATGCTGTGCAAATTCATGGTGCATATGGATTTTCAAATGAGTTCCCGGTAGAGCGTTATTTAAGAAACTCAAAAGCGCCAGTAATTTATGAAGGAACAAGAGAGGTTCATACAATTATGCAAGCTGAATATGACCTTGGTTATAGAGAAGATAAGGTTTTAAGAAAGATGCTTCCAGCTTGGCCATTTGAAGAGGTTAATGTAGAAACCGTTAAAGCTTAATAAAAAATACAACTAGCTAATAGATAGCTAGTTGTATAGGAAGACTTTGCATAGTAGAAGGGAGTGCTGAGCAATGAAAATTAGCGGAGGAAAAGCTGTAGTCAATGTTATGGCAAAGGAAGGGGTAAAAAAAGTTTTTTGTGTACCTGGTGAGAGTTATCTAGGAGTAATGGATGCGTTATATGAGCATCCAGATATTAACTTGATTTCAGCCAGACACGAAGGTGGAGCTTCGTTTATGGCGGAAGGCTATGCGAAAGCATCAGGTGAAGTAGGTGTCTGTATGGCAACTCGTGGAGTAGGAGCTTCGAACTTGGCGATTGGCATTCATACTGCCAGCCAAGATTCTACACCTCTAGTTGTGCTAATTGGACAAGTGGAACGCCCATTTAAAGAAAAGGAAGCATTTCAAGAAGTTAATCTAGTCGGGATGTTTAGTCATTTGTGCAAATGGACTGTAGAGATTGATCAAGTAGAACGAATTCCAGAAATTTTACACCGTGCGTTTCATATTGCTCGTTCGGGGCGTCCTGGTCCTGTGTTAGTTGCATTACCCCATGACATGTTAGAAGACACGGCCGAAATGGTCGAGATTCCAGTTTATCAGTCTCAGCCAACTCGACCAAATAAAGAGAGCGTTCATCAAGTAGTAGAAATGATTCAAAATGCAAAACGTCCCATTCTTATAGCAGGTGGGGGCGTCATCCGAACGCATGCTGTTCCTTTACTAGTTAACTTTGCTGAAACTTTACAAATTCCTGTTGTTACTGCATTCCGTCGTTTTGATGCGTTTCCAAACTCACATCCTTGTTATGCAGGTTGGTTAGGTTTTGGAACACCGAAGTATTTACTCGAAGCGATCGAGAATGCAGACGTAGTGATTGCACTAGGTACAAGATTTTCCCAAGTAGGAACGCAGGATTATTCACTGCTTTCAGGAAAAGGGAAACTAATTCATATTGATATTTCTGATGAGGTATTCGGAAAAGTTTACGCTCCTACATTGGCAGTTACAGCAGATGCGAAAGCTTTTTTAGAGGAAGCAGTAGCAGTTGCTTTAGATACAACGTTATCTTCAGATGAAGCGCTAGTAGAAAAGCTACATAACGAATATATGAACTTTTCAAAAGCGAAGGAAGATTACACAGATGAATACGTAGACATGGATGGTTTTATGTACGATATCATCTCGCATCTTCCAAAAGATACGATTATTACGAATGACGCAGGGAATTTCTTTGGTTGGCTTTCTCGATATTATCGCTTTGAGCATGAAAATACATATGTCGGACCAACATCTGGAGCAATGGGATATGGGCTACCTGCTGCGATTGGTGCAAAACTCGCACAGCCACATAAAACAGTTGTTTCCTTCTCAGGAGATGGAGGTTTCATGATGACACTGCAGGAAATCGAAACAGCAGTACGTTACAACATTCCGGTCATTTCAATTGTCGTGAACAATAATTTGTATGGAACAATTCGTACACATCAAGAAAAGCATTTTCCAGATCGAGTAATTGGAACTGAATTGACAAACCCGAATTTTGCAGAGCTTGCCAAATTATTTGGTGCATACGGTCAGAAGGTTGAAAAAAATGCTGATTTTGCGCCTGCACTACAAAGGGCATTATCATCAGGGCGTCCAGCTGTGATCGAGGTAGTAACAAATCCGAAAATTTTATCTGTTAGTCAAAATAAGTCTAAAGAGAATTTACTTTATAGCAAATAAAGTAGATTGCTAGCAATTGGCATTATTAGTTTAAAATAATCTAATTGGGGGAAATGACATGCGTTTTGCAAATTATATTAATGGACAATGGAAACAACCTACTTTAGGAGAATATCGAGAAAATAATAGCCCTCACGATGGTGAATCATTAGGAGAATTTCCATCAAGTACTGAAGAGGATACACGAGAAGCCATTCTTGCAGCTAAAACGGCATTTCAGTCATGGAAGAAACTTTCTTATCAACAGCGAGCTTCATACCTTCAAAAAGCAGCAGACATTTTAAAAACAAAAGTCCAAGAAGTAGGACGTGATTTAGCACTAGAAGAAGGAAAAACACTTGCTGAAGGTATTGGAGAAACGCAGCGTGCTATTAGCATCTTTGAATACTTTGCAGGAGAAGCTAGACAGCCAGTTGGAGAAGTGATTCCTTCTGGAAATACAAATACATTCTTATATACGACTCGTACACCAATCGGGCCAATTGGACTGATTACTCCTTGGAATTTTCCAATTGCAATCCCTGTATGGAAAATGGCCCCAGCACTTGTGTATGGTAATACGGTCGTTATCAAACCAGCGGATCTGACACCGAAATCAGTCTATCATGTCATAAAAGCACTTGATGAAGCTGGGATTCCTTCAGGAGTTGTGAACTGTGTATTTGGTAGAGGGTCAGTCGTTGGAACTGAATTAGTTGAACATCCATATATTAAAGCGATTTCATTTACAGGCTCAAATCAAGTTGGAAATCAGATTCAGCAGAAGGCTTCAGCAAAAGGGAAGAAGGTTCAAATGGAATTAGGTGGAAAAAATCCACTTATTGTTCTTGCCGATGCAGATATCGAAAAAGCAGTTGAAATAGCTGTGAGCGGTGCTTTTAGATCGACGGGTCAAAAGTGTACAGCAACGAGTAGGGTCATTGTGGAAGAATCGGTTTACGAAACATTTCGTGACCGACTTGTAGAACGTACAAAGACATTAAAAGTCGGCAATCCACTTGATGACGATACATTTGTTGGGCCAGCTGTATCTCAATCGCAACTCGATAGCGTGCTTGCGATGATTGAAGCAGGTAAGGATGAAGCAACGCTATTATATGGTGGTGAAGTTCCAGCAGAAAATGATCTGAAAAATGGTTTTTATGTACAACCTACCATCTTTGAAAATGTCTCCACAGATGCTCGTATTGCTCGAGAGGAAATTTTCGGACCAGTTATAGCGCTTTTTAAAGTGAAAAATTATGAAGAAGCAGTAGATATGGCGAATGATACAGAATATGGCTTAAGCGCGGCAATTTGTACAAACAATTTTACGATCGCACAGCGCTTTGTTGAAGACATCGAAGTTGGGCTAGTACATGTAAACAACGAAACAGCAGGATCAGAGCCACAAGTACCATTTGGAGGCTGCAAAAGTTCAAGTACTGGTTCACGTGAACAAGGGAAGACTGCAATCGATTTTTATACGCAGGTTAAAACAGTCTATATGGACCAAATGTAATTGGTTTAAAGTAAAAAATACCCGGCTATGTACCGGGTATTTTTTTTGACTGTTGAAAAATGAGTTTGTGAACCCCTTATGAGTAACAGTTTTTCAGAAATGAGTCCTTTTAGTTACTCATGGACCCTCTATGAGTAACAGTTTTACAGAAAAGAGCCTTTTTAGTTACTCATGAACCCTCTATGAGTAACAGTTTTTCAAAAATGAGCACTTTTAGTTACTCATGAACC
>NZ_NUEU01000085.1:0-34752 GCF_002556365.1 Bacillus sp. AFS002410
TATTTTCGCTTTTCCTCTCTCTTTTTAACTCATGAACTTCTTATGAGTTAATAATTTTCATCTTTCCTCTCTCTTTTTAACTCATTCGGTATTTTAATATCACGTAAATCTCTCATGAGTATGATAGAGTGATTTTTCAATATGACTAGGTTTTATTTCAACAACATAAAAGATGTAAGCTAAAGATCCATCAAATCAATATTCTATTATAAAATTAAGGTGCTCTAAAAATTTTTTAATAAAATAGCCTGCATTTTCATTTTCCTTTCATAATTATTTGTGAATATAAAAATGTAATTAACTAAATCATATGAAAGGAATTTAATTATGGAGGAAAACAAAATTAATATGAAAGCATTGCTTAACAAAGTACCAGAAGTCACAATTTTTTTCTGGATCATCAAAATTTTATGTACAACTGTAGGAGAAACATTTGCTGATTTCCTGAATTTTAACCTTGGTCTAGGATTAGGACCAACTACGATTATCATGGGTGTTGCATTTTTCATCTCACTATTTTTTCAATTCAAAGCAAATAAATATTCTGCAAGTATTTATTGGTTAACTGTTGTTTTAATAAGTGTTTTTGGAACATTGGTAACTGACAATTTGACAGACGCAATGGGAGTACCTCTGGAGACAAGTACAATTGTTTTCTCCGTATTACTAGGATTAACGTTCCTATTTTGGTATCTTAGTGAAAAAACACTATCTATTCACTCAATTTTCACAAGAAAAAGAGAAGTTTTCTATTGGCTTGCCATTCTTTTCACTTTTGCACTAGGAACTGCAGTTGGAGATTTATATTCAGAACAACTTGGTTTAGGATATTTTAATACAGGATTAACAGTTATCATAATCATTCTTTGCGTATTTTTAGCTTGGAAGTTTTTGAAACTTGATGGGATGTTAGCGTTTTGGATTGCATATATTCTAACTCGCCCACTTGGAGCATCTTTAGGGGATTATCTATCCCAGCCAAAAGTGAATGGTGGGTTAGGATTAGGTACTACAAGTACAAGTATTATTTTTCTAATCGCAATTTTAGCAATCATCGTTTTCCTTGCTGTTACAAAAATTGATATTTCAGGAAAAGATGAATCCACAAAAACAAACAAAGTAACCGATCGCAAGAAAAATATTATGACACAAACTATCTTGGTACTGGTTATTTTCTTAGCAGTTGGTATTGGAGGCTATGTTAAGTTATCATCAAAAGCCGCAACTACTGCAACAACATTATCAGGACAATTATCAGATTTTGTAACGATAGAAAATAATCTACTAACTGATGTGAATACAAAGAACTTTACTACAGCTAAAAAAGATGCTGACACTTTGGAACATCAATGGGATCAATCAGAGGCTAAACTTAGAAAAATAGATGGAACCACTTGGACTAAAATTGATGGCACGATCGATGTTGTATTAGCAACCGTTCGCACATCGAATCCAGATGCTAGCAAATGTAAAACTGTAATCAATCATTCTCTTAGTGTAATAGACGCTGCGAATAAATAAAAATCGTTTACGAAATTGGAGCAGAAATTTAAAAATTTTGTTTTTTATTAAAGACTCTCCTCTTTCCATAAACATAATGATTAAGACACTAGTTTTTGAAGTTTAACTTCATAAGCTAGTGTCTTAATTTTTTTAGAAGACCTTTTCTTCTTCGTTTTACATAATAGTCAGCACTCAACTTCTTGCTTATTTTCTCCGTCACTAAATGGTTTATAAACATTTTCTAGAATTATCTGTCAATTTCATTGAACAAGGATTTAATTAAATAACATAGAAATATATATAGATTAGATATTTATTAAAACGTACTTAACGAGAAATTAATAATACTCCATCAAATAGGAGGTACGAACCTTGAAGAAAAAAACATGGATAATTTCAGCATTGATAGTTCTCATTTTATTTGGTTGTAACCACACGAATAACAGTACTTTAATTACATCTAACTTAAAGAAAGTTGAACAAAAGGGAAATATGACAGAGGAACAATTAAAAACCATTCCAGAAAGATATAAAGCTTCCTCACTAGAAGAAGGATTAGATGCACTTCCTTTTAAGATAAAAATCCCGCATGATATTCCGTTTGATGCTATGCCTTTTCGTATTTCTACAATCGATGATATTAAACACGATGGAAAAAAATTAAGAGTTGATTTTTCAACATTTTCAAAAGAAAAAGACGAAATGATTATCTTAACGATTACCGTTCACAATTTTGAAGTGGAGTATAGTGGTACCAGCGAGGAGGTTAAACTGGCAGGTGGAGTAATCGGTCACTATTATGGAAATTCGCTCACATTTGAAAAAAATGGTATTTATTACGAAATCGGATACAATAACAAGAATATTTCTCCTGAACAGCATAAGAAAGACATAATCAAAATCGCAAATCAAATGTTATAAATATTTAAATAGTAAACTAAGAACACAATTATATAACAAGTTCTTTAACTAACGAAAACGTTTATCGAAGACCACAATTGCAGTTTTTTTAACTAATTGGCTTGCAAAAAGATTTTATTAAATTTTAAAAAATGGGTGAAAACAAATGAAAATAAAGACATTTTTTACTTATGTATTATTACCATTAATAATATTTGTAGCAATTTATTTAAGGATACAGCATAAAATTAGCACTAGTACTTTTGGGTTAATTGGTCTAGTTTTTGCCACAATTGAATTTATTCGTATGCAATTTTTTGACACTATGAAAACGAAAGAAAAACCGATTACTGACTTAAAAGACCTTTTAAATCCTATCAAAAATAGGAAATACTATGTTGGTGGATTAGTAATGGTTTTAGGCGTTTTTTACTTTATCATTCTGATTTTTAGTGTTTTAGGGCAAATTAGTCATTTCTAATTCAATTTATGAAATGGTTGTTTTTTGCCCACTAATTTATGTATATATTAATTATTTTTCGTTAATATTTTTAAATGCATTAAAACTCCTCTTTCAGACTACTTGTTAGTTGGTCTCTACCGTTTTGTTTTGATTCATATAATAGTTTATCAGTTTCATCAATCATTTTTTCGTGTTTAAAGAAATGTTTTGGTGTTGTTGTAATAAGTCCCATACTGATACTTACAAAGCCTTTTTCTGATTTTACATGTTCAATCTTTAATTTACGTACTGAATCCATGATTCGATTGGCAACAATTACTGCACCATCATAGTCCGTATTTGGAAGAATAATTGCAAACTCTTCTCCACCGTACCTGGCAACATTATCTTCTGAACGATAGATTGAATCTTGTATGGCAGTTGCAACTAGCTTTAAAACACTATCGCCTCTTTGATGTACGTAATGGTCATTCAGTTTTTTAAAGAAATCAATATCTAGCATGATTAATTAAATAGGTTGCTGGTGTTTTTGACAATAATTCCAATGGTATTCAATTTGTTCATCAAAAAATCGTCTGTTAAACATTTTCGTTAATCCATCAAGATTAACTATTCTTTCCAATTGTATGTTTTTATCTGGTAGTTCATATGTATACATTACTCTTTGTTCAGCTAATCTTACCGCGTATTTGCAACAATAAATACAAGCAAAATAAACGATTATATAAGAAACTGATAACAATAAAAACACTTCACCTTGATTAGTAAGTGATCCTCGAGGTTTTAATGTATATTTATCAAAGAAATAATAAAAAATTGGTATGAATATAATAATTATTCGATTAAAAAAACTTTGCTTCTTGTTTCGTTCCCAGTTTGTAAAGCTTAATAGAATTGCAAAAATTGATAACACCATAAAGCGAATCGTATTACTCTCATCAAAAATATTGCCTCGAAGCTTAAATAAGTAAAATCCGCCAAGTATTACTGCTACAATCGTCATAATTTCAATTCGTCCAAGCAATATACTTCCGACAATCACCGCTATAATCCGCATATCAATATATACAAGCGAACTATTTTGTAATTCGATAACAATAGGACTCCTATATAAAATGATTCCTAATAGACCAAACATTAGACCATTTATGAACCGTTCATGAAGAGTAATCGGATTCGTTGTTCTTTTTTGCCAAATTGTATTTGAGAAGAGAAAAATAAATGTCGTTACAATACTAATATTGTTAATGATTCCTTTTAGTAAGATCGCGCCATTTAATTTATCTCTCTCCCAATAGTTATCTATTGAAATTCGTTATTGTCATAGACTTTGATACTGATCAATGCGAGAGGAGGGAAAAAAGTTTGCTTGTTACTAACAGATTGAAAATTATCTACCATTACATGTTTATTTTTCCAATTCATATTCTTCATGATAGAAGGTAGTAATGAAATACCTATGGACATATTCGAATTTTTGAAAGGAAAACTGCATCCGAAGTGTTTCATCGTGAACTGTTATAATTACTTGAAGTACTGTTAAATAGAAAAAGGGATCTTATTCGCAAGATAAGATCCTTTTTCTGTATCACTAACATTAATTTATTTTAATGACTTTCTCGGTACTTTTGTTGTTTGCTTTATCTGTTGCAAAAATTCGTAATGATGTTCCTTTTTTCTGTTTACTAAAACTCATTACAAATTCTCCTTTTGAATTTGTTATTCCTTTTTTTAATAAGGTTGAACCTGAATAGATATTGACTGTCGATCCAATTTCAGATTTCCCTGAAAGTGAAGTTGAACTAGATTTAGTAATAGTTGGTGCTAATGGTGCGATACGATCTTTCACTACTAAGCTTTGAATCTTACTCTTCGCATTTTCTTTATCAGTCACATAGAAATTCACAACTGCGCCAGCTTTTTGAATTGGTATCGTTAAAACATAGTGACCTTTTATATCTGCTTTTGTTGCACCGATTTCTTTCGAATTGACATTTGCATGGACTGTTACATTAGGAGAAGCAACCCCAATAATTGTTGATTGTAAATTTGAAATTTCGTTGACTTTGCTTAATCTTGGTTTATCCTGATTTTCAGTTTTAAAGGCCATTAAATAATAATTATCTGATAAATCTTTATAAATTGTTATTAATCCATTATTGTAAATTAAATATTCAGCAGATATGTCTTTCTCAATTGTATAAAGTCTATTATTCTCATGTGTATTAAACACATCAATCCCGCCATTTTGATTAGCTCCATACATTAAGTTGTTTACCGGATCAAATGCATAATCATTATACTTATTTTCTAAATTATATCTCCACATTAATTTCCCTGAAACTAGTTCATACACATTACCACTAGCACTATATGCAGCTAAACCTTCAGGTGAAATTTTAGCGAGTTTTGTATAACTCCCATTAAACTCCTGGTAGTTTGATTCATCCCAATTCGCATTATTTACATCTATTGTAATTAAAGATCCACTTGTCATTGAGGTACTAATTGCATAAATTGTATTAAACCTTGGATTTGAAAAAAGATACGATTTTTCATATAAATTGGCTTTTGAACTTAATTCAATTATCTTATTTTCAGGAACAGAATAGCCGTATACTTTAACTTCGCTATTGCCACCTATTATTCGCATGCCGCTTGATACATATATAATCCCATTTTTATCAATTGATAAATCAAATGGATCAGTATTTAATTCGATATATTTCACGAACGAAAAATTACTTAAATTTACCTCAGCAATGCCACCTTGTTGCGAACTATAAATCAGATGACTTTGCTTATGTTGTGTTACGAAAAGCTTATCACCATATTGTTCGATTCTTTCAGCAGGGTATGGAAGTTCTAATGTTTTTATGATACCTGTTTCGTAATTCACTGAATAGAGCGTTTTATTACCGTTTTTCGTTATATAGATAATAGGACGATTGGGATCAGCCACTACATCATTTGGTTTAAATCCAAGATTAATTGACTCCCTGTACTCATCCTTATTTAATGTTTTGACCGGTGGAATTTTTTCAACCACTTTTAAATTAATTGGTTTGCTATTATTTCCTGATGAATCTTTTGCACGAATTGTTATAACAGTTCCAACTTTTTGTTTTGGAATTTTTAAAGTGAATGTCCCATTACTAGTAGCAGTGCCTTCTGTAACATTTTTTGAAGAAATATCTGCATAAACACGAACATTAGGCGATGTCTTTCCTGTAATAATTGAATCTGTTGATTTGACTGGATTGACCTCTACATTTGGAGTATCCTTATCTGTTCCAGTTAAATATGAAAGATAATGCTTACCATCATTTGACGTATAAGAAACAATTAATCCGTCACGATACAATACATGATCGACAGTGACATTTTTTTCTAATGTATAAAGGAATTTATTTGAATCATATGAATAAACATCTATTCCCCCATTGCTTGCTGCAAAAGTTAATCGATTGAAAAGATCAAATGCATAATCATTATATTCCTTTTTAAAATCATAGGTTAATTTCATATCACCTGATTGAACAAGTGATAAATCTAATACTTTCCCATCCTGTGTATACATATAACGCTCATCTGGAGTCATTTTCATATACGGTTTAAAAGAAGGGTATATATCACTTGAATAACCCGCAACAGCTGTATTGTTTTTCATTTCAAGTGCCTTAATTTGTCTCGGAGTTACGATATCATTTGTTATTGAGTATAACTTTGATGTGCTATTAGCCCACAAAATATACGATTGAGTAAAAATCGATTGGTTACCTTGAGTTTTCATTTCTTCATTTGTTTTAAGTGAATATTGATCAGTGATTCCATGTTGACCACAACCTGAAGAAATGAAAATCATTCCATTTTTATCTATAGCTATGTCAAAAGGATCAATTTTAACATCTATTACTCTTAATAGTTTAAACGTCGATAAATCTACTTCAGCAATACCACCTTCTTGCGTTCCAAAGAAAAATCGATCGTGCGCTTGTTTTTGTTGAGTTACATATAATTTATTGTCGAATATTTCTAATCGTTCTGCAGGATATGGTAGCTCTAATTTTTTTATTGCACCCGAAAGATAGTTTACAGCATAAAGCGTTTTACTATCTTCAGTTGTCATGTAGACAATTTTACTATTTGGATCGAGTGCTTGATCATATGGTTTAAAACCTGTTTCTATTGGACCAATTGCAGCTTTTACTTTTTTAGGGATAAATGTATTCGCAAAAGTCGTGACGCTTAGGATTAGTACGATTACATATATCAAATATAGACATCTTTTCAACAATGTTTCTTCCCCACTTTTAATATTTTATTAGTTGAATTATTTTTTTATTTTCACAGAAGTCTTTTGACTACGATTTCCTGATAAATCTGACGAAGTAAATGTAAAGCTTGTACCAATTTTTTGCGGTTTTACAGTCTTTTTAAACACACCATTTTTATCAGCTTTTAATTTAAATACACTGCGATTATATTGAATCGTAACAATAGCATATGGTTCAGTTTTAACAGATACTATTTTTGATTTACTTGTAATAAGACCAACTTTCGGAGCATTTGGTGGTGTTACATCTTTTACGGTTAATTTTTTCTCGATGCTTTTATTTCCTGACGCATCAGTACTGAATATCGTAATTGAAGTGCCACCCTTTTGAATTGGAATTGAAATGTTAAACAAACCATTCGTATTCGTAACACCTTTATACATTATGGAATTAATTTTAACAGTAACGTTTGAGCCAATTTCAGATTTCCCCGAAACGATTTTTGATTTATCTGTAACTAAATTTGGAATCGGAGTTGCTGGCGGTGTCTCATCTTTTACGATTTCCCAATCATAATCATATTGACCAGTTACACTATCTGCAGCTTGTATCGCTACTTCTGTTCCGGCAATTTGTGACGAGATTGGTAACTTAAATTCCCCATTGCTTGTTGTTTCACCAGTAAAAACACCCTTCGGTGATTTGATAGAAATAGAATAAGAATGTTTTAGATTTCCAACTATTTTTCCTTCAAAAAATTTAGACGCGTCTGTTACTTTTTTTGGAACAATTATAAATGGTGCATCCTCATTGTATTGTGTTAGGAACTGATCATAATCAAAATTTAATGAACCATCATAATTTTGTCGATTCGTATAAAACATTCTATTTATTACATTACGATCTGATGTTCCATAAAAATTTTTTTCCGCTTGAATATGAAAAGCTGGGTACATGTAAAATAGATGATAAACTTCTTTTCCAGTATCTAAAAAATTATTCCCATTTATTTGGGAATTTTGGTTTTGTTGTGGATCATAATTATTCAAAGCCGCTCGATTAAGATTATTAAAAAATGAATTATTCATTATATTCATCTGGTAACCATAATTGAAATATAAGGTAGAATTATTTTTTATCACATTATTCTCGATAAAAGAAGATTTATTCAAAAAATTCAGATGAAATTCAGATTGACTTATTACATTATTCGTTAAGGTTAAACTCCCATTTTCCTTATAAAATTGCACTTGATTAAAAACTACATGGTCAACTGTTACATCCCAGAATCCAACAACTAAATTGATATTTTTCATGTATATTGGTTTCTGTACTTCACCGGCTAAATTTTGATTTACATCTAATACGTTCGGTTCGATTCCAACACCAATAATTTGAACACCAGGCTCAATTGTTAATACAGCAGGAGATTTAATTTGAACTTTTCCATTTATAAAATATGGCGAACCTTTCAAATCCCAGGTTGTATTTTCTGTGATTGTACTAGTTTTAACAATCGTCCCTGTTTCTGCATGAACTTGTGTTCCTCGATTAAATAAAACAAAACTAAACAAAGCAACAAGAACCACACACATGTAGTAGTGTATCTTTTGCCTCTCCCATTTAAGCATTCTTATTTCCTACTTTCTTTCACTTTTTGAATAGCAGATTAATAATCTTTAATTATTTTCTCACAAAACAGAAATTACTGAAATAATTATTTTCTATTCTATATGAAGATAGTAAATTAGAAAAAATAGTTTAATTACCTTCCCTTTTAAGAAAGTATGATTAAATTAAAACTACATTTCCTATTTAACAACATGTCTGTTCCAAGTCACACACAATTTGAATTAATCTTTTTACTATCCTGAAAGCTACCAGTCATCACTTGTAAATCTTACTTTAGGCAACAAAATAAATTAATTCACTTATAATTAAAATCAACTAGGTATATGTATTAGAAGTAGAAACTAATCTACTTCTCTCTTAGTTATCTCATTGTTTCTTGTTTATCCGCTCTTACCTTATTAAACTTATTTAGGCATTAAAGATGAAACAAATTAATTTTTGAAATAGATCCACATCATTTGTGACTAGGAAAACGGGAAGGAACATCAGAGTAATGACTGGAAGGAGATTAGCAATGAAAAGGAAGATACATAATCTTTTTATGAATTTCATTACTATGGGGTGTGATAAGATTTAATATGATTAAGCCTCAATAACGTTACCTCTCCACTTGCAGCTACTAATTCAATTACTCCATCCTCCACTCTTTTGAGCAATCCAATTTTCATCGGATCTAGCCCCCCATCAAAAACGACAAATTTTCCTTGTTCTTTCTTTAATTGCGATTCTATTAAACGCGAAAATGGCATATTAGATGGATTTACTGGTAATATTTCGATTTCTGCGTTGTAGGGATTTGCATTATGGTTGTATGGTGTTAGCCATTTTAAATGAGATAACGAGATATATAACATTTTAAAAACTGGTGAATAAAACACGATATAGTCACTTAATACGTTTGTAATATATCCGTGAAATGTGATGTTTCCAGTTACATATATTTCTGCAAAAATTCCTTTTGCATTCATTAATATTTTTCGATAAGATACTGTGCCTATGTCTTCAGCAATTGAAGGGTTAATCGGATGATCGATTTTATCTTTAATGTTGTTACTAAGATTAACCCTGTGGACATGAAACCATGGAATATAATAATATTTCTGACCGTTATATAAAACTAATACGTCTTTTCCATAATCAGTTAGAATGCCTTCAAAATAATTCTCTCCTGATAATTGGACATAAACTTTTTCACCAAGCAATGATTGTACATCACTCAATTATATTTCCTCCTTTATTCTTTAAATTAAGCAAATACTAATTGCACCCAATAATATAGTAGAAACAGCGAAACAATTGTTGTTAATGGGATTACGATTATTGATACATTTAGATAATCCTTCCATTTTATTTTAATATTATTTTGTTTTAATATGTGCATCCATATTAGAGATGCTAAAGTACCTACTGGAAGTAATAATGAACCAATATCACTACCGATTATATTAGCTAGATAAATAGTCTTTAACGTAATTGGATCAAGACCCATTTCTGTCAGTGTAATCGTTCCAACCATCAGTGCTGGATGATTATTAAACAAATTCGATAGGATTGATACTAGTCCACCCATAATAAAACTTGCTTGTAATAATCCTTGATTTACGATTGGTTCACAGAATTTTACTAAGGCTTCAGTTAATCCAGCATTATGCAGTCCGTAAATAATCACATACATCGAAAATGCAAAGACTAAAATATGCCAAGGTGTCTTCTTTAAAATATCTACAGGGCTTGTCCGTAAGTGGTACCATCTCCAAGCTAATAAGACGAGTGAACCTAAAACTGCTACATATTGAATCGGTATTCCCATAAATGAAGCGACGAATAATAAGCAGCGCATTAGGAAAACAAATCCTAATACCTTTAACATAAATTTTGTTCTTTTTTGTTTTGTTTCTACTGACAATTTTCCTTTTAAAGGATGAAAGTTTTTAATAAAAAAAGACTCTTCAATATCATCGGTAGACACTGGTAATCGTTTTGGTAATTTATTTCTTAATACCATGTACATTAACCATGACATAAAAAGTAATCCTGTACTTGCAGGGACAAACATCATCGCTGTGTGCATATAGAGAGTCATATGAACAATTTTTAAAGCGATTAAGTTTACGATATTACTTACACCGATTGGAGCACTTGAAGCTGTAGCAATTAATGCGCCACTGAGAAGATATGGGATTTGTTGATGTGGTTTTAAACGTAGGTTTTTTAATAGAAGAATTAAAATCGGAGTTGTTATTAAGATACTGCCGTCATTATTAAATAGTAATGTCATTAAAAAGCAAAGTAGCTGGATATACCAATATAATCTGCGCCCTGACCCTTTTGCTAAACTTGCAAGCCTAGCTGCAGACCAATGGAAAAATCCAAAACTTTCTAAAATAATCGCCATGACAATCGTTGCAATAATGGTAATCGATGCTTCACCAATTTTGTGTACAATATCGATTAAATTACTTTTTGTCACAATCCCAGTTAGTAAAATGATGGCTGCCCCAATTGCAGCAGGCCATGCTTCATTTATTCCTTTTGGCCTCCAAAAAATGATTGCCATTGTTAAAAGAAATACACTAGCACTCATTAGAATTTCAAAATTCAATAAAACTCACCTTCTTTTAAAATATTTTTCAATAGAACTTGTCCATTTGTTATATTATTATTCAAATATAGCATTCATGTTTTAGGTTATTTCATTAAATTATGAAAGATAGTTGTTTTACCTATATAATTCAATTGTCCCGTAAAGATAAATGACTATCGTGGCATTTGTCCAGAGTAATTGGGAGATTATCCTCTTTTACTAAATAAATGAAAATAAAAAAGAGAAGCTCTCAATAAAGAGCTTCTCAATAACTTAAAAATGGAAGTATCCCTTTTACACCAACTAGGTGAAAGGAATCCGTTAGTAAGTTCTCACAGGAGAAATTAGATGTAAATGAGTATTGTTGTTAATCGGTTTAATTATGAATGGTTTCATCGATCCACTAAAACTTATTGAAACCTCTTCCTCTTTTATTACTTTTAGTGACTCTATCATATAATTTGCGTCAATGGAGATATTTAATTCTGGCTGACCAGTCAAATTCTTAATGATCTGTATTTCCTCTATTTTTCCAACTTCCGATGAGTGGGATGAAATTTTCAGTTTTGAACCATCTAGAATTTCTAAATAAACATTGTTGTTCTTCCATTCACTCGCAAAGATACTTGCTCTTTCAAAACCTTTTAATAATTGTTTCGTGTCAAGTGTCATTTTTGTCTTCAATTCTTTAGGAATTAGTCCTGATACTTCTGGATATTTCCCTTCTATTAATCTTGAATAAAGTGAAATCAATTCTGATTTAAAGACAATATATTGTTCGGTAATAAATACATTCATTTCATCTGAATCATTACTAAATAATTTTACTACTTCGTTAAGGCTAGCGCTTGGTACTATGAACGAACCATTCATTACTGAATCTATTTTTAACTCTTTAAGTGCTAACCTATGAGAATTTGTTGCTACACATTTTAGTTTGTTCTCTAATATAGACATATTAACGCCTGTTAGAACAGGTCTTGCCTCGTTTTTTGAAACCGCAAAAACAGTTTGTCTAATCATTTCAATCATTTCAGAAATTGGAATTTTAATTTGATTCTCATTCTTTATTAAAGGTAGCAGTGGATACTGTTCAGAATCGAATCCATTTATATGAGTTATAATCTCATCAGATTGTATTGTCATTAATTGCTTTTCATTTACTGTAACTTTTATTTTACTTGGTAATTTTTTTACTAAATCACTAATGTATTTAGCAGACACTACTATACTACCAGGTTTACTAACCTCTACGATCTTAACGTCATTAATTTCGATAGGAATCGTTTTTTCTATTACAATTTCTGAATTACTTCCAATTAAAGTTAGTCCTTGGGAATTTGCTACTATTTTAATACCTGTCAGAATGGGTATTGTTGTTTTTAGTGAGATTACTCTACTAACCTCTGAGATTGCTTGATTAAAATAATCATTATTTATGTTAAATTCCATTTTGAATTTCCCTTCCATATAGAGCTACTTTCAAGAAATTCGACAAATTATTCCAGAACCCTTTTAATATCTATTATGCTAAATGAAAGAACACATAAATTAAAACTTTGCTAAAACATTATCAATATCTTTCCATGCATATACTAGAAGATTCAATTCCGTCCCTGCAATATTTATCTTTTCAGATTTCAATAATTCAGCCCCATAATACTCGTAAAAATAACGGGTTTTATTGTCTTCTAGCACTTCAACGAATACACTATTAAAATTTAATTCTTTAAATTGATTAAAAAGTTGCATCAATAATTGTTTTCCAGTTCCTGTTCCTTGATATTCTTCAAGTAGATAAATAGAAGTTAAGTCACCCGAATGTTCAACTTTATTCTTTTCTCTTTTACCGCATGTCCCAAAACCAATAATTTCTCCCTCATTATTTTCTGCTACATAAATATAATTATTTTTATGAGAAAAATTTGTTTTCCATATATCAGTTCTTTGATCGTATGATAGACTTTGTAAAAAATGATCTGGTAGTATGTTTCTATAAGTAGTTCTCCAGCTATCGACGTGTACCTTGGCTATTCCTTCTGCATCATTTAGATTAGCTTTTCTAATTTTCATTTATTCCACCTCAAACTTTTAGAATTAAATATATATATTACAGTTCACACTTGGATAGTCCTTCTATTTATTCCATATTCCTCCAGTTCGCACAAAAAATAGACTACCTAAGTAGTCTACCATTCTGTTAACTTTTGCTAGATTTTATAAATTTCTTCATCTACTAATTATTACATCTATTGTGAGTAAAATGGATTAAAAATTTAAAATGTGCACATTCATTGGTAAACTATCTTTTTTTGCTGCTGTAGAAAGCGTTATAGGATTTTCATTTATTCCATTGGTATTCAATAAGGGTGAGTACCGTGATGATAGCGATTGTGAGCACAATTGCAAGTGCTACTGATTTACCACTTGTACCACCAATCCGTTCATATTCGGCATTTTTTTCTTGTGCTGAAATTGATGTTCTTTTAATTGCATCAATTTTTTTCGCGGAATGAGCGAAGTATAGCGCGTTGCCGTACATTCCGAGGAGAACACTGATAATTAAATTCACCAAACGGTCTAATGCGCTCACTTGGCTAAACAATAAATCGGACAGGATATAATAAGCAAAATAAATACTGACCCATCCCCACATCTTGCGGTACGCCATCCAGTACACACCTAAAAAGAAACTTGCCCAGTTCCAACTCAATTGCTTGTGTTCCCGTGCGTAATCATAGTCAGATTGCGAAAAAATTCTTAAACGATTTGCGTACACATTCGCATTGTTGCCCGCAAACTGCCAAAATCGTTCGACATCATTTGTGTCTGTTATGTTACTTTGATCTTGTTCTGACATAGGTATTTCTCCCTTCTATAATTAATAGTATGACAGACAAAATTCTTTATGAAAATCGTTTTTTGAATTATCTGCATATTCTTGATTTACATCGGGGAATTAGAAATTCGAGTCTAAAAAGTTTGTGTATTTATTTTGGATTCAAAACATAAAAAAAGATCTTCGAATTTGAAGATTCTCTTTTTAGACTATTTTATTAAGCTGGCATAGTTGAAATCTGCCATGTAACACCAAATTTATCTACTACTTGACCATATAAGGGACTCCAAAAAGTTTCGTGTAGTGATATGATGACTTTCCCACCATCTTGTAATTTGCCAAATACTTCTTTTGTTGTTTCAACGTCAGTAATTGAAAGTGCTAAGGAGGTTTGATCGCCAATTTGATAAGGTAGACCTGTAAATGTGTCAGAGATCATTAAATCTGTTGAACCAACTTTGAGATGTGCATGTAAGATTCGATTTTTCTCTTCGTCAGTTAAATTTGTATTTTCTTCCCCAGGCATATCGCCAAATCTTTGAAGCACAAGGGTCTTTGTATTGAATGCATGTTCATAAAATGAAACAGCTTCCTGTCCATTTCCATTCAATATTAAATAAGGGCTGATACCTAAAATCATTAGAAACACCTCTTTTTAAAATTTTGAACTAATCTCAACATAGAGTACCCATTTCTATATTTTCTACTTTAAGTCCTTAATCCCTTTAAATTTTAAAGTGGGTTATTTAGCCTTGAAATAATACCACTAGTGAGTTCATTAATGGTATTATCGACTTTTTAATAAATTAGCATATTTGTATACGATCAATTAAAATGACTGAAGTAGTTGAATCTTGCTCGATTTATGAATGAGTTAGTTGCATTTAATTAAGTTTTTAATTTTATTTTGTTGTTCATTTTAATAAATTTGATAAATAACTATTCTTTTTCCCATCCTACACCCTTACGCCATCAGTTTTTTCGAAAAAATTAATGTACTTTATTCGATAATCCAACAAGGACATTTGAAATTGCGAATTGATTTTTCTTCATCCACTCACTTTTTAATTTCTTTTGAATATTTTACTTATTAAAGTTAGGGGGCAATTTTATGGATTCAAATGATAATTATATACTTGTTCTTCTCAAAGAAATTTCAACTCTATTACTTAGTGGTAATCTAGCTGAGACTTTCGCTATTGCAATCCTTCTAAGAACTATTACTAATGATCGAATAATAAGAAATTTATACGTTTTATTACTAGTTGTCATACGTATTATAAATATGAACGAGAATCCTAATACGACAAATGAGTCAACAAACAATAATCCATCTACCACAGAGTGATATTTACTTTTTTTGAACTCTTAATTTCATTGCATTTTGTCTAAAAAAGATTTCAAATAAAAGTTGGTCATTTTTTGATAAAATTTTAATCATACTTCCTTTACCTCTTTTTACCCAACAAATAAAAACCCTCAACGGCAATTGCGTCAAGGGTTATTTAAAATGTCTCATTTTTTATTTAAGATAATCTATTGCTGCTCTTTCAATTGCCAAACCATTAATGTAACGTTCCATAAATAACTCAAATCCTTCAACATCTTTAGGATCAGGAGATATTGCTTTTCCTACTTCTTCTATAAATACTCTTTGGTTTAAATATTTTTCAAGTGATTCATTTTCCGCCTTGTTAATCATATAAGATGCAAGCAGGGCAATTCCCCATGCTCCGCCCTCTCCTGCTGTTTCCATTACCGAAACGGGAACATTAAGAGCGGCGGCCATGATGCTTTGTCCTACATCTTCCGTTTTAAACAAACCACCGTGACCCAGTATTTCATCTAGTTTCACTTCTTCTTGTTTGAGAAGAATATCCATACCAATCTTCAGTGCACCTAGAGCTGTATAGAGATGAACACGCATGAAATTAGCCAGATTGAAATTGCTACTTGAAGAACGGACAAATAATGGACGACCCTCCTCGAAGTGAGTCATATGTTCGCCGGAAAGATAGCCATAAGCAAGTAAACCGCCGCAGTCCGGATCTCCTTGAAGAGCTAAGTTATAAAGAGTTTCATATAACTTATTTCCATCAACTTCCATCCCTATTACTTTTGCGAAATCATCAAACAGGCTGGTCCATGCATTTAGATCTGAAGTGCAGTTATTAGAATGAGCCATGGCTACCAAATCGCCACTAGGTGTCGTGACTAGGTCAATTTCAGGATATACTTTGGACAACTCTTTTTCTAATACAACCATTGCAAATACTGAAGTTCCCGCTGATACATTGCCGGTTCGCTTAGCAACACTGTTTGTTGCGACCATACCAGTACCTGCATCACCTTCTGGCGGACAAAATGGAATACCAGGCTGAAGTTCTCCAGTAACATCTAGAAGCTTTGCACCTTCTTCAGTAAGATAACCTGCATTTTCTCCTGCTACCAAGACCTTAGGCAGAATCTCTTCTAATTTCCAAGGTAAATTACGTGCTGCAATTAAATCATTGAATTGATCAATCATTCTTTGATTATAGTTTCTACTATTCAAATCAATTGGAAATACACCTGAAGCTTCACCAATCCCTAGCACTTTCTGTCCTGTCAATTTCCAATGGATATAACCAGCAAGAGTAGTCTGAAAGGTAATACCCGCTAGATGCTCTTCCTGATTCAAAATTGCTTGATATAGATGAGCGATATTCCAGCGCTGAGGAATTTGATAGTTAAATAATTCAGTCAGTACTTTTGACGCCTGTTCGGTAATATTGTTACGCCAAGTACGAAATGGTACTAAAAGTTCTCCACCTTGGTCAAACGCCATATAGCCATGCATCATTCCACTAAAGCCAATAGCTTCTACTTTTTGTAAGGTAACTCCGTATTGGCGTTTTACTTCATCAGCCAACTTTTTATAGCTGTTTTGTATACCCTTCCAAATATCCTCTTCATTATAGGTCCATCTATTGTTGATATAACTATTTTCCCAATCATGACTACCCGAAGCAATCGGTACATGATCTTCTCCAATGAGCACTGCCTTAATTCGAGTTGAACCAAGTTCTATTCCAAGAACTGTTTTACCACTTTGAATGGCGTCTCTTCGATCGAGACTCATCTTACTCACCTCAAGCCCTAGAATTTATGCAAATCTATTAATCTATCTGTAAATCACATCGTTCCAACGTAATTCATTATTGAATGCCTCTATTTTAGTATCTTTGTTAATTACGACCATCTCTATTCCAGTGAGTTCAGCAAAATCTCTCAGCTGTTCAGTCGTTACTTTGTATGAAAAGCTAGTATGGTGTGCTCCGCCGGCTTGAATCCAATTTTCAACCGCTTGATTTAAACTGGGTTCGGTTTTCCATAACACTCTTGCAACTGGAAGATTTGGCATCTCTATTTCTGGTTGAACTGCTTCAACCTCATTAATTAGTAATCGAAAGCGATGTCCAAGGTCAATGATCGTTGCATTTAATGCGCTACCGCCTCTCCCATCAAATACAATTCGAGCTGGATCTTCTTTGCCACCAATTCCAAGTGGATGGACCTCGATTTTTGGACGAGTTGCTGAGATTGAAGGGCAAACTTCAAGCATATGCGCACCAAGAACCATTTCGTTTCCTGGTTCAAAATGATAGGTGTAGTCTTCCATAAATGATGTCCCTTCATTTCCTGCTATAATTTTCATCAATCTTACAAGTGCTGCCGTCTTCCAGTCACCTTCACCTGCAAAACCGTATCCTTGTTCCATCAAACGTTGAACAGCAAGACCAGGAAGTTGTTTCATGCCATGCAAGTCTTCAAAAGTTGTCGTAAATGCAGTATATCCGCCCTCTGTAAGAAAATGCTTCATACCTAGTTCAATTGTAGCTTGATAACGGATTGACTCGCGGGTTGGGCCATCAGTCAGCCCCTCAGGCGTAATATCGTATTTCTGCTCATATTCAGCCATTAACTGGTCAATTTCTTGTTCGGTTACATCATTCATTCGCTGAACAAGGTCCCCCACTCCGTATCCATTCACAGTCCAGCCAAGCTTAATTTGTGCTTCAATCTTATCACCCTCGGTTACTGCAACTTGACGCATATTATCACCAAATCTCGCAATTTTAAGATTTTTACTTTCCTCAAATCCTGCTGCAGTTCTCATCCAGCTGCCAATGCGTTCTCTTACTGATGGATTCTCCCAATGACCCATAATAACTTTACGCTTAATATTCATGCGAGCTGCAATAAAACCATGTTCGCGGTCTCCATGCGCGGCCTGATTCAAGTTCATGAAATCCATATCGATTGAATCCCAAGGAATATCTCGATTAAACTGTGTAGCTAAGTGTAGATATGGCTTTTGAAGTGATGAAAGACCAGCAATCCACATTTTAGATGGTGAGAAAGTATGCATCCACGTAATAATTCCAGCACAATTTTGATCAGCATTTGCTTCTAACATTAATTTACGAATTGACTCTGAATCTTTTAATACTGTTTTAAAGAGTACCTTATATTGGATATGAGAATCATCATCTAATCCATTTACAATGGTTTTTGAATTCTCCTCCACTTGTCGAAGTACATCTTCTCCATACAATAATTGACTTCCAGTTACAAACCAAAATTCATAGTTTTTTGTAGATAACAATGTAAATCCTCCTAAGTAAATAAAAGATCGTAATCTAAAATTAGGTCAAGTTAAACTAAACTCCTCTTCATTACTTTTGGCCATAGTAGGCATTTGCACCATGTTTGCGAAGATAATGTTTATCTAGAAGAAATTGGTCAATCGCCTTTATTTGAGGGTTCAGTATATAAGTATTTAAAGCCATTTTTGCTACTTCTTCTAAAACAACGGCATTATGTACCGCTTCGTTAGCATTTTTTCCCCAACTAAATGGAGCGTGACCAGATAGTAAAATACCTGGTACTGCCACAGGGTCAAGTCCTTCTTTTTTGAAGGTTTCAATAATGACGTTTCCTGTTTCACGCTCATATCCACTGTCAATTTCCTCCCTTGTCAACGTACGAGAACATGGAATATCTCCATAGAAATAATCCGCATGCGTTGTCCCAAGTGCAGGAATTCTCCTCCCTGCTTGGGCCCAACTTGTAGCCGCCGGTGAGTGAGTATGCACGATTCCACCTATTTGAGGAAATTCACGGTATAAGGCAAGATGAGTTGGTGTGTCAGAAGAAGGTCTTAATGATCCTTCAACTATATTTCCGTATAAATCTAAGACAACAAGATCATCTATTTGTAGCTCGTCATATGGTACACCACTTGGTTTAATGACAACCAATCCTGTTTCATGGTCAATTCCGCTTACATTTCCCCAAGTAAAAGTGACTAAACCATGTTTTGGAAGCTGAAGATTCGCTTCCAAAACATCCTTTTTTAATCTTTCTAACATGATGTCTCCTCCTTTGGATTAGGCAAATTTCGCCACAATCAAAGTGATTTTAAAGACGGGAGTTTCAGATTTATTTACTAGATTGAAATTTTCATATCTACCTAATATAGAACTCAAGTTCAGCAACATTGCCATACCCGCCATCCGGGCTTACATATCGAATATAGCGATAAGCTGTTTCTCCTGATAATTCTGCTACGTTCCATCCAAGCTCAGGTGTTGAAGAAATCGTGTATAGATCAACAAATCCTTCAGTCGGTGATATGTTTGAGCCTTGAATTTTCCCTCCTACCATTCTTCCAGTATAGCCTGCACGCGGATAGTAACGTATTTCTTTTACCACACTTTGATTACCTGATCCTAAGTCAATTCCTGTATAGCCACCATTTGCTTGACTAAAGTCATAGAAAGTATTGATATTTCCATCAAATGCCTTATCATATTCCCCACCTGGTGCCCAAGGAGGATTTTTTCCAAATGGCACTCCTGTTACTTGAGCTAGCTGATTTGTAATATTTACGACCATTTCACTTACAACTCCAGATCCATCCGCTGCCGTTGCTACAACTTTCACTTGACCATTTTTACCTACTTTATTTGCAGATAACAATCCAACCGAAGAGATCGTAGCTAATTCAGTTTCTGAACCATTTAAATTAAATACGGACCACTTAACACTTTGCTCAGCATTTGCTGGAATAACCTTTGCTTCCAATTGCAATGTGCCACGATTTGTCGCAATTGTTTTCTCTCCATTTTTTCCGGTCAAACTAATTTTAGATACATTGTCATAAAGATCAATCGAACTAACGCTGTCCTCAAGAGTAACTAAATCTCCGTTACTTTTTCCTAAAGTTATATTCGATGATGAGATATAGGTCGTTAACTTTTCATTTACCTTAGCTTTCATATTGATTTTTACTAAATCACTCACTTGTTTGAAATGCCCTGGTGCGCCTTCTAGTACAATATCCACTACTCCTGGCTCTACTGATTTCTTAGTTGTAACCTTAATTTTGCTACTTAGAGATTCAGCTGAAACAAAATCCATTGTTTCAGAATCATAGTTTAGTTGCATCTTAAAGGAGTGAATATTATCTACTAAATCGTTAAGTGAATAAGTAAGATTAAATGAATCATTTACTTTCACTAAATTCGGTCCTTTTACCGATAAAGTCGTTTCAGTTGTTTCTGGTGCTGCAATCTCAATCTTATCAATATTCGGTGCATATTGTTCATAATCCGGTGACTCCGTATCGTTATAGAATCGAATTGTGTTAGTACCTTTTTTAAGGTCTACATCCAAAACAATCGATTTAAATGTTTCCCAGCTATACGTACTTCTAAAGTAAGTCTTTTCTCCAGATCCACCGTTAACGCTAATGTTTGCATGTCTTTCCACTACGTTTGCATTATAGTCATGGTTACCTTTTTGTTCATTATTTGCATAGTGAACAATTAACTTATATTTTCCACTTTTTGGAACGACAATATCATTAAACTGAAGATAATTATTGGCACCTTTTCCTATTAAAGCAACATATTTATCCCCTGAAGCATATGCACTTTCTTGTACATTAGCTGTGCCAGCAACAGTATTACTCGTTTTTTCAGCCTCGATAACCTGAATTAGTCCCTCTGTATCCTTTGGTGCCGCTTTAACCTCTAGATTATCAATGTTTATATTACCTTTAGCATTCTTTAATTCTATTAAGTTAATTCCAGCTTTTAGATAACGGATTTCTGTATGAGTATTCCAATCATCCTCTGAATTTGTACGCTCTAACTTAATATCTTTCACTTTGTTTCGGTCGACATAGTATTCTACACTGCTGTTTGCACTGTCTGTTGAGTACTTAAAATTCGTCTCATAATATCCATTTTTTTCTACATTCACAACAAACATAACACTTGAATGATCATCTTTTGAAAAATCAACATAACCAGTGCCACTATAATGATCAAGCTTTGAGTCTACTATTCCATCTGTTTCAGCATATTCCGCCTCGTACAAATCAGCTTTTGGAGCTAACACCCCTGCATACTTACCAGCTCGTGTAAGGTCAATTCGGTCTAGAAGAGCTACTCTCGTCAAAAGGCCATCCTGCATGACTGGCATTCCAGAGAACGTAAGTGTATGTTCACCAGCTTTTAAGTCTAGATAAACCTTTTTGATGCCTATAAATTTAAATCCAATATTAGCTGGATACACAATTTCAGTTGCATCTCCGTTATCAACCTTAAACGCGTGTTTCGCAGTTTTTCGTCGATCGGCAATCGCTGCTTCAGGACCTAGTGGACCGTTTCCATAATAAACATCCATCAAATATTTTCCATCTTCAGGTACATTGACTGTAAATTTCACACTGCTATTTTCATCGTCAATGCCTCCAACTTGTTTCCCACCAGAAGTTGGCCATTCGATATATGCGCTGCTATTACCTAAATCATATACACTTGCTTTTCCACTAAGCTTCGCATTTTCTGCTTCATAGATTTTTTTCCATGGCTGTTTCGGATAGTTTGTTTTTGCTGTTGCTGGAGTGACAATCGCTTTATATGCAGACATATTGTTCATATTTGATACAGGAACGATTACTTTACCATCAACAACTGGATAGTCTTTTTCTTGTACGACTACTGGATTACCTGCAGCACCATCAAATCCAGTCCAAGCACTTTCCCAAATCGTTACATGTACTGCATTACCAAATTCTTGGTGCTTATTAAATCCTTTTAACACAAGGTCAGCACTACCATTACTACCTCCAAAAACGACTTGAGATTGCTTTTTCGATTGGTCAATTGTTGCAATTCCTTCTAATCCCATTTCGTTAACATTTGGAGGAGTTACTTCAACCGATTGTTTTCCCTTCATTTCCGCAGTCCATTTATAAAGCCACCAAGCTCCATTAACTTGATTATTTCCTACAACCAAGTCATTCAAATTGTCAGCCATATGCCAATATGGTAGTTCTCCATATACTTTACTTCTTTCAAATTTTGCAAGAAATTGCAAAAGTACACCTTGATTAGATGGATCTCTCGGACGAGCATATTCATTAATATTAATTTCAAGCGGTCCGATTCCTAAATCTTTTTCGATTGAACGAAAATCATTATATCTGGAGTTCCATCCTGAGAAGAAATTATCTCCTAATTCATGCCAAGTTACGATATCTGGTAAAACATTATTTTCTTTAGCAAATTTGAAGAAATTACGATAAACAGTGGAGTTATAGCTAGCAAAGTTTGGTCCTGCAATCTTTGCATCTGGATGAAGTGATTTTATTTTCTCAACGACAGTTTTCCAATCTGAGAAAAAACGTGCTTGTGCATCAGCATTCATTCCTCCATACCAAATTTGATCTGGTTCATTGAACGGTACATAAACAAATGTATTTTTATTTGGATTCTCAACAACTTTTTTCACAATTGTTTCGACTTTATTCACATAATCTGGTATACCAGTAAATTCGTATGGCCACTTTTCATAATAATCCTGCAAATAGATTTGAATTTGTTGACCTCCCGCTTCAAGGAAATAGTCTGAAATCTTTAACGCATCACCATTTGGATGTTGCAACCCATCTGGGGCTTTTTGAACTGCTGCATTTGGCTTAAGTGGGATAATCGTGTTAATGTCAGGAACATTTGGTTCACTCATACCATATAAGAAACCAGCTCCTCCGTTTAACATCTTTCCAGTTTCTTTCGATAAATCAACTTCTAGCTGTGGGTCGGCTGCTGCAGAGGTCTTTCCCGGTGCAAAGCTAAATCCGCTGCAAATTAAGATTGTACAAAAAAGACAGGTAACGATTTTTTTTAACATTCAATTGTCTCCCTTATTATTATTTTTACAATCTAGATCTCCACGGTGTAAGAACTTGATGAATTTTAAGTTTTTTTACTGATTGTTTACTGTAACTTCAAATAGTCTTGCAGCATTCCTTTTTGGGATTTTAACTGTTAATGAACCACTATGTTTGTTCCATTTGTAATCTACTTCACCTTTTGACGGATAAGCTAATGTCACTTCTACATCTTTATTATTTAAATGGTTTAAAGGGATAAAGATTTTTTCCTCACTTGAATCCTGTCTCCAAACGGCTATAAAATTCTTATTTCCTTTTCTTAAGGCAAAGCTCATCCAAGAATCACCAAGATTAGGTAAACCCGTTGGCCAATAAGGGGTGCTTGTTGCGATGTATTGACGAATTGTTTTATAGTATTCAATTGCTTCTTTTACTAAAAGAAAGCGTTCTGGACTTATTTCAGCAAGATGTCCGCTTTGATGAATTCTTAGAAGTAAGCTATTTACCATGTTAAAAATTACTTCTTCTTCATCTCCTTCTTTTAACGGATATGACCAAACTGCACACTGTTCGGGTGTTACTAGAGAGGCAGCTGCAGCAGCAATTGCACCATTTTTTAAGTAGTCTGTTTGATCACTGCTAGATTGAAGACTATGACGGCTTAGTAAACTATAATCCATCCGCATCCCACCGCTACTACAGTTTTCGATTACTAAATCAGGATATTTTGCAAATATTTGATCAAGCCAACCTAAATAAGCCCGGTTATGCTCAAGTAAACCATCACCCATTGAATCCGCATGATAATCAGTACCCACTCCAGCATTAATGTTATAGTCCATTTTGATGTAACCAACACCATACTCGGCTACTAATCTATTAATTATTCCAGTTGCAAAATCTCTTACCTCAGGATTTCGATAATCTAACTGATACCTAGAATGATCAATCACTCTCTTTCCATGTCGCAGAAAAAACCATTCATCTGGAACTTTACTTGCAAGTGGGCAGTTGATTCCCATTACTTCTAACTCTAACCAAAGCCCGGGTACCATACCCATACTCCGGATATAATTTAAAACTTCAGTAATTCCATTCGGAAAACGCTCTTTAGAAGGAAGCCACTCACCAACACCATCCCACCAATAACCATCTGAATACCACCCACAATCGATGCAAAAATATTCACAACCAGCTTCAGATGCAGCATCAATTAACGGTAGCAATTTTTCTGTCGTTGGGTCGCCGAATAAACAATTCATATAGTCATTAAAAATTACTGGTAAATGTTTATTATCATTATTTGGACGACGAATTCTTCTACGATATGTAGTTATTTCTGAAATTGCATTTTCCGTCCCCCCACAAATCGCGCCAATTGCAACAGGTACGGAAACAAAGGTTTCGCCGGGAATTAGCTCTTTCCACCACTGATTCTCATTTTCTGTAGGTCCACTTAACTGTAAATAAAGTGAATCCACTATATCGCTTATTTCCCAATGCCAAGAACCGTGGTGTTCAATTTGCCAAATAAAACCTGTTCCAGTCTCTGTATTTTCTAAAAAGGCCATTGGAACATATTGTGAAGTTGACCACGTTCCAGTACTTGAATAAGATAATCTTTTCATTGAAAATTCATTAACTGTGTATAACCCCAATTCGGTCAATGAATACCGTTGCCATTGTGCTTCTCCATACCATGTATTATGAGGGATATGTAATCTCATTTTTTCTTCTCTGCTTGTTAATCCCTCTTTATCAATACCTGTATAAGCAAAAGATGAAACATACTCCATACCAACTGGCTCGTTTCCCTTATTAACAACCTCTGTCCACGTTCTTACAATCTGAATACCGTTAAAAAATTGTAAAAATGAATTTACTTCAACATTAGTTACTTCATCGATCATTTCAAACACAATTCTACGACCGTTTAAATTGACAGTATCCTTAAAATTTTGTAATTTTAAGCGTCTCCCCGGATTTGTTCCAGTATGTTTCGACCCATGATGATCATTTTGATTTTCACCAGAAAAATGAATTTCAACTAGACGATATTTACTTCTTTTACGATCATCCCAATTTAAATACTCTTTTGAAGGAATAGACGAAAAGTGAAGAAATCTAACATCTTTGTCCTCGGTGACCTCAAATGCAAGGAAAATTCCGTTTTCTTCGATTTCGATTAATTTTCCAACTTTTTCTATTACTTCTGACATGTTGAAACCTCCTTATCCTTTAACTGAACCAGCTGTCATACCTTCGATCAAATATCTTTGTAAATAAATGAACATAATGACGATTGGAATAACTGCTAACACGGATGCAGACATGATACTACCCCAATCTGTAGAATAAAGCCCTTTAAAAAGTGTGATTCCTGGTGTTAACGTACGATGAGCTTCGTCATTAATGAAAACATATCCAAACATAAACTCATTCCAAGCGTTAACAAACGCAAATAGTGCTGTTGCTACAATACTTGGAATCGAAATCGGAAGGATAATTTGAAATATTATTCGAACCCTTGAACAGCCATCCATTTCTGCTGCTTCTTCTAACTCATATGGAATAGAATCAAAGAATCCTTTTAACATAAAAGTACATAAAGGAACCATAAACGTTGTATATGCTAGAATCATAGATGCATATGTGTCCAACAAACCAAACCTTTGCATCAAGATATAAAGTGGCACTAACAATAGAACCCCTGGAATCATTTGCGATAATAGCATCGTTATATTTAGGAATTTAACCCCTTTAAATCTTTGAAACCTACTCAATGCATAGCCAGCAAAGATTGATACCAATATCGATATAAGCGTTGTAGAAATGGCAACTATGAAACTATTCATAAAAAACGTAATAAACTTTGTATTTACTAGCACATTTTGAAAATGTGAAAAAGTAGGATGTTTAATGAAGAAACTAGGATGGGTACTACGTATTTGATCAGTTGGTTTTAGGGACGTTACCAACATCCATAGAAATGGGAACACGCAGAATATCGAGATGACGATTAGTACAACATAGGTTACAATTTTACTGACAAGCATCCTTCTTTTACTCATTAGCATGTCACTATCACTCCTTACATAGATTAAACTCTATTTTTTCTGACATTATAGTAGTAATTGACTACGAAAATAGTAATCATAAATCCGATCATCATCGTTGCCAATGCTGATGCCGATCCTACATCAAATTGTTTCATTGCATACCGATAGATCATAATTGGGAGGGTTTCAGTCGCATTAAGTGGACCGCCTTCTGTCATTACCCAAATAAAATCAAAATTTATAGCTGTCCAAATTAAATGAATAAATATTAATACAACTGATACCGGTTTTAATTGTGGCAACACAATTTTAAAAAACCGCTTCATCGCACCTGCTCCGTCAATCGCTGCTGCTTCTAATAATTCTTTAGGAATCGATTGCATTGCAGCTAGTAAACAAATGGTATAGTACGGAAAACTTCTCCAAATATTAACAAAGGTTACTGTTAGCAATGCTGAATTTAATTCACCTAACCAATAGTACGGTTTATCTAATATCCCAAACTTAGTAAGAAGAAAATTAATAATTCCATAGTCAGGTGTTAACATCCAGATCCAAGTCGTTCCAGCAATGACAATTGGAACAACCCAAGGTATAATAATTAATCCTCTAAAAATCGCTCTTCCTTTTAACTTTTGATTTAAGGCTACTGCAGAAATTAAACCTAAAATAAACTCACCAGCTACAGAAAGTACAGTCCAGATGGTCGTATTGGAAAGTGCCTTAGTAAAATTTTCATCATGAATAACATTTTTATAATTTTCCAATCCCGAAAAGGAAGTTTTTAAAGTACTAACGAGGTTTTTAAAATGGAAGCTATCCCACACGACATTGATCAGAGGCAATGCAATTAAGGCAAGAAAGAAAAGTATCGCAGGAAATATAAATAAATAAGCTTGAAACATATTCTTCTTTTCTTTTGAAAGTCCCCGTTTCACCTTTTCTTGTTTTAATCCAAATTCTTTATTAACTTGCTTAGATTCTATGTTCAAGAGTATGTACCCCCACTTTCGATACGGATGTTAAATGAATGATTATAAGTAATAAAAGAGCAAGTATTGCTTGCACGACTATACAATACTTGCTACTCCTTAAACGTATTTATTTACCGCTAAGTTCGCCTGATTTCTGTAAATCACTATTAATTTGATCTGACAACCATTCTGCAACTTTTTTAGGACTTTGCTTTTGCAATAATGACTTTGCAAGTGCATCCTCCATACTTTTTGTAACGCCACCTAAAGAAATTTCAGGATATGTTACACCAGTTGACGCTAAGTCAGTAAAACCTTTACCCCACTGGCTATCGTTGACAACATCTGTACGTGGAGAATTAGTCGGACGAATGTTAGATTGCCATTCTTTTCCTAAAATATAGCTTGCAAATTCCCATGTTTCTTTCGGATGTTTACTGTTTTTGT
The DNA here is from genome assembly GCF_002556365.1 of Bacillus sp. AFS002410. NCBI lineage: Bacteria > Bacillati > Bacillota > Bacilli > Caryophanales > Bacillaceae > Bacillus > Bacillus sp. AFS002410. The sequence goes on from NZ_NUEU01000085.1 coordinate 27,908, forward strand.
ATAAATATAGAGGACTAATTTCTAGGAATGTTGCTGGTTTTTCCTTATAAGGAGGAGCTGCTACTTTTACATCTTTCATCTCTTTAGGATTTTCTTTTGCTCGATCTTCAATCCATGGCCCATTTACGACCATTGCATACTGCCCAAGAGAGAAGTTAGTATCTTCTTCTTCCCATCCCCATGCTTTCGCATCCGCTGGAATTACGCCTTTATCTTGCATTTCTTGATAAAATTTAAAAACGTCTGCTGCTTTTGCAAGTTGATCGGGATTATCTTTCCAAGTATTTTTGAATTTGCCATCATCCATTTTCTCAGCAATCTTAAGATCATTTGAAGCTAAGTATGCAAGTAGCTCTTGAGGCGAGCGCACTCCTGCACCAGCTATACCGAAAGCTGGTTTACCAGTAGCTTTTTTAATATCACCTGCTACTTTAATTAAATCGTCAAAGGTTTTTGGAGGTTCTTGAACCCCAGCTGCTTTTAACATATCTTCATGGTATAAAAGTGCTCGAATTCCCAAATATTGAGGTAGAGCAGTAACCTTCCCTTCGAATGTTAGGGCTTTCATTACATTCGGATAAATTTTATCTTTATCAACCCAAGCATTTACATAAGGAGTTAAATCCTGCAGAGCACCCATTTTGTTAAACTCTCCATACCATTCACTTAACCCCCAGCTTAAATCTGGAGCTGCACCACCACTAATTGCTGCTACTAATTTATCATGAAGAGCATCGAACGTAATAACTTGAGTATTAATCTTAATATTTGGATGCTCATCTTCAAATTTTTGAATTTGCTCTTTCGTTTTTTTCTCTTCTTCAGAACCTGGTGCCCATGAAGCCCAGTACTGCAAAGTCACTTGTTTATTTCCGTTTTTATCAGTTGAAGCTTCTTTCGAATTATTACATCCGGCTAAAGTAGTCGAAAAGACGAGTAGTAACATAAATATTATTAAAAAGGACTTTTTCTTCACCACTATTAAATCTCTCCCTAAGATTTTTTATAAAATAATTACAAATTGCAAACTCTCATATTCACTAAAGTAACCACTTTAAGACAAAATGCTAGAATGTTGGTTAAGAAATAACTAATGTTAAACATTAGAAAACTATGTAACTACTAATCTATCTCTACATAAAACCACCTCCAATAATGATCTTCTTTCAAACGCCACCACTACTTTCTCTGACTATTAATTTTGTTGGGACCGTTACTTTTAAAGGAATATCCCTTCCGTTAATCCGGTCGAGTAACAGCTTCACTCCCGTTTGCCCCATCTCTTTTGTAAATACTTTCACAGTTGTTAATGGCGTACTTGCAAAACTTGCCAACTCAATATCATCGAAACTAACAATTGCTATATCATTTGGAACTGAAAGATTTGCTTCTTGGAGTGCTCTTAATGCACCTATTGCCATTGGATCACTCGAAATAAAGAAAGCTTCCGGCAGTTCCTTTTGTTGGATAGCCTTTTTCATTAACTCATACCCTTGTGACATGGAATATTCCCCAATAAATGTATATTTTTGGTTATATATCCCTCTTTCTTTCATCAGTGTTTCATATGTTGTGAGACGTTTATCTTCAATAACAACTGTCTCATTTTTCAAATATTCAATATCCACTCCACCTATATAACCTATTCGCTTATATCCTCGCTCAAATAAATGCATCAATGCGGTTTCTGTAGATTTAACAAAATCTATGACAACTGAATCATATAAATCTTCATCTGGAGAATGATGGATATAGACTACGTTTTCAATGTTATCGCTAATAGCTTTGAATGCCCTTTCACTAATTTTCCCAACTATTATAATCCCACCTAAATCTTTAAATAGATGATTTGAACCAATATCATTCCACCTAAACATGAAAGTCGAAGAAATACCTTGGTTCAGTAATTCCTCTTCTACTCCTTGTCTAATTGTTAGGAAGTATGGATCAGCCATTTCTTCTTCCAAAGTTTTAGAAAGTAAAATCCCAACACTAATCCCTGGCTTATCTGATTCCTGCTGTTCAACTCGCCTTTCTAAAACTGTCTTATACCCTAATTCCTTTGCAGCTTGTATTATACGTTCTCTCGTTTCTTCTAAAACTGTAATCTTTTGATCATTATTTAATACTCTTGATACAGTAGCTGGTGACACTTGAGAAAGTTTTGCTATATCTTTAATAGTAGCCATATTATGAACCTCTTTACGTAATATTTTAGTGATTTTTATTTTATATTTACTAATTTATTTACTGATTATATTTGTATGTTAACAGATACTGTAAATGCTTTCAATATCTTTTTTCTAATTTTTCTAAAAATTTCAACAAAACAACAGTTTAACTGCAGAGCTTTATCAAATTCTATTGTTTATAACCACTAAATATTACCGGTAAATTATTTACTAAAAGAATAAATCCATATTTAGTTAATTAAAAATTTCCTGATGCACAAAAAAACCACCTAAAAAGGTGGCTAGATTTTCGATTTTCGTTTTAAATTCATCCCTTCAGAACTTTTAATATAATCGTTCTGAAGCTTTCATTTGCACTTCTTCATTTATACTAATTTTTTATAAATCGCTTATTCCACTATTTGTTTATTCGATTAATTTTTATTGAACTAAGTTCGATTGGGATATAAATCTTATTTTTAAGTACAATATTCCCCATTGAGTTATATAGATTTTCAATTAATAATACGAATAAATTATTATTTGAACGTAATTCATAGTTTGAAGAAGGAAGAACTGATTCTGTAAATTTTATTTCGATTGTCGATGAATGTATTAGCATATAAATATCTTCTTCAAGTATTTTTAATACACTCTGTTGATCGTTAAGATTCATTTGATATTGGGAAGCTGTTTCACTTGGGAACATTGTAAAAGCATGTGCGACAAGTTTATTTTTAGACTTGTACCATCTATTAAACCTAATCATCACTGCTGAATCTTTATTAAAGATCCTTTTAATGTAATCATAATCGTCCGAAAAACTAACTTCAATAGAAGCATCTATATCATCAATTGTTTCTGTACAGCATTGAAAAACAGTATTTTCAATTTTTTCTAGGCCAACACTTCTTATATTCACATTTTGTTTTATAAAGTGCCCTTGCCCATGGATTGTTTCAATATATCCGTCCTCTTTTAGTAAACCCAATGCTTGCCTTAATGTCATTCTACTAACATTCATCATCTTAGAAAGTTCTGGTTCTGAAGGTAGCTTACTTCCAATTGGATAGACTCCCTCATTGATTAGTTTAAATAATTTTTCATAAATCTCTACATACAAAGGTAATTTTTTTTTATTTTCAACGGACATAACAACACTCCTTATAATTATTATATCGAGTTATGAATTATTCGCAATCTTGTCTCTTAAGTGAAAAGGGAAAATACAATTAAAAAAATGCGAAAGTTTAAGTTGTTATTGCTTTCTATATTATGTTGAAATATAATTTAGTTGTATCGAATTAGACAACTAAGTATACAACTATATTTCATGGTACAATTTTAAACTTTAGGAACTTGTTGTTCTTGTTTTATTTTGTAAGCGAAAACATATTAAGAAAGAATGATCAGCTTTAGATTAATTGACATGCGAAAAAGGAAGAATATGAGTTGTATAGGTATTGTTAGTTAAGTAAATAAAAAGAGTAGAATTGGAGAGATGATAATATGACAACACCACATAATACTGCTAAAACAGAAGAAATCGCAAAAACAGTTTTAATGCCAGGGGATCCACTACGCGCGAAATATATTGCGGAAACTTATCTAGAAAATCCAACTCAATTTAATACTGTACGTAATATGTTTGGCTATACAGGAACTTATAAAGGTAAACAAATATCTGTAATGGGATCTGGTATGGGAATGCCAAGTATAGGAATTTATTCATACGAATTATATAAATTTTATGATGTAGAAAATATTATCCGCGTTGGTAGTGCGGGTGCTTATACAGATGAACTAAACATTCATGATATCGTGCTTGTAGATAGTGCTTGGAGCCAATCAACATTTGCAAAAACTCAAGCAGGCGTAGAAGGTGACATCCAGTACCCTTGCGAAACCTTAACAAATAAAATTGAAGAAACTGCAAAACAGATTAATACTCCGATAATTAAAGGAAGAATACATTCAAGTGATGTATTTTATTATGAAAGTTCAGTTCCAAATTTTGTTGATTTTTATAATGACCATAAATGTATTTGTACAGAAATGGAAAGCTATGCACTATTCCATAATGCGAAAGTATTAGGAAAGAACGCAGCTTCTTTACTTACAATTTCAGATTCTTTAGTTACTCATGAAGAGATTAGTGCTGAAGCAAGACAAACTTCATTCGATAAAATGATGAAACTTGCATTAGAAGCTTGTTTGTAAAATGTAGAAATATGAGATTTATATAGATGTAAGAGAGTTTATTAGCATCTTAGGAATTATTAGGATTGCCTTTTAATAGTAGAAAAAGTTAGAACACAAACAAAAATTGTACAAATAATTTTTAAAAAAAGTATTGAAAATGAAGGCAAAGATTAAAAAACAATTTATTCAACAAACACATACGTAAGTTATTAAATAGAGCAGCCAGTGGCTGCTTTTTTAATATTAGTATTTTGAAGTATAGTTAATTAAGGCATGGTATAATTAATTCTTAAGTCGATTAAAAACAATAAAATAGATATTTATTTAAGTTATTACAGATATTTTATAAAGGGGATGAAGTAATGGAGAAAATTTGTGGGCCATGTGCTAAAAATATAGGAATGTCAAAAGAAGAACGCATGAAACTGGCTGACTCACGCATTAACAAACAAATATACATCTGTCCAAATTGCGAAAATGAGCACAATTATGTTAGTGCAGTAAAAATAGCTGTTCAAGTAAATAATACTCCGAAACAAATAATAGAAAAGAAAAAATCCACAAAGAAAAAGAAAGTGGAATCAGAGCAATTTACATTATTTTAGATTTAATATTTACATTAGGTCGACCATTTTATTTCAGAATTCAAGTTGAATACTGGTTAAATTAGCAAGCAATTCATACAAAAAAACCACCTTTTAAAGGTGGTCTAAATATAACTTCCGATGAATATTCTTCCCATCATAGCTAAACAACACAGTCCTATTCTCAATATTCATCACTAAATGTACGACTCTACCACACAACTGATGAATAAAAGGTATTACCTTCTCTACATAATTACATCTAATTCCATAATTTTGATCTCTTACATTTTCCCATGCCTAATCGATAACTTATATTCCTTACCTTGTCGTTGGAATAAATACATATCTTCTCGCATGACAAGATCTTTAGTTAAGTAGTTTCGAATAAATGAACTAAAAGATTCTAATTCTCGTACTTCAAACATTTTTTCTCTTCCGATGCCAGGTTTAACGCCTAATTCTTGCATTTCTTTTGTTGGATTATTATATCTCTCTTCAATATCTTCAAACATTCTTAAACCTAAATTATAGGGATTAATGCTTGTTTTTGACGGCTGAATTACTCCTGCATTAAGCTTTGCGTACTCAATTGCTTCATTGGAATCAAGATTTAGTTCGCGCATAATTCTTATATGCCAATAACTTGCCCAGCCTTGTTTCTCTCAACGATCTTCTTTTTGATATTCCTCACCAAGAATTTTCCCTTCTGTTTCAATATCAATTTTTATTTATTTTTCACCGTTTCTTGCATAGATCGAATGAAGTCGAGGTAATCCGTTGAAGTTGCATGATCTACATTCACAATGAAACCTGCATGCTTCTTTGATACTTCTGCTACCACTCCAACTACTTTAATCATAAGACCATAAAAAAATTGGACAACTAGTAATTTAACTAGTTGTCCTTATAAAACGAACATATACGTTAGTCATAATGAACTAATGAAATGCCCCCCCAATTGTTGACTCAACTAACCTTTATAGTGAATTTCAATTGGCTTCCATGAACTCACTGTTGATCTAAAGTTTAGGCAGGATATCCTCCGGTTGGTGGTGGCCAAGCACTAAATAATCTGCGTATTAGTACGATTTCACCTAAATGATAGGAGTTGTGTGATGCAATATTGCGTAGTACACCACCTGGGGATTCGCCTGGCCATTTCTCTAATGATTTGTCCAATTGAACAGTTTGGGCAATCGTACATGCCTGTTCTATCCCTTGAAGAAAATGCTGAATAATCTGTTTCCACTCTTCCTCATTACTAGGTCCTTCTTCAACAGGCCAGCTTTCTTTCACATCAGAAGGTAATTTAGGCCTCTCACCTTGTGCGAATAATATGAGGAATTCTTGCCAGTATGTCATGTGTTTGACTAATTGATAAATAGTATAAGGTAACTCCTCTATTCTTTTTCCAGCAAGATCCATGTCTATATCCAACAAAGCATTCTTGATAGGAAGATGACCACGTTCTCCTCTTAATGATTTTACTAATGTGTCACTAAACGCTTTATTTGACTGCTCCATATTACCGACTCCAAACATTTTTATTTCTATTTTACTAAATTTGTTGTTCTATCCCTTTCTATTATCTAAATATTTAATAGAAAAAATCACTGATTACATTAATCAAATCGAATTTTCCATCTGAACCATATGATGATAAAGACACAATTTTTTACTAATTACAGTAATTTTTCATATCTTTTTTTTATTATATTGTTTAGAGTAAACTCTAAGTCAATAGATTATGAGAGGATTGCTTTTTAATAGTAGAAAACGTAAGAACCCAAACAAATACTCTACAAATAATTAAAAAGATATGAATTGAAAATGAATACTAAGATTAATAAATCTTTTATTCAACAAGTCGAGTAGAATGGAGTCT